>NZ_JBUDHV010000009.1:0-229627 GCF_054956795.1 Streptomyces sp. SYSU D01066-1 | reverse complement strand
CCGGCGCGGCCGGCTGTCCGGCCCCCGCCCGCGTCCCGCCGACAAGGGCCGGTGCCGCGGGGAGCCGGGGGAGCGCGCCCGGCGCCGCCGCCTGGGCGCCGCGGCGGGCCGCCGCCCGCGCCGAGGCGGATTAAGCGGCCCTTAAACGCCGGTTAAGGGGCCCCCTCGACGCTTCCGATATCCGTGACTCCGCACGCGATCAACCCATTTGACGCACCCGTCGGCCGTTGGCCGCTCCCTGTCGGCTGCGTAGCATCGGGCCCGATCTGAGAGCGCTCTCACGCGCCGCACCACGCAAGCCCTCGGGAGGCCTCCCACATGACCGCTCGTCACCAGCGTCCGCTCGGCCGCCGCAAGCTGCTCCTCGCCCTCGGCGGAGCGGCGGTGGCCGCCCCCGCCATCGCCGCCATCGCCCCGCACGCCCTCGCCGACAACAGCTCGAACGCGGCTCAGGCCGGGAGCGGGGCGGCGGGCGCGCTGCCGCTGACGGTCGTCAACGAGACCGGCTCCTTCGGCGACGGCGACGTCCACCTCTACGTCGTGGGCAACGTGGACGGCAAGCAGGTGCGGCTCACCCCGGACGGGACCCTGGCGCCGGTCGCCCTGTCCGACAACGGCGCCGACGGTTACACCGACTACGGCATCACCCTGTCCGGCGGCGGCGAGACGCGGCTCTCCCTGCCGTACATGTCCGGCCGGATCTACGTGGCGCTCGGCGAGAAGCTGAAGTTCAAGGCGGTCACGGACGGCGCGGGGAACGCCGCGCTCCAGTACCCGGCCGGCTGGGTGTCGTCCGACCCCAACTACGGGGTGCTGCACGACTGCGCGGAGTTCACGTACAACGCCTCCGGCATGTTCTGCAACACCACGATGGTCGACATGTTCAGCGTGCCGATGGCCATCCGGCTGACCGGCGCGAAGGACCAGACGACGGGCACCGTGAAGGCCGGCGGCCGGGCGGCGGCGTTCGCGGCGGTCCGGCAGGTGGAGGAGTTCGCGCCGCTGGTCATCGACGACACCCGGATCATCGCCCCCGGGCACGGGCTGGACGCCGGGCTGTTCGCGAAGGACTACTTCGCCCCGTACATCGACGAGGTGTGGAGCACCTACACCGGCAAGGACCTCACCGTCACCACCGACGCGGGGACCTTCACCGGCCGGGTGCGCGGGGAGCGGTTCACCTTCAGCGGGCCCGCCGAGGTCTCCTTCGCCAAGCCGTCCACCCGGGACGTGCTGTTCTGCGACGGCGCGCTGGCCGCGCCGAACGACGGCACCACCGGTCCGGTCGCGGCGGTCCTCGGCGCCGGCTTCAACCGCTCCACGCTGCTGTCGTCGCCCGCCCAGCCGGCCACCGACCCCGCCGCGTTCTACGGCACCGCGCTCACCAACCACTACGCCAAGGCGATGCACGCGGCCACCGAGGACGGCAAGGCGTACGGCTTCGCCTTCGACGACGTCGCCGACTTCGCCTCCTACATCCAGGACACCGCGCCCACCGGTATCCGGCTGACGCTCACGGCCTTCTAGGGCGCCCCGGCCCCTCGGGGACGTTACGGTGATATCGGGATATTCGGGACCGGGACACCGGGACCGAACCAGCGATCCGGACCCCGAGGAGCGTACCGATCATGTCGACACCACAGCCCGACGCTTCCCGGCCGTCCGGGGCGGGCGCGGACGAGGACCGCGTCACCCCGGACGGTCTGCTCCACGCCCGTACCGGCACCGACGTGTCCCCCGAGGACGTGGTCCTCGCGGCCGGCCGGGACCTGACCGAAGGCAATCTGGAATGGGCCCGCCGCAAGCTGGCCTCCGAGGGCCCGGCGGCCCTGGACAAGCTGCTGCCCTGACAGCCGGCCGCTAGGGAAGGTCCGTGTCGTCCTCGACGACGTGTACGGCGGCCTCCTCCGCACCGGCCGCGCCGCCGTCGATGCCGACGTCCTCGGCGACGGTCTCCCTGGTGGTGTCGGTGCGGACGCCCTCGTCGGGGGCGACCAGGCGCCCGGAGCGGGCCGTGCCCGCCTCCGGGTCGACCGGCTCGCCCTCGCCCTCGGGGCTGTCCCCGATGCCGTCACCGGCGGGCGGGGAGACGTCGGGCACCTCCTGGGCGAGCCGTTGGTCCAGGGTCTCGCCGTCGCGCTGCTCGGCGGCGGTGGTACCCACCTTGTCGACACCGAGGGGCTTCTCCGGCGGGGAGTAGCCCTCGTCGAGGGCGTCGTCGTAGGTGCGCTCGTCGAGGGCGTCCTGCATGTCCAGCGGCGCGGCGTCCTCCTGCTCCTCGTTGCTTCCGGTGGGCTGGTAGACATCGTCGGCCATCGGGTCCGTGCCCATCGCTGCCTCCCTCTCGCTCGCGCTGCGTCGCCTGGGGCGTCTCGGTCTGCTTTCGCGTTTCCCGTCACGCGATCTTTAACCTCGGCGGATGCCGAGGGGGCGAGGCGCCGGCGGGCGGCCGTCAGAAGGCGGCGGGCGGTCCGACCGGACGGCGGGCGCGCTGCTTTGCCGTCTCGCGGCTCAGCTCCCGCGTCCCGGCCTCGGAGAGCCGCTCGTACCCGGCCGCGGGGCGACGAGGACGCGCAGGTCGCCGATCCGGTGCGGGGTCCAGGAGCGGGCGTAGCCGGGCACCGCGGCGCCGGGGGCGGTGACCGCGGCGGCCGGGACGCGCCGGGCGGTGCGCTCGATCTCGGCGGGGGTGGTGTTCTCGTTGTGACCGGCGGTGTTCCCGGAGGAGCAGCCGGTGTAGTAGCCGAGGGGGATGGCCTCGTGCCCGGTGAGCAGGCAGGGCGGGCGCACGCCGAGGCGGTGCAGCGCGTCTGCCGCGCGGGCCCAGTCCTGGCGGGCGCGGGTGGTGCGGTCGACGGTGCGGTCCAGTACGGCGTACTGGACCGCCAGGTGTCCGGCCAGCGCGAGCGCCACCAGGGGCGCCGCGACCGGGCGCCACCGGCCGCCGGGGGTGCGCGCCAGGTGCCGCAGGGCGTCGGCGACCGGGACGGCGAGCAGGGCGTAGGCGGGCTGGAGGAAGCGGGGCGCCGCGTACCCGATCATGAGCAGGTAGGGCAGGGCGGCGGCCTGGGCGCAGGCGAGCGGCAGCAGGGTGCGGGCGGTGCGTCCGGCCTGTACGGCGATCACCAGGGCCAGGGCGGCGAGCAGGGGCAGGGCGAACCACCACAGGGTCACCGCGGGGTGCGGGAACGGTCCGGTGCACGGGCGGCACAGGGCGCGTCCGCCCAGGCTGCGGAGCTGGTCGTCGACGGCGATCTGCCAGCCGAGGCCGCCCTGGATGCGGGACGCCTCGCGCAGCCGCTCCCCGAGGCCGCCGTACCAGGCGTACGCCTCGACCACCCATTCCGCTCCCCCGGCCGCGAGACCGCCCGCCAGGGCGACCAGCAGCCGGACGTGGCGGCGCCACAGGGCGACGGCCAGGAGCGGGACGGCGGTGCAGACGGCGTCGGCCGGGCGCATCCAGGCCATCAGCGCGGCGCCGGCCGCCACGCCCCACAGCGCGGCCCGCGCCGAGCGGTCGGCGCGGGCCCGCAGGAAGGAACCGGCGCAGATCAGGGCGCCGACGGCGACCCAGTAGTTGGGCATGGCCTGGGGGCCGTAGAAGAGGGTCACCCACAGGGTGGCGAAGAGGGCGCCGGCCGCGGCGAGGACTCCGGCCGGGAACAGGCCGCGCCAGGCGCGCAGGGCGAGGAAGAGGCCGAGGCCGGAGAGGAGGGCGAGGTGGACGCGGAGCAGTTCCGTGGAGGAGGACCAGGAGGCGACCGGGGCGGCCAGCAGGGAGGGGCCGCGGGAGCGGGGGGCGCTGAAGAACGCGGCGGGGGTGTGGCCGGTGACCTGGCTGACGTAGACGGTCTCGTCCCAGCCCAGGCCCAGGCCGGGGCGGACGAGGAGGAGCTGGGCGAGGGTGAAGACGCAGGCGACGGCGGCGAACAGGCGGGTGGCGGGGAGGCGTCCGGGGGCGCCGGACCCGGTCGCCTCCCCGTCTCGCCGCCCACCGGTCAGGACGGCGTGCGCGCTGTCGGCCATGTGCACCCCTCAGCCGCACGTACGGAGAACCCCGGGCGAACCCCGGGTGGACGCGTTCACGTTAACCCGGGGCGCGCGGGCCCGCAGACGGGGATACGGCCGGTCGGCGGAGTTCCTCAGCGGGCGTTCGGCCGGCGGTGCGGCGGCTGTTCGGGCTCGGGGCGCGGGATGAGCGCGGGGACGGCGCGGACGACGGGGCCGTCCCCGTTCACGGTGAACTCGGTGCCGTGGTGGCCGACCCGCATGGGCGGCCCGGACAGCAGGGTGTACGTCGCCCGCCCGCCGTCGATCTCGACACGCAGGCACCGGCCCCGGAACTGGAGCCGGAAGGCCAGCCGGCTGAACTTCTCGGGCAGCCGCGGGGAGAAGCGGAGCACGTCGCCGTCGCGGCGGGTGCCGCCGAACCCGGCGACCAGTGTCATCCAGGTACCGGCGAGGGAGGCGATGTGCAGTCCGTCGCGGGTGTTGTGCTCCAGGTCGGCCAGGTCCATCAGGGCCGCCTCCGCCGCGTAGTCGTAGGCGAGGCGCAGGTGGCCCGTCTGGGCGGCGACGACGGCCTGGCAGCAGGCGGAGAGGGAGGAGTCGCGGACGGTGAGCGGCTCGTAGTAGGCGAAGTTGCGGGCGATCTGCTCCTCGTCGCAGTGCGCGTCGAACCAGCGGCCGCAGGTGTACATCGCCAGCACCAGGTCGGCCTGTTTGACGACCTGCTTGCGGTAGAGGTCGAAGTAGGGGAAGTGCAGCATCAGGGGGTACTGGTCGGCGCCGGTGCGGGCGAAGTCCCAGCGCTGGTGGTGGGTGAAGCCCGCGTGCTGCTCGTGGACGCCGAGTTCGGCGTTGTACGGGACGTGCACGGACTCGGCGGCCTCCCGCCAGGTGGCGCTCTCCTCGTCGTCCACGCCGTGCCGGGCCGCCTCGTCCGGGTACCGCTCGCAGACCTCGGCGGCGGCCAGCAGGTTGGAGCGGGCCATGAGGTTCGTGTACAGGTTGTCGTCGGCGACCGCGCTGTACTCGTCCGGTCCGGTGACGCCGTCGATGTGGAAGACGCCGTGGTGGTCGTGGTGGCCCAGCGAGCGCCACAGGCGGGCCGTCTCCACCAGCAGTTCCAGGCCGGTGTCGCGTTCGAAGTCCGTGTCGCCGGTGGCCGCCACGTACCGGACGGCGGCGTGCGCGATGTCGGCGCCCACGTGGAAGGCGGCGGTGCCGGCCGGCCAGTACGCGGAGCCCTCGGAGCCGTCGATGGTCCGCCAGGGGAAGGCGGCGCCGCGCAGGCCGAGCTGGGCGGCGCGGTCGCGGGCGGCGGGCAGGGTGTCCTGGCGCCAGCGCAGCGCCTCGGCGACGGCCCTGGGCTCGGTGTAGGTGAGGACCGGGAGCACGAACATCTCGGTGTCCCAGAAGGCGTGGCCGTCGTAGCCGGAGCCGGTCAGGCCTTTGGCGGGGATGGCGCGCCGCTCGGCGCGGGCGCCCGCCTGCAGGACGTGGAAGAGGCCGAAGCGCACGGCCTGCTGGATCTCCTCGTCACCGTGCACCTCGACGTCGGCGCGGGCCCAGAAGTCGTCGAGGTAGGACTTCTGCTCCGCCACCAGGCCGTCCCAGCCGCCGCGCGCGGCGGCGGCCAGCGCGGCCTCGACCTGGTCGCTCATCGCGGGCCGGGAGCGGGCGCCCGACCAGCCGTGGGCGACGGTCTTGCGCACCCGCAGCCGCTCCCCCGGCTCCAGTACGGAGGTGACGGTCAGCCGGGCCACGTCGTCGCTGGACTCGCTGCCGGTCGTGGTGGATCCGGGGCCGTCCACCTGGTGGTCGGCGGCCACCGCGACCCGCAGGCCGCTGCGCCGGGTGCGGTGGACCAGGCGCAGCCGGGGGCCGAGGGCGTGGTGCTCCTCCGGTTCCAGCGGGGACGTGAGGGCCTTGCTGGCGCGCGGGTCGCCGTTGAAGCCGGGCAGGCTCTCGTTGGCGACCAGCTCCGACTGGATGACCACCCGGATGCGGCCGTCGACGGCCTCGACCTCGTAGTCGACGGCGGCGATGGCCCGCTGGGTCAGGGAGACCAGCCGGGTGGAGCGCACCCGTACGGTGGAGCCGGCCGGGGAGGTCCACTCGCAGACCCGCTCCAGAAGGCCCCGGCGCAGGTCGAGGGTGCGTTCGTGGGTGACCAGGCGTCCGTAGCGCAGGTCGAAGGGCTCGTCGTCGACGAGCAGGCGCAGCAGCTTGCCGTTGGTGACGTCGATGACGGTCTGGCCGGACTCGGGGTAGCCGTAGCCGGCCTCGGCGTAGGGCAGCGGGTGGAGTTCGTGGACGCCGTTGAGGTAGGTGCCGGGCAGGCCGTGCGGTTCGCCCTCGTCGAGGTTGCCGCGCCAGCCGACGTGGCCGTTGGACAGCGCGAAGACGGACTCGCTCTGGGCGAGGAGGTCGAGGTTCAGCTCGGTCTCGCGCACCGACCAGGGGTCGACGGCGTAGGCGCGGTCGGTGATCACTCGCCGCTCCCGAGGGCGGCGAGGTCCTCGACCACACGGTCGGCGCCGTGCGCGTAGAGGGCGTCCCTCTGGCCGACGCGGTCGACGCCGACGACGTAGCCGAAGTGTCCGGAGCGGCCGGCGTCCATGCCGGCCAGGGCGTCCTCGAAGACCGCGGCGCGGGAGGGGTCGACGCCGAGGTCGCGGGCGGCGGCGAGGAAGGTGTCGGGACGCGGTTTGCCCGGCAGCCGGCGTGCCCGGGCCACGACGCCGTCGATCCGGACGTCGAAGAGGTGCTCGGCGCCGATGGAGCGCAGCACGTCCACGGTGTTGGCGCTGGACGACACGATGGCGGTGCGCAGGCCGGCGGCGCGCACCGCCTCGATGTAGCGCAGGGTGCCGTCGTAGGCCTGCACGCCGTCGATGCGGATCTTCTTCAGGAGCAGCTCGTTCTTGCGGTTGCCGAGGCCGTTGACCGTCTGCCGGTCCGGTGGGTCGTCGGGGTCGCCCTCGGGCAGCTCGATGGAGCGGGAGGCGAGGAAGGTGCGCACGCCGTCGGCGCGGGGGCGGCCGTCGACGTACTCGCCGTAGTCGGAGTCGGTGAAGGGCCGGAAGTCCGCGCCGTCGCGTTCGCGCAGGAACGAGTCGAACGTCTCCTTCCAGGCTGCGGCGTGCACCACCGCCGTCTTGGTCACGACCCCGTCGAGGTCGAAGAGGCATGCCTGGACGGTTTCGGGAAGGCCGAGCTGCGTGGTCATACCCGTGACAGTTCCCCGCCCGGGCGTCCCCCATCGAGTGGTCCGCGACACAGCCCCGGACGGCGGCGGGCCCGGGACCCTGTCCGGCGGTGGCACGGTCCCGGCGGTGGCGCTTTTTCGGCGGTGGCACACTTTCGGGTGTGGCGCTGACTTTCGACGACCTCCTGGCCCGTGCCCGTGCCCTCCCGGCGGACGGGCGGCGCGCGGTGCTCGGCATCGCCGGCGGCCCCGGGGCGGGCAAGACGACGCTCGCCGAACGCCTGGTGCGGGAGCTGAACCGGGACGCGGGGGCGGCGTGGGCCGCGCACGTGCCGATGGACGGCTTCCACCTCGCCGACGCCGAACTGGACCGGCTGGGCCGCCGGGACCGCAAGGGAGCGCCGGACACCTTCGACGCGGCCGGGTACGCGGCGCTGCTGCGGCGCCTGCGCGAGGACGGCCCCGACGGCGGCGGCGAGGTCGTCTACGCGCCGGGCTTCGAACGGGTGCTGGAGCAGCCGATCGCCGGGGCCGTGCCGGTGGAGCCGACGGCCCGCCTCGTGGTGACGGAGGGGAACTACCTGCTGCTGGACAGCGGCGCCTGGGGCCGGGTCCGGCAGGCCCTGGACGAGGTCTGGTTCTGCGAGATCGACGACGGGGAACGGGTACGCCGGCTGACCGCCCGGCACGAGCGGTTCGGCAAGTCGCCCGAGGAGGCGGCGGCCTGGGTACGGCGCACCGACGAACCCAACGCCGCGCTGGTCGCCACCACCCGGAGCCGGGCCGACCTGGTGATACCGGGGGCGGTGCCGGCACCGGGTGCTCCGGCGGGAGCCGGTACGGCCTCCGGCTGACCGGCTCCGGCCGAGGCGGCCGAAGCGCGTCCGGCGGGGGCGGGCCCCGGTGCGGGCCGGCCCGGCACCGGCCGGTCCCGGCGCCGCTGAACCGGGCGGACGAGTCCGGCCGGGCCCGGCAGGGTGCCCCGGGACCCAGTGACCGGCCGGGCCCGGCGCGGTGCCCCGGAGCGGAGCGGCCCACCTGGTTCACGCGCCCGGTCCGGGACGGAGCGGCCCGGCCGGTCCCCGCGCGTCCGGCCCCGGCCGGTCCCCGCGCGCCCCGGGACCGCCCGGCCTCACCGACCTCGCACGCCCTCCCCCCATACCGGCCAATCCAGCCGGCCCCGCACGCCCACCCCATACCGGCCACCCCACCCGGCCCCGCGCCCCCGCTCCAAGCCGGCGAGTCCCCACCGCGCTCCGCCGCCCCCCCTCAGCTGTCGAAGTCGACGGTCACGGTGTCGGAGACCGGGAACGTCTGGCAGGTCAGCACGTACCCCTCGGCCACCTCCGCCGGTTCGAGGGCGTAGTTGCGGCGCATGTCGGCCTCGCCGTCGGTGACGAGGGCCCGGCAGGTGCCGCAGACGCCGCCCTTGCAGGCGAACGGCAGATCGGACCGGACCCGCGACGCCGAGTCGAGCAGCGGCTCCTCGCGGGAGAGCGGGGACGTGGTGGAGCGGCCGTCCAAGACGACGGTGACCTGGCTGACCGGTCCGTCGGGCCGCCGCTCCTCCCGGCGCACGGGTGCGACGGGCTCCTCACCGGAGAAGAACAGTTCCTGGTGCACCCGGTCGTCGCGGACTCCGAGCCCGGCCAGCACCGTCCGCGCGTCGCGGACCATGCCGGGCGGACCGCACAGCCACCAGTGGTCGGCCCCGGCCACGTCGACCAGCCCGTCGACGAGCGCGGCCAGCCGGCCGGCGTCCAGCCGTCCGGAGAGCAGTTCCGCCTCGCGGGGCTCACGCGACAGCACGTGCGCGAGCTGGAAGCGGTCCGGGTGGAGGTCCTTCAGGTCGGCCAGTTCGTCGGCGAACATCACCGAGTCGGTGCGGCGGTTGCCGTAGAAGAGGGTGACGCGGGAGCGGCCGTCGGCGGCGAGGACGGACTCGGCGATGGAGAGCATCGGCGTGATGCCCGAGCCGGCCGCGATCAGGACGTGGTGGCCGGGGACGGACAGGTCCGGCGTGAAGGTTCCGGTCGGGGTCATCACCTCCACGACGTCGCCCGGCCGGACCTCCCGCACCAGCCAGGAGGAGAACAGCCCACCGGGCACCGTCCGGACCCCGATGCGGGGCCGGTCGCCCACCGCGGAGCAGATCGAGTACGAGCGCCGCTCGTCCCGTCCGTCGATCCCGCGGCGCAGGGTGAGCGACTGACCGGGCGCGAAGGCGAACTCCTCCGCCAGTTCACCGGGGACGTCGAAGCTCACCTCGGCCGCGTCCTCGCACAGCCGCCGTACGGCCGCCACCCGCAGGGCGTGGAAGGCCGGGCGGCGACGCGTGCGGTGTCCGGGCGCGGGGCTCGCGCCGACCGGGGCCGGCAGGTCCGCCATCAGATCTCCTTGACGTACTCGAACGGCTCGCGGCAGGCACGGCAGCGCCACAGCGCCTTGCACGGGGTGGCACCGAACCGTGAACTCTCCTCGGTGTCCGCACGACCGCAGCGCGGGCACGTCACCCGGTGCCGCGTCGGCGCCAGTGTGAGCGGCACGGGTCCAGGCGGGTGGCGCGGTGCCGGGCCCGGCGGTGCGATGCCGTTCTCGGCGAGCTTGCGCCGTCCCTCGGGGGTGATCCAGTCGGTGGTCCACGGCGGGTCGAGGACCGTGCGGACCTCCACGCGGTCGAAGCCGGCCTCCCGCAGCCGGGCGGCCACGCCCGCGCGCATCTCGGCCACGGCCGGGCAGCCGGAGTAGGTCGGGGTGAGGCTCGCGACGACCGTGCCGTCGTCGGCGACCTGCACCGCGCGCAGTACTCCGAGGTCGGCGAGGGTGAGCATGGGCAGCTCGGGGTCCGGCACCTGCCCGGCGATGTGCCGGGCGCGCCGCGCCGGGGCGGGGGCGGTCACCACGTCGCCTCCGGGTCGGCGCGGGCCACGGACTGCAACTCGGCCAGCAGCGGGGCCAGGTGCGCGGTGTGCCGGCCCCGGCGACCGGGCCCCTCGGCGTCCGGCGGCACGCCCTGCGGCACGTCCGGCAGGTCGAGGCCCGCCGCGTCGGTGACCTGCCCGAGGACGGCGAGGACCTGGTCCCGGGCGTCGTGGGCGTCGTGGGCGTCGAGGAGTTCACCCAGGTACGGGACCACCTGCTGGAGTCCGGTCCGCATGCGGCGGTGCGACTCCTCGGTGCCGTCGCCGAGCCGGATCACCCACTCGGCCGCGTACTGCCGGTGGTACGTCAGCTCCTTCACCCCCTTGGCTGCGACGGCGGCCAGCACCGGATCGGGTGACGCGGACAGCCGCTCGAAGTGCGCGAGCCGCCAGCTGGAGAGCACCAGCAGCCGGGCCGTCGAGAACGCGAAGTCGCCGTTGGGCAGTTCGGCCAGCGTCACGTTGCGGAAGTCGCCCGGGTCACGGAAGTAGGCGTAGGCGTCCTCGCCGCGGCCGGTGCCGTCGGCCTGGCCGCAGCGGGCGTACAGCAGGCGGGCCTGGCCGAGCAGGTCGAGGCCGATGTTGGCGAGGGCCACCTCCTCCTCCAGCTCGGGGGCGCGGGTGGTCCACTGCGCCAGGCGCTGGGCACTCACCAGGGCGTCGTCCCCCAGGGCCAGGCAGCACGCGGCGAGTCCGTCCCGGTCGACACCGGCCGGGACGGTGGTGTCCACGCCGTGCAGCGGGTCCTGGAAGCCGGTGCCGTACGCCCACCGGGTGTCGTCCTCGTGTCCCTCGGCCAGGGACATGTAGACGTGGTCGTCGCTCATGCCCTCGCTCCTAGATGTGGGGAACGTCGTCGGGGATGTCGTAGAAGGTGGGGTGCCGGTAGACCTTGTCCCCGCTCGGGTCGAAGAAGGAGTCCTTCTCGTCGCGCGTGGAGGCGGTGATGTGCTCGCTGCGCACCACCCAGATGCTGACGCCCTCGTTGCGCCGGGTGTACAGGTCCCGGGCGTGGGTGAGGGCCATCCGGTCGTCGGCGGCGTGCAGCGAGCCGACGTGGACGTGGTTGAGGCCGCGCTTGCCCCGGACGAAGACCTCGTACAGCGGCCACTCCCGCCTCTGGCCGGTCATGCCGCCGCCCCCCGCCGCGCGCGGGCCGCCTGCTTGGCGGCGTGGGCCAGCGCCGCCTCGCGCACCCAGGCGCCCTCCTCGTGCGCCGTGCGGCGCCGTTCGATCCGTCCGGCGTTGCACGGGCCGTCGCCCTTGATGACCCGGGCCAGTTCGTCCCAGTCGGGGGTGCCGAAGTCGTGGTGCCCCCGCTCCTCGTTCCAGCGCAGCTCGGGGTCGGGCAGGGTGACGCCGAGCTTCCGGGCCTGGGGGACGGTCATGTCGACGAAGCGCTGGCGCAGCTCGTCGTTGCTGTGGCGCTTGATCTTCCAGGCCATGGACCGCGCCGAGTTGGGCGAGGCGTCGTCGGGCGGGCCGAACATCATCAGCGACGGCCACCACCAGCGGTCCACCGCGTCCTGCACCATCTCCCGCTGGGCGTCGGTGCCCCGCATCATCGTCATCAGCAGCTCGTAGCCCTGCCGCTGGTGGAAGGACTCCTCCTTGCAGATCCGCACCATCGCGCGGGCGTACGGCCCGTAGGAGGAGCGGCACAGCGGGACCTGGTTGCAGATCGCCGCGCCGTCCACGAACCAGCCGATCACGCCGACGTCCGCGAAGGTCGGCGTCGGGTAGTTGAAGATCGACGAGTACTTCTGCCGGCCCTCGATCAGCCGCTCGGTCAGGTCCGCGCGGTCGACTCCGAGGGTCTCGGCCGCCGCGTACAGGTACAGGCCGTGGCCGGCCTCGTCCTGGACCTTGGCGAACAGGATGGCCTTGCGGCGCAGCGACGGGGCGCGGGTGATCCACTCGCCCTCCGGCTGCATACCGATGATCTCGGAGTGCGCGTGCTGCGCCACCTGCCGGATCAGTGTCCTGCGGTAGCCCTCCGGCATCCAGTCGCGCGGCTCGATCCGCTGGTCCCGCGCGATCGTCGCCTCGAAGTGCTCCTCGGGTTCGCCGAGCGCGGTGCCCGCGGCCGACGCGGCGGCCCGCTGTTCCGACATCCGTACCACCCCACCCCAACCGACCGTTCGTTCGGTATATGATAAGGCACCCCTCCCCCCGTCCGGCAAGTGGCAGGGGCGGATCAGCCGCCGGCGCCGGCCGCCGCAGGAGGTCGCACCTCTTGACAGGCCCCGGCGCGACTTGACTTACTGGTCCGTGCCGTGCTGACCGAATGTTCGGTCGATGCGTGGGATCACCCGCTCCGGGCGCGGCGGCGGCCCCGGCGTGCGCGCCGTATGCGGCGGGACCGCGCCCGCGGTGTTCCGCGGCCGCGGTGTCCGGCACACGTGATGGGAGGAGCCGCGATGACCAGCGAACCGACCGGACCGGTGGGCCCCCGGCCCCGCCGCGGCGAGCCCCTTCCGGCGGACCTGCTGGACGGGGCCGAGCGCTTGCCGCGCGAGGAGCTGGAAGCCCTCCAGCTGCGCCGGCTGCGCCGGACGCTGCGGCACGCCTACGACCACGTCGAGCTGTACCGCAGGAAGTTCGACCAGGCCGGGGTCACCCCGGACGACTGCCGGACGCCGGCGGACCTGGCCCGGTTCCCCTTCACCACCAAGGCCGACCTGCGGGACACCTACCCCTTCGGCATGTTCGCCGTCCCCATGTCCGAGGTGCGCCGCGTGCACGCCTCCAGCGGCACCACCGGGCGCCCCACGGTGGTCGGGTACACCGAGCGGGACCTCGCCACCTGGGCGGAGGTCGTGGCCCGCTCGATCCGTGCCGCCGGCGGCCGCCCCGGGCACAAGGTGCACATCTCCTACGGATACGGCCTGTTCACCGGCGGCCTCGGCGCCCACTACGGCGCCGAACGCGCCGGCTGCACCGTGATCCCCGCCTCCGGCGGCATGACCGCCCGTCAGGTCCAGATCATCCGGGACTTCCGGCCCGAGATCATCATGATCACCCCGTCGTACATGCTCACCCTCCTCGACGAGTTCGAGAGACAGGGCGTCGACCCGCGCTCGACCTCGCTGGAGGTGGGCATCTTCGGTGCCGAGCCGTGGACGGAGGAGATGCGCCGCGAGATCGAGGAGCGCATGGACCTCCACGCCGTGGACATATACGGCCTCTCCGAGGTCATGGGCCCCGGTGTGGCCCAGGAGTGCGTGGACACCAAGGACGGCCCGCACGTGTGGGAGGACCACTTCCTCCCGGAGATCGTCGACCCGCTCTCCCCCGAGGTCCTGCCCGACGGCGAGAGCGGTGAACTCGTCCTCACCTCCCTCACCAAGGAGGCCCTGCCGGTCGTCCGCTACCGCACCCGCGATCTGACGAGGCTGCTGCCCGGCACCGCCCGGCCGGCCTTCCGCCGTATCGGGAAGATCACCGGCCGCTGCGACGACATGATCATCCTGCGCGGGGTCAACGTCTTCCCCACCCAGATCGAGGAGGTCGTCCTGCGCACACCCGGCGTGACCCCGCACTTCCAGATCCAGCTGACCAGACGCGGCCGCACGGACCACATGACCGTCCGGGTCGAGGCGCGGCCGGAGGCCGGCCCGCGGCAGTGCGCCGACGCGGTCCGCGCCATCGCCCGGGGCGTCAAGGACGGCGTCGGCATCAGCGTGGAGGTGCTCGTCGTGGAACCGGAGAGCCTGGAGCGCTCCCTGGGCAAGCTCCGGCGGGTCACGGACCGGCGCGGACCGTGACCCGCTTCCCGCGGCCGGCCGCCTGCCCGGCCGTCCCACAGGACGAGGTCGTTCCATCACCACGCGATGGACGGCAGCCGCCGGGGGCCGTGGCCGCCGGGCGGGGTACGCCGGTCCAGTGGCCGGCGGACGCCCGGGGCGGGACGCGCGGCGGACCGGCGGGTGCGACGCCGTCCGGGGCGGGGCAGCGCGGTACGCGCAGTGCCCGCTCGACGGTGCCGCGGATGCCGTGCCCGAGGCCGGGCACGCGGCCGGTGCCCCGGTTGCCGATCCGTCACTGGACGCCGGCGGGCCAGGCGCGACGGGCCTGCTCGAGACAGCGGTCGCGGACGGGTCCGGCGGCTGCCCGGAACAGTTCCCCCATCTCGTGCGGGGCGGCGGCGCGGGGGTCGCGCGGTGCGGGCGGCCGGGCGCTTCCAGGGCGCATCGAGCCGAGTGAGGCCACGGGGCGAACGCGGCGCCGTTCGCGCGCCGGAGAGCACCGGTGGGCCCGCGGCGGCCGGATCACCGCGGGCCCGCGCCACCGGCGGGACGGCTACTCGTCGTAGTCGTCAGGACGGACGTGGGCCTCCTCCAGCGCCTCGCGCATCGTGCGGCCGGTCGCCCCGGCCTCGCTCCGGGCGTCGCCCTCGCGATTATCCCGTTCGAGGACCTCGTCGGTCGTGTCGGTCTTCGGCCGGTTCTCTTCCGGGACGGTCATGGCGCGTCTCCTCGTCGGTCGTACGGGTGTTCCAAGCTGGCGGGTTCCCGGACCGGGCGCGACTATCCCTGGGCTATGTTGATCCTCCCGCGGGAGACGTCCTCGGCAGACGAAGGAGGCGCACGGTGCCATCGCCGCAGCAGGCACGCGCACAGGCGTCAGCGATCACCTCGACACCGGCCGCCCCGGAGCCCGAGCCCTCCCCGGCGTCCCAGCTCAGGACGTTGTTCGACCGCCCCCGCCTCTCCCCCGGGCAACGGCGCATCGCCCAGTACCTGATCGAGAACCTCACCGAGGCGGCGTTCCTGTCGATCACCGACCTCGCCGACCGGGTGGGGGTCAGCCAGCCCTCGGTGACGCGGTTCGCCTCGGCCGTCGGTTTCACCGGGTACCCCGCCCTGCGGGAGCGGCTCCAGTCGATGACGCTCGCCGTGCGCGGCGGCCCCGCCGAGGAGTACCGCGGCAACGAACTCCAGGCGGCGGTCGACGCCGAGATCGAGAACCTGGAGAACCTGCGGCGCGACTTCGCCGACCCGCACGCGGTGATCGACACGGGCCACGCGCTGTCGGAGTCGGTGCCGCTGACCGTGCTCGGGCTGCGCATCTCCGTCTCGCACGCCGAGTACTTCGCCTACGCCGCCCGTCGCATCCACCCCGACGTGCGCCTGGTGACGCGGGGCGGCAGCGTCGCCTACGACGCCCTGCTCCAGTCGCGGGAGGCCGGCGGCACCTGGGTGCTGGCGTTCTCCATGCCCCGGCACGCCCGGGAGACGCTGCAGGCCGTACGGGTCGCACGCCGGGCGGGCCTGCGGGTCGCGCTCGTCACCGACCTGGCGCTCGGACCGGTCGCGGACGCGGCGGACGTCGTCTTCGCCACCGGCACCGGGTCCCGGCTGGTCTTCGACTCCTACGCCGCCACCGGCGTGCTGTGCGCGGCACTGCTCCAGGCCATGACCGACGCCGACCCGGAGCGCACGCAGGCGCGGCTGGAGGCGTACGAGCAGATCGCCGAGGAGCACCGCTTCTTCCTCGGGGACTGAACGCCGGCCACACCGAGGCGGGTATGAATGTTTTCATGCCGCTTGAAAACCGGACCGTATATATAAATACTGCTCACGGAACGCGATCCGGCCGTACCGGACCGCGTCCGCGAGACCGCACACCCGGAAGCGAAGATCATGCCCCTGACGTCCACGCGCACCGGCCCGGACTGGCCGTGCCAGGTCAAGCCCCCCGGCAGCTACGACTGGGAGCGCTCTGCGGTCAGGTGGCTGCGTGAGCTGGTGCCGGCCCGCTACGCCGGCTACCCGGCCCTGATCCGCCATCCGGTGCTGCTCGCCCGGCACGCGCACCTCCAGGTGCAGCAGGAGATCCGGGTCGCCCGCACCGCGCTGCAGAGCGCCCGGGCCGACCTGCCCCGGCTGGGCCTGCCCGAGTCCGTCATCGAGCACACGATCAAGCTGTACGCGGCGGAGATCGGCCAGTTGCAGCACATCGCCCGCAGCGTCCGCGCGGTCACGACGGCCCTCACCGACGGCGGCGGCCGCTGAGGCGGACCGCCGTCCCGGCAGCGTGACGAGCAGGTCAACGAAGACAGCCCGATGTGCGATGCTCGTGGCGTGACGAGCGAGCACGCCGCGCCCGACCTGGCCACCCTGGCCACCGTCGTCGCCCGACAGCGCGCCGAGATGGACCGGCTGCGCGACCTGGCCGCGACATCGGCCGTCCTGGAGCGTGCCAAGGGCGCGGAGATGGCCCTGCGCGGCTGCTCGGCCGACGAGGCGCGCGAGGTGCTGCTCCAGCGGGCGAAGGAGCGGCGCCGCACGCTGCTGGAGGAGTGCTGGATCACCCTCGGGGCCCTGGGGCCGCCGGTCGCCGGACCGGACCGGACACCGGAACTGGCCGTGGCCGGGACGGGCGGCCCGGCAGCCGGCTCCGCCGCCCCCGGCGTCCCGTCCGCCTCCCCCGCCCCGGACGACATGCCGACGCTCCCCGCCCCGGACGGCGCCCCGGCGGACCTCGCCCGTCTCGCCCGGTCCCTGGTCCGCGTCGGGTCCCCGCGGGAGCTGGCCCGGTGCCTGCTGGAACACCTCGGCTCCCAGGCCGCCGCCGACGCCGTCCTGCTCTACGCCCGGCTGCCGTCCGGCGCGCTGGAACTGGTGGGGCACGCGGGAATCGACGACGCGCTGGCAGCCCAGTGGCGGCAGGTGCCCCCGCTCGGCGGGCTCGCCGCCCCGGACGCCCTGCGCACCGGTGAGCCGCGCTGGCTGGAGGACTTCGACCACGACCGGGAGCGGTACCTGCTGATCGGCGATCCGCCCGAGCGCTGGCGGTCGCGGGCCTGGCTGCCGGTACCGGGCGGTGAGGCGTCCGACGTCTGCCTCGGTGTGCTGCGGCGCCGCGGCGGCGCCTTCCCGCCCGCCGACCGGGAGCACCTGCTCGCCGTCGCCGCGCTGTGCGCCGGCCGGCTGCGCGCCTTCGGCGACCGCCGGGAGCCGGCCGCGGACGCCGACGCCGTACAGCGGGTGTTCGACGCGCTGCCGGTCGGGGCGATGCTGCTCACCCCGGTGCGCTCGGCCGCCGGAGAGGTCCGGGACTACCGCATCGACGCCGCGACCGAACCGGCCGGCCGGGCCGCCGGCCGCACCGGCCCGGACCTGGTCGGCCGGCGGTTCCTGGAGTGCTTCCCGGCCCTGGCGGGCGAGCCGCTGTGGCCGGCCTGCCTGGCCGTGCTGGCCACCGGCACGCCGTACGAGGGCGAGCCGTTCGCGCACCAGAACGTGGTGGCGGGCACCGCCGAGCTGGCCACGTACTCCGTACGGGTGGCGCCGCTGGGCGGCGGGCTGGTGCTCACCTGGCTGCGGCACGGCTCCTCCGACCGGCAGGAACAGCGGCTGGCGGACCTGCAACGGCTGGGCGACCTGGGCTGGGTCAGCTGGAACCTGGTCACCCACGAGGCCGGCTGGTCCGCCCAGGTCTTCGCCATCTTCGGACGCGACCACGGGCTCGGCCCGGTCCGCCTGACCGAGCTGCCCGGGCTGTCCCTGCCGGAGGACCGGCCGACGCTGGCCCGGGCCGTGCGGGCCCTGGTGGACGAGGGGCAGCCGTGCGACGTCCCGTTCCGCACCGGGACCCCGGCCGGCGTCCGGCATCTGCGCATCGTCGCCGAGGCGGCGCCGGACGCCGACGGCACCCCGATCGAGGTGCACGGCTTCGTGCAGGACCTGACCGCCCGGCGCCGGGCGGAACTGGCCCTGGTCGAGAGCGAGCGGGCCATGCTGACCCAGCACGACGTACTGCGGGCCGAGCGTTCGCTGGTCGCGCAGCTCCAGCACGCGCTGCTCCCGCTGCCGGGGGGCCGGCTCCGGATGGGCGGACTGCGCGTCGAGGTCTCCTACCTGCCCGCCCAGTCGGGGGTGCACGTCGGCGGCGACTGGTTCAGCGCCATCGAACTGCCCGACGGCGACGCCCTGCTGGTGGTCGGTGACGTCGCCGGGCACGGCGTGGACGCGGTCGCCACGATGGCCCAGCTCCGGTTCACCGCCAAGGGCATGGTCATCACCGGGTCGTCGCTGACCGGTGCGCTCAGCCGGCTCAACACACTGCTGCTGCACTCCCGGGACACCCACGGCACCGCGAGCATGGTCCTGGCCCGCTACGAGCGCGCCCGGCACCGGCTGCTGTGGGCACAGGCCGGGCACCTGCCGCCCCTGCTGGTGCGCGACGGCACGGCACGCTACCTCGACCGCCCGCGCGGCATACTGCTCGGCGCGACGCAGTCCCCGGTCTTCGGGGAGGCGGAGTGCGTGCTCCGGCCGGGCGACCGGCTCATCCTGTACACGGACGGCCTGATCGAGCGGCCCCCGGAGAACATCGACCGGGGTCTGGAGCGGCTCGCCCAGGCCGCCGCGGCCTCCGTCGAGGACACACCGGACTCCCTGGAACCCCTGCTGGCCGCGCTGTTGGAAGGGGAGGAACGCCGGGACGACGTCTGCGTCCTGGACGTCCGGGTGCCGGACGAGGCGGCATGACCGGCCCGGGGACGCGGGAAGCGGCAGGCGAGGCGGCATGACCGGCCCGGGAACGCCGGAAGCGGCAGGCGGTCAGTCGACCGGATGGCCGGGACGGATCGCTCCCGCGTCCCGCTGCCGCAGCAACGGCCGGTCCCCGTCCGCGCGCCCGCCGCACTCGACCGGTTCCAGGACGAACCCGACGTGATCGCCCCCGTCGGCACGGCGCACCACCCGTCCGACGAACCACGCCTCGACGTCCTCCAGGACCACGGCGCCGCCGTGCCCGGCACGCCAGCGCACAGCGCGGAACTTGTCCGTCCGGTGACCGGTCCGGCCGCCGAACAGCTCCGCCACAGGACGCTGGTCGCGGGCGAGCAGATGGACCGCGAGGAACTGGGCCGAGCGGGCGACCTCGTAGGTCCGGTTCACCTCGGACAGCCACACCGCGAACCGCGCGGGACGCAGCGAGCACTGCGAGGCGAAGCCGACCAGGCAGCCGGCCCGCTCCCCGCCCGCCGCCGCCGTCACCACGCACATGTCGGGGTCGAGCCGGCCGAGGAACACGTCCATGTCCACCATGCTCACACCGCTTCCCGCACCGGGCCCGCGCAATCAGGCACCCGGTTCCGTCCCGTGCTGCACCGAGTGCCACCCGGCGGGTCAGGCGCTCCGTCCGGCCTCCATGAACCACCCCGGCGGTGCGGCACCGCGCCGCGACGGACGTGCTCTGTGAGCTGGAGTCCACGCGCGCTGTGCGCGGCCGGGGAAGCGGCCCCTCTGACGATACGGAGTGCCTTTACGGCTGGCACTGAGTGCCATACCCTGCTGTCGTGCACGGTGGCACCAGCGGACCGCGCACCCGTGTGCCCGGGGAACCGCGCACACGGCTTTCCGGCCGAGCGCAGGGAGTTGACCAGCGTGTACCACCACTCGGGAAGCGTCGCCCAGCAGACCGCCGGCGCCACGGCAGGGGTGCTCGAAGCCTTCGCCCCGGTCACGGACGCCCTTGTCTTCCAGCGCTGCACCTGGTGCGGGACCGCCATGTACCACCGGGTGCTGTGTCCGGTGTGCCGGGGCAGCGATCTGCGCACGGAGCGCAGCGAGGGCACCGGGACGGTCCGCCACTCCACGGTGGTGCACCGCAACACCCCCGCGACGCGCAACGTGTCGCTGATCGAGATGGCGGAGGGCTTCGTGCTGCGCGGCCGGGTCATGGGGCCGCCCCTCGGCATCCACAGCGGGGACCGGGTACGGCTGTCCACGGCCAAGGACCCGGTGCGCGGCGAGCCGGTCTTCCAGCTCGTGGACGAGCCCTGCCGGGCCTGGACCTGACGACAGGTCAGGTACCGGTTCCGGTCCCGGGGGTGAGGGTGACCCGGATGCCCACGGTGCCGTGCGGGCCCCGGCGCAGCCGGCTGCCGAGAAGGACGAGCCGGCCGGCCGGCCCGTACTTGCGGGCGATCAGCTTCCGGTAGCGGGCGGTGGTCCTGGCGTCGCAGATCCGCGCGGTCGCGGGGATCAGGTCGCCGGTCGGGTTGCCGCGCACGTCACAGGGGCCGACCAGGACCTCGGCCCGGCCGCGGATCCGCTTCACCTTCCCCGAGTCCGCGACCGTCCAGACACCGAGCGCGTCCCCGTCGCGCACCACCCACACCGGGGTGGCGACCGGGGTGCCGTTCTTCCGGTAACTGGTGAACAACAGGTAGCGGCCCGCGCCGAGCCGGGCCAGTGACGCCTCGTCCATGGCCGGGCAGTCTAGGCGCCTTCGCCGTCGCCCACGAGGGTGCCGTCCCGGGCGGGACGGGGCGGACGCCGTCCGCCGCACGGCCTCGGCGACCACCTCCTGCGGCGCCGCCGGGCCGAGCCGTACGTGCCCGGCGCCGCCGGTGATGGACGGCGGGCCGGAGTCGACGGCCACCCGGCCGCGCCGCGGGAACACCTCGGCCGGACCGTCGCCGGGGCCGGGAGCGCGGCGGTCCGGCCCGGCGAGAAAGGCGGCCCCGGCCGCGCGGTGCGCGACGCCGGGCAGCCGCTCGGCCGGCAGGGCCGTCAGCAGCCGCCGGCCGTCGTCGAGTCCGGTGAGCAGCGCGTCCGGCCAGGCGCCGGGTCGCCGAAGCGGTGACCGGCCGGAGCGGTTCGACGGCGCCCGGCATGACGTCGGACACGACGGCGGTCCGGCTGACGGCGAGTCGGCCGACGGTGGTCCGGCCGGCGGCGGGCCCGTCCCACTTTCACCGCTCGCTCGCGAACCGGGGCGGGCCGGCGCCTCGGCGTGGGCGCTGCCCACGGGACGGCCGGTACCGCCGGCCTCCGTCGCCTCGGTGGCGACGCGCACCACCGGCGCGGCGAGCGGCACGTCCGTCCCTGCCGCCCGTGGCGGACGGACGCCCTCGGGGCGGGCACGCCGTCCCGTGCCCGTACGCCGCCCCAGGCGGTCGGGGGTGAGCGCGCGCGGGGACCGGGCCCGCCGGTCATGGCCCACGAGCCGGTGACTGAACGCGAGCGGCCGCACGGACGTATGGAGGCACGACGGCGCCGGTCCGGCCACGGGAGAGCACGCATGAGCCATGTACGACGACGCATCGTCCGGCGGGCGGTACGGCTGGCGGCCGTCGGCGGACTGCTCCTCGGGGGCACGATGGTGACCACGGCCGTCGCGGACGAACCGGCGGCCCCGAGGGCCGAGGGGGTGACCGGCGCCGAACTCGTCTCACGGCTCGGCGCCTCCCGTACGGCGGGACACTGGATCGGGGCCGACGGACGGCCGGTCGTCGCGGTCACCGACGCGGGGACGGCGGCCGAGGTCCGCCGCGCGGGCGCCACGGCCGAGCTGGTGACGCACAGCCTGCGCGAGCTGAGGTCGGCGACGGCGACGCTGCGTTCCCTGCCCCGGGTGGCCGGGACCGCGTGGAGCGTGGACTACCGCTCCAACGAGGTGGTGGTACGCGGTGACAGCACCGTCTCGGCGGAGGACTGGTCGACGGTGACGGACGCCGCCGAGGAGATCGGCGGGGCCGTCCGCACGGAGCGGACCGAGGGCGCCTTCACCACGCGGGTGAGCGGGGCGCAGCCCATCCTGTCCACGGCGGGGCGCTGCTCGGCCGGGTTCAACGTGACGGACGGCGGTGACGACTTCGTCCTGACCGCCGGGCACTGCGGCCCGACGGGGTCGGTCTGGTTCACCGACGGCCGCGAGGTCGGGGAGACGGTCGCCGGGAGTTTCCCCGGTGACGACTTCTCGCTGGTGGAGTACGCGGACGGGGACGCGGGCGACGGCGCCGGCGTGGTGGCGGTGGGCGACGGCAAAGGGGTGCGGATCACCGGCACCGGGGAGCCGGCGGTGGGGCAGCGGGTGTTCCGCAGCGGCAGTACGAGCGGGCTGCGGGAGGGCCGGGTGACGGCGGTGGACGCGACGGTGAACTATCCGGAGGGCACGGTCACCGGCCTGATCGAGACCGACGTGTGCGCGGAGTCCGGGGACAGCGGCGGCCCGCTGTTCTCGGAAGGGGTCGCGCTCGGCATCACCTCGGGCGGCAACGGTGACTGCGCGAAGGGCGGTACGACGTTCTTCCAGCCGGTGACGGAGGCGCTCCGGTCGCTCGGCGTACGGCTGATCACCGCCGGGCCGGCCGGGTCGGAGCGGGGCGCCTCCGCAGTGCCGTCGGCGCCGGCGTCGGGCGCCGCCTCGCCGGGAGGGGCGGCGCCGGTGCCGGGTGCCGGCGCCTCGACCCTGCTGGCCCGTCTCACCGACCGGCAGAACGTCGGCCCCGGTCTGCTGGTCGTCGCCGGCAGCCTGCTCATGTGGGTCGCGGCCCGCTGGATCCGCACGGAGCAGGAGCGCAAGGCGTACCGGCGGCGCTACTCGGCGACCTGGGGGTGAGTCCGGTCAGCCCGGGGTGAGCGGCAGCACGGTGGCCACCGCGGCCCTGAGCGGGCCGGCCGTCCGGCGCGGGGTGAGCCGCTCGTGCGGCAGGGCGAGGCCGAGGAGGACCGGGAGGGCGGGGTGGAGCGAGGCGAGGACGACGGCGGCGGCCAGGAGCCGCCGCTGGGCGGCGAACAGGTACAGGATCAGGGCGAGGAGGGCTCCCATCCGTGGGGGTGCCCCGGACGGAAGCCGCGATGCGCTGCCGAGGGGTGGCCGGGAGATCGGCGGTCAGGCCGCCTTCACCGGGTGCGGGACCGCGGCGGCCCACTCCAGGACGAGGCGCTGGTACTCCTCGCGCTGCTCGCCGCTCAGGGTTCCGCCCGACCGGTGCCACAGGGCCCGGATCTCCTCGTTGACCTCGGCAGCCGATCGCTCGGAGGAAGGATCAACAGTGGTGGACATGGTGTGAAGCATACGGCTCGCGACGTGAAGGCACCGTCAGTAATCGCGACCTAAACGGACATAGCGGACCGTGTCTCTGGTCACGTCATATGCCGCGGCGGGCGCGGGAGTTCACGCGCCCGGCGGGTGGGTGAACTCGGTCACGGCGGTGCCGGAAGGGTGTTCACCGTGTGCTCAGCGGTACCCGGTGACCTCCGCCGGCCTGCCCGGGTCCTGGACCTCGACGAGATAGCGCCAGGCGTCGGGACGGCTGCCGTCGAGGTCGGTGAAGCCGTACTCCCGGGCCAGGCCGCCGCTGGACAGGGAGCGGCCGTTGTGGCGTGCCACGTCCGGGTCGGCGGCGAGCGCGGCGACGGCGCGGCCGACGTAGCGGGGGGTCTCCGAGATGGCGAAGTGGGGCGCGGCCGTCAGCGCGTCGCGCCAGTTCTCCTCCCGTACGCCGAAGTGGTCGAGCATGATCTCCGAGCGGAGCCAGCCGGGGGTGAGGGCCACGGCGGTGGCGCCGCGGGGGCCGAGTTCATGGCCCAGGGCGAAGGCCATGCGCAGCACGGACGCCTTGGCGAGGTCGTAGAAGAAGGAGACCCGGTAGTGGTCGCGGTTGTAGTCGGCGGTGCCGTCGGTGACCTCGACGGCCAGGCCGCCGGGGCGGCGCAGCAGCAGGGGCAGGGCGTGGTGGCTGGTGACGGCGTGGGTCTCGACCGCGAGCCGGAGCAGCCGCAGTCCGCGCTCCAGGTCGTGCTCCCAGACCGGCACCTCCCACTGGAACAGCCTCTCGGCGCCCCAGATGTCGTTGACCAGGACGTCCAGGCGGCCCTGTTCGCGGTCGATCCGGTCGACGAGCGCCTCGACCTGGTCCGGTTCCAGGTGGTCGACGGGGACGGCGACGCCCCGGCCGCCGGCCTCGGTGACCAGGTCGGCGGTGTCCTCGATGGTCTCGGGCCGGTCGTACTCGGAGCGCCGGGCGCGGGTGCTGCGCCCGGTGACGTAGACGGTGGCGCCGGCCGCGCCGAGTTCGACGGCGATGCCCCGTCCGGCGCCCCGGGTCGCCCCGGCGACGAGCGCGACCTTGCCGGTGAGCGGCTGTGACATGTCCGGCCTTCCGTTCCTGGTGGACGTGCGTTCCCGACCGAGGATCCCCGGAAAGCCGGACACCTTCTGTCACCTTTGCGGCGGGGCCGCTCAGTGGCCGCGCTTGATCCAGTCGTCCAGGTGGGGGGCCTCCGCGCCGATGGTGGTGGGGTCGCCGTGCCCGGTGAGGACCTTCGTCTCCGGCGGCAGCGTCAGCAGCCGGTCGCGGATCGAGTCGATGATCGTCGGGAAGTGCGAGAAGGAGCGGCCGGTGGCGCCGGGACCGCCCTGGAAGAGGGTGTCCCCGGTGAAGACGGTGCCGAGCCCGGGGTCGTACAGGCACACGGCGCCGGGCGCGTGCCCCGGCGTGTGCAGCACGGTCAGGTCGGCGCCGGCCGCCTCGATCACCTGGCCGTCGGCCAGCCACGCGTCGGGGTCCCGGTCGGGGTGGGTCTGCCGCCACAGCGGCAGGTCGTCGCGGTGCAGCCAGATCACCGCGCCGGTGCGCTCGGCGAGGGCGGGGGCGGCGCCCACGTGGTCGTTGTGGGCGTGGGTGCACACGACGGCGGTCAGCCGGCGGTCCCCGACGGCCTCCAGGATCGCGTCGGCGTCGTGCGCGGCGTCGATGACGACGACCTCGTGGTCGTCACCGACGAGCCACACGTTGTTGTCGACGTCCCAGGTGCCGCCGTCCAGGCTGAACTGCCCGGAGGTGACGACGCGTTCGATGCGGGCGGCCATCAGAGGACCACCACCGAACGCAGCACGTCACCGGCGTGCATCCGCTCGAACGCCTGCTCCACCTCGTCGAGCCGGATGGTCTCGGTGACGAACTTGGCCAGGTCCAGGCGGCCCTGGAGGTGCAGGTCGATCAGCATGGGGAAGTCCCGGGAGGGCAGGCAGTCGCCGTACCAGGACGACTTGAGCGCGCCGCCGCGGCCGAAGACGTCCAGGAGCGGCAGCTCCAGCTTCATCTCGGGGGTCGGGACGCCGACCAGGACGACCGTGCCGGCCAGGTCGCGGGCGTAGAACGCCTGCTGGTACGTCTCCGGGCGGCCGACCGCCTCGATGACGACGTCGGCGCCGAAGCCGCCGGTCAGCTCGCGGATCGCCTCGACGGGGTCGGTGGCGCGGGAGTTGACGGTGTGGGTGGCGCCCATGGTGCGGGCGGTCTCCAGCTTGCGGTCGTCGATGTCCACGGCGATCACCTTGGCGGCGCCCGCCAGGTACGAACCGGCGATCGCCGCGTCCCCGACGCCGCCGCAGCCGATGACGGCGACGGTGTCGCCGCGGCCCACGTTCCCGGTGTTGATCGCGGCGCCGATGCCGGCCATGACGCCGCAGCCGAGCAGCCCGGCGGCCTCCGGGGCGACGGCCGGGTCGACCTTGGTGCACTGTCCGGCGGCGACCAGCGTCTTCTCGGCGAAGGCGCCGATGCCGAGCGCCGGGGAGAGCTCCTGGCCGGTGGAGGCGAGGGTCATCTTCTGCTCGGCGTTGTGGGTGTCGAAGCAGTACCAGGGCCGGCCGCGCAGACAGGCCCGGCAGGTACCGCACACGGCACGCCAGTTGAGGACCACGAAGTCACCGGGGGCGACGTCGGTGACGCCCGCGCCCACCGACTCGACGACGCCCGCGGCCTCGTGGCCGAGCAGGAAGGGGTAGTCGTCGCCGATGGCGCCCTGCTTGTAGTGCAGGTCGGTGTGGCACACGCCGCAGGCCTGGACCCGGACCACGGCCTCGCCGGGGCCGGGATCGGGCACGACGATCGTCTCGATCCGCACGGGCTCGTCCCTGCCCGGTGCGATCACGCCGCGTACTTCCTGCGCCATGGTGCTGACTCCTTGTTTCGGCCACGGTTGTGTCCCTGCCGACCCTAACCGCAGGCGGCCGGTGCGCACCGCCGACGTAACCTGGGCCGTCGCGCCGACCCGCCGAAGGAGCACTGTGAGCGCCATCGCGAAGGAGACCGGCCCGCCCGCCTGGCGGCTGTTCCTGGAGTACATACGGCCGCACCGGTGGGCGCTGCTGGGCGGCGCCGCGCTGTCGCTGCTCACCGGGGCCACGGGGCTGCTGCTCCCGCTGGTCGCCCGCGCCCTGATCGACGACCTGTCGCACGGACGGCCCATCGCCGGCGCGCTGCTCGCGATGTCGGCCCTGGTGCTCGTCAACGCGGTGGTGGGCGCGCTGGGTTCGTACGTGCTGCGGCGCACCGCCGAGTCGGTGGTGCTCGGCGCGCGGCGCACCCTGTCCTCGTACCTGCTGCGGCTGCGGATCGCGGCCGTGGACCGCACCGAACCGGGTGACCTGATGGCCCGGATCACCTCGGACACCACCCTGCTGCGCACGGTCACCTCCGAGTCCCTGGTGGGCTTCGCCACCGGCGGGCTCACCCTCCTCGCGACGATCGTGATGATGGGGCTGGTCGACGCCGTGCTGCTCGGCGTGACGCTGGCGGTGATCGCGGGCGCGGGCGTGGTGATCGGGCTGATCGCGCCGCGCATCAACCGGGCGAGCAAGCAGGCCCAGCGGGCGGTGGGGCTGATGGGCGCCGCGCTGGAGCGGGTCCTCGGCGCCCTGCGCACGGTCAAGGCGTCGGGCGCCGAGCACCGCGAGGAACGCGCCCTGCACGAGGCGGCCGAGGAGTCCTGGCGGCAGAGCGTGCGCGCCGCCAAGTGGTCGGCGGCGGCGGGCAACACGGCCGGGCTCGCCCTCCAGATCGCCTTCATCACGGTGCTCGCGGTGGGCGGGGCGCGGGTGGCCACCGGCGCGGTCGGCATCGGCACCCTGGTCGCGTTCCTGCTGTACGTCTTCTTCCTGATCTCCCCGCTCCAGCAGGTCATCGGCGCGGTCACCCAGTACCAGACGGGCGCGGCGGCCGTGCTCCGCGTCCAGGAGGCACTGCGCCTGCCCGCCGAGCCGCCAGGGCCCGCCGCCCCGCTGCCCCCGCCCGGCACGCGCCCGGCCGCCGTCGCCTTCCACGACGTCCGCTTCCGTTACGCCGACGGCCTGCCCCGCGTCCACCACGGTGTGACGTTCTCCGTGCCCGCGCGGGGCATGACGGCGTTCGTCGGCCCGTCCGGCGCGGGCAAGACCACCGTCTTCTCCCTGATCGAGCGGTTCTACGACCCCGAGTCCGGCACGATCACCGTGGACGGCCGGGACCTGGCCGACTGGGAGCTGCCCGCGCTGCGCGCCGCCATCGGGTACGTCGAGCAGGACGCGCCCGTGCTGTCGGGTTCCCTGCGGGACAACCTGCTGCTGGGCAACCCCGGGGCGGACGACGACGAGGTCGCCCGGGTGGTGCGGACGACCCGCCTGGACGCACTGGTCGCCCGGCTGCCCGACGGCCTGGACACGCTGGTCGGGCACCGCGGCACCAAACTGTCCGGCGGTGAGCGCCAGCGCGTCGCGATCGCCCGGGCCCTGCTGCGCCGCCCCCGGCTGCTGCTGCTCGACGAGGCCACCTCGCAGCTGGACGCGGTGAACGAGGCGGCGCTGCGCGACACCGTCGCCGAGGCGGCCCGCACGACGACGGTGCTGGTCGTCGCCCACCGGCTGTCCACGGTGACGACGGCCGACCGGATCGTGGTGATGGACGCGGGCCGGGTCCGCGCGGTCGGCACCCACCGGGAGCTGGTGGGCACCGACCCGCTGTACGCGGAGCTGGCGGCGACCCAGTTCCTGACCTCCGGCGGCTGACCGGGAGACCCGCACCCGGCCGGCCACCTGCGCGAGCACCGTCGACGAGGTGCGGTACGGCGAGGGTCTCAGCGCCGCCGCGACGGCGTCCGCGGCGGCAGCCGGTGGAGTTCGACGGCGTCGAGCCGGCCGTCGGTGACCGTCGCGGTCAGGTACGTGCGGTACGGCTGGCGGCGGCGGTCGGTCGGGGAGCCCGGGTTGAGCAGCCGCAGGCCGGTGCCGGCGGTGGTGTCCCACGGGATGTGGCTGTGGCCGAACACCAGGACGTCCAGGTCGGGGAAGCGGGCCGCGCAGCGTGCCTCCCGGCCGCCCGCGGGGCCGGTCTCGTGGACGACGCCGAAGCGCAGGCCGCCGAGGTCGGCGCGGGCCACTTCCGGCAGCCGGGCGCGCAGCTCGGGCCCGTCGTTGTTGCCGTACACGGCGACGAGCCGGCGGGAGCGGGCCGTCAGGAGGTCGAGGGTGGCTGTGTCGACCCAGTCCCCCGCGTGGATCACGACGTCGGCGCGCGGCAGTTCGGCCAGCAGCGGGGCGGGCAGCTCCCGGGCGCGCTTGGGCAGATGGGTGTCGGACATGATCAGCAGGCGCACCGGCCCAGCGTAGATCCCCGGCGGCCGGGCGGGCCGTACGGACATGAACGGGTGGAGCGGCACGGTCCTCCCGCCCAGGCGGCCCGGCCCGTCGGTTCCGCGGCCGCCCCACGTCCCGGTCCCGTCGACGGGCCGGAGGCGGCGAGTACAGCGAACCGCGTTAGCATCGGGCCACCTTCGCCACACCAGCATGTGAACGGCAAGAGACCCAGGGGGCCCCAACCTGATGCCGGTCAAGGTCAGCGTCATCGTTCCCGTCTACAACCCCGGGACGTACATCGAGGACTGCATCGCCTCGTTGCAGCGGCAGTCGCTGCCTCCGGAAGCGTACGAAGTGATCTTCGTCGACGACGGCTCCACCGACGCCACCCCGGCCCGGCTCGACGCGCTCGCCGCCGAGGACCCCCGGATGCGCGTGCTCCACCAGGAGAACTCCGGCTGGTCGGGCAAGCCCCGCAACGTCGGCATCGACGCCGCCCGGGGCGAGTACGTCATGTTCGTCGACAACGACGACTACCTGGGCGACGAGGCCCTGGAGCGGATGTACGACTACGGCGTCGCCAACGGCGCCGACGTCGTCGTCGGCAAGATGGCCGGCAAGGGCCGCCCGGTGCCGGTGGAGCTGTTCCGCCGCAACCACCCGCGGGCCACCCTGGCCGACACGCCGCTGATCGACAGCCTGACCCCGCACAAGATGGTGCGCCGGGAGTTCCTGGAGCGGACCGGACTGAGGTTCCCGGAGGGCCGGCGGCGCCTGGAGGACCACGTCTTCGTGACGGAGGCGTACCTGCGCGCCGAGAACGTCTCCGTCCTCAGCGACTACGTCTGCTACTACCACGTCAAGCGGGACGACGCCGCCAACGCGGGCTTCCAGCGCTTCGACCCGGTCGGCTACTTCGACAACCTCCGCGAGGCCCTCGACGTCGTCGAGAAGTACACCGAGCCCGGGGCGCTGCGGGACCGGCTGTTCCGGCGCTGGCTGCGCAACGAGATGGTCGAACGGCTGCGCGGCAAGCGGCTGCTGGCCGCGCCCGAGGACTACCGCCGGGAGCTGTTCACCGAGATCCACAAGGTCGTCGTCGAGCGCTTCGGCCCCGGGGTGGCGGCCGGGCTCCAGCCGACCCAGCGGGTGGTCGCCGCGCTGACCGCCGCCGACCGGTTCGACGACCTGGTGGCGTTCGCCAAGTGGGAGGCGTCCGTCGCACTGAGTTCCGTGCCCGAGACGGTGACCTGGCGAAACGGCGCGCTGGAGATCGGCTTCCGGACCGAGTACACCTGCGCCGGGCAGCCGATGACCTTCCCCGCCGACGCCGCGAGCACGCCCCTGGAGGGTGCGCCGAAGGACGTCGCCGCCGCGATCGCGTGGGTCGAGGAGCAGACCGCGGCCCGCTTCGAGGCCGCCACCGCCGATCTGCTGCTGCGCGAACGCTCCAGCGCCGCCCAGCACTTCCAGCCGGTGCGGTTCACCCGCGAGCCGCACCCCGCCGGGGACGGCGGCCGGGTCCGGCTCACCCTGCGGGCGACGGCCACCGTGGATCCGGACACGCTGCCCGGCACCGGGATCTGGGACGCCCTGGTCCGGGTCAGGCTGGGCGGCTGGACCAAGGAGTGCCGGCTGGGGCCCGTCCCCCGGCCCGGGGGGCGGCTCGCCCCGCCCGCCGGGGTCGTCGCCGCCCGCGCCGTACTGCCGTACTGGACCGATCCGCACCGCAACCTCTCCCTGGACCTCGGCGCCTCCGCCAAGCGGCTCGGTGTGCCGCGCGCGGACCTCTCGGTGTCCGGGGACCGGCTCGGCGCGGGGCTGCCGCTGTACGTGCCGGGCGAGACGGAGGTGATGGTGCGGCTGGCCGCGCCGGGCCGGTCTGTCGACGTGCCCGGCACCCTGTCGCCGACGCCGGACCCCGCGCGCTCGCGGCTCGCGGCCGTGCTGCCCGCCGCCGTCCTGGCCGGCGGGACCTGGAAGGCCGCCGTCTGCCTCACCCCGCGGGCCGGCGACCGGCGGTTCCACGCCCTGCCGCAGCCGCTGCGGGTCGAGGGCGGCGAGGTGCGGGTGGGGCCGCCGCCCCGCCCCGGGCTCGGGGAGCGGCTGTGGCGCAGGGCCCGGCGGCTGCTGGGCGCCGCCGTGCGGAGGACGGCTTCCCGGATCGCGGAAGCCCGGAAAGCGAGGACGTGAGACGTGCGGGCACTGGGGATAGCGGGCGCCTGGGTGCTGGAACCCAAGGTGTTCCCGGACGACCGGGGAACTTTCCACGAGTGGTACCGCGGCGCGGAGTTCCGCGAGGCCACCGGGTACGACCTGTCGCTGGCGCAGGCCAACTGCTCGGTCTCCCGCCGGGGCGTGCTGCGCGGCGTGCACTTCTCCGAGGTGCCGCCCGGCCAGGCGAAGTACGTCACCTGCGTACGGGGCGCGGTCCTGGACGTGGTGGTGGACATCCGCACCGGCTCCCCCACCTTCGGGCAGTGGGAGGCGGTACGGCTCGACGACGGCACCCGGCACGCGGTGTTCCTCGCCGAGGGGCTCGGGCACGCCTTCATGGCGCTCACCGACGACGCCACGGTGGTGTACCTGTGCTCGACCGGGTACGCGCCCGGCCGGGAGCACGGGGTGCACCCGCTCGATCCCGAGCTGGGCATCGCCTGGCCGGAGGGCATCACGCCGGTGCTGTCCGAGAAGGACGCCGCGGCGCCGACGCTGGCGGAGGCGGAGCGGGCGGGGCTGCTGCCGGCTTTCGCGGACTGCTCCGCGTACTACGAGCGGCTGCGCGGCCGGTAGCCGGGACGCCGGCCGCCGGGACGCGCGCCGGCGGGGCGGTCGGCGATGCCTGGGAACGGGGCCGGTGAGGGGAACCGGTGAGCGTGCGCTGAAGGCGTGCGTGCCGGTCCGCCGTTCGCGGCCGGGCGGGGCCCGGTCCAAGGCGCCCGCGATGTCGCGGCCGTTCCCCCGCCCGTCCCGCTCGCGTGCGGCACGGGCGGGGGAACGGCCGCCGGTCACGGGGCCCGGTGGCTCCCGTGACCGTTTCGCCTAACGACTGACGCCGACCTGTTCCACCGCGCGGCGCAGCGGCTCCCAGCCGCGGGAACGGCCCAGGCCCAGGTTGCGGGCCTTGACCAGGCGGCCCCAGAAGCCCGCCTGGAGCAGGGCCTCGGCCGGCACCGCCCCGGACCGCTCCAGCAGCGCCTCCGGCACCTTCTGCGGGTCCTCGACGAGGTACTCGGCCATGATCTCGTCGTACTTGTCCTGGAGCACGGTGTTGTCCGGGTCGGCGCCGAACACCACGAGCTGGCCGGTGGGCCGGGTGTCCACCAGGACGGTCACCAGGTCGGGCCGGTACCGGGCCAGCACCTCGGTGATCTTGTAGACGTCTCCGGTCCAGGCGTCGGTGTGCCGGTCCCGGGCCGCCTCGTCCACGCTGCGCGGCAGCATGTCGTCGAAGACGATCACGCTGGACCAGTCCGAGTGCTTCTCCACGTTGATGAAGTCGCGCAGCGCGTACTCGAACAGGTGCATCCCGTCGATGAACGACAGGTCGAGCGTGGTCCGCCGCCAGTAACCGGTCAGGGGCCGGCCGCGGCGCATGTTGCGCAGCGGGTGGCGGCCGCTTTTGAGGTGCGCGAGGGGGTTCTTCCGGGCGAAGAAGTCGTCACTGGTGGCCTTCACCAGGTGGACGTCGCACTTCAGCTCCGAGACGACCTTGAAGGCGGGGTCGATCGCGATGCTGGGGACCCGGGACAGGCGCAGGCTGCGGCCGTCGTTGACGCCGATCTCCAGGTAGTTGCGGTTGGCGCTGACCTTGTGCAGTTCCCGCAGGAACTCGTGGCGTTTCAACTGGACTCCTTGCGGATTCGGGGAAGAGCCTCGTGCAGGGCGGCACGCCAGTCGCGGGGCGCGGGCAGGCCGGTCTCCTGCCAGCGGCCGTGCGCGAGGGCGCTGTACGCGGGGCGGGGCGCGGGCCGGGTGAAGGCCGCGCTGTCGGTGGGGCGGACCCGGTCCGGGTCGGCGCCGAGCAGGGAGAAGACCTCCCGGGCCAGGTCGTACCAGGTCGCCTCGCCGGAGCTCGTGGCGTGGTAGACGCCGCTCGCGCCGCGGCCGACCAGCGGGCCGAGGTCGACGGTACGGGCGGCGACGTCCGCGCTCCAGGTGGGCTGTCCGCGCTGGTCGTCGACGACGTCGACGGTGTCCCGGCGGCCCTCCAGCTCGATCATGGTGCGGACGAAGCTGCGGCCGTGGACGCCGTAGAGCCAGGCGGTGCGCACCACGGCGCTCGCCTCGGGGAGTTCCTCCAGCACCGCCCGCTCGCCGGCCAGCTTGGTGCGGCCGTAGGCGGTGCGCGGGGCGGGGGGATGGTCCTCCGGGTAGGGGGCGTCGCGGTCGGCGCCGTCGAAGACGTAGTCGGTGGAGACGTGGACCAGGCGGGCGCCGTACGCGGCGCAGGTCCGGGCGAGCAGACGGGGGCCCTCGCCGTTGATCTCCAGGGCGCGGGCCTCGTCGGTCTCGGCGTCGTCGACGGCGGTGTAGGCGGCGCAGTTGACCACCAGGTCGGGGCGGTGGCCGGTGAACGCCTGCTCCAGCGCGGCCGGTTCGGTGATGTCCAGGGCCGTGCGGTCCAGTCCGGTCACGTCGGCGCCGCGCCGGGTCAGTTCGGCGACGACGTCCCGGCCGAGCATGCCGCCCGCGCCGGTGACCAGCCACCTCACGCCGGCCCCTGGGCCGCGCGCCGCTTCAGCGGCTCCCACCAGGCGCGGTTGTCGCGGTACCAGGCGACGGTCTCGGCGAGGCCGGTGGTGAAGTCGTGCTCGGGACGGTAGCCGAGTTCGTCGCGGGCCTTGCTCCAGTCGACCGAGTAGCGCAGGTCGTGGCCCTTGCGGTCCTCGACGTACTCGACCCGGTCCCAGCCGGCGCCGCAGGCGGTCAGGAGCAGGCCGGTCAGCTCCTTGTTGGTCAGCTCGGTGCCGCCGCCGATGTTGTAGACCTCCCCGGCCCGGCCCCGGGTGCGGACCAGTTCGACGCCGCGGCAGTGGTCGTCGACGTACAGCCAGTCGCGGACGTTGAGGCCCTCGCCGTAGAGCGGCACCTTCTTCCCGTCGAGGAGGTTGGTGACGAACAGCGGGATGACCTTCTCGGGGAACTGGTGCGGGCCGTAGTTGTTGGAGCAGCGGGTGACCCGCACGTCCAGGCCGTGGGTGTGGTGGTAGGCCAGGGCGATCAGGTCGGAGGAGGCCTTGGAGGCGGAGTACGGGGAGCTGGGCCGCAGCGGCCACTCCTCCGCCGCCGACCCCTCGGCGACCGAGCCGTACACCTCGTCGGTGGAGACGTGCACGAAGGTCTCCAGGCCGTGCCTGAGGGCGGCGTCGAGGAGGGTCTGGGTGCCGACGACGTTGGTGAGGACGAAGTCGTCGGCGCCGAGGATGGACCGGTCGACGTGCGACTCGGCGGCGAAGTGCACCACCTGGTCGGCCTCGGCGACCAGTTTGCCGACCAGCTCGGCGTCGCGGATGTCGCCCTGGACGAACTCCAGCCGCGGGTGGCCGAGTTCGAGGTTGTCGAGGGTGCCGGCGTAGGTGAGCTTGTCCAGCACCGTGACGCGCGGCGCGCCCGGCGCGTCGTCGGCGAGCAGGCCGCGGACGTAGCGGGAGCCGATGAACCCGGCGGCGCCGGTGACGAGGAGGTTCATGAGTGGATCTGCACCTTGCTGTGGTCTCCGAGGACGAGTCGGTGGGCGCTGGGCACACTGGGTGCCGGGGTCACTTCCACGTGCCGGCCGATCAGCGAGGCCTCGATCCGGCCCACCCCGTGGATCGAGGAGTCGCGCAGCACGATGGAGAACTCCACCTCGCTGTCGGTGATCCGGCAGTTCTCCGCGACGGAGGTGAACGGGCCGACGTAGGAGTCGCTGACCACGGTGCCCGCGCCGATGACGGCGGGGCCGACGATGCGTGAGTTCACTATCCGCGCCCCCTCCTCCACCACGACCCGGCCGATGGTCTCGGACACGTCGTCCACCTCGCCGTCGATGCGGCGCTCCATGCCTTCCAGAACCATCCGGTTGACCTCCAGCATGTCGCCGACATTGCCGGTGTCCTTCCAGTAGCCCTCGATGAGCGTGCAGCGTACGTCGGCACGGGTGTCGATGAGATGCTGGATGGCGTGGGTGATCTCCAGCTCCCCGCGCCAGGACGGTCTGACGGCGCGCACCGCCTCGTGGACGGCCGGGGTGAAAAGGTACACGCCGACCAGGGCGAGGTCGCTCTTGGGCCGCTCCGGCTTCTCCTCCAGGCCGATCACCCTGCCGTCCGGGCCGAGTTCGGCGACCCCGAAGGAGCGCGGGTCGGCGACCCGGGTGAGCAGGATCTGGGCGTCGGGCCGGTGGGTGCGGAACTCCTCGACGAGGCCGGTGATCCCACCCACGATGAAGTTGTCCCCGAGGTACATGACGAAGTCGTCGTCGCCCAGGTACTCCCGGGCGATCAGCACCGCGTGGGCCAGCCCCAGCGGGCGTTCCTGCGGGATGTAGGTGACCTTCAGACCGAACCTCGAACCGTCGCCGACGGCTTCCTCGATCTCCGCGGCGGTATCACCGACGATCATGCCGACGTCGGTGATCCCGGCCTCGGCCAGGGACTCCAGTCCGTAGAACAGGACAGCTTTGTTGGCGACCGGGACGAGTTGCTTGGCCGAGGTGTGTGTGATGGGCCTCAGCCGGGTGCCCGCGCCGCCGGACAGCACCAGTGCCTTCATCTGGTTCACCTTACTGTCGATCCGGGTGGACGGAACGTCAGTTGGGCGACCTGATGAGGGCGGAGGCGACACGGCGAAGGCGCGGCGACCGGGTCGCCGCGCCTTCGCCGTGTCGGTCGTGTCCACCGTGCCGTTCCGCCGCCGTCCTCGCCGGGGGACGGCCGGCGGGCGGGCCGGGGATCAGTCCGGGGTCAGTCCTCGCCCCGGACGATGTTCGGTTCCGGCTCCCGTGCGGGCAGCGCCGCGGGCGGGGCTCCGGGGTCCTCGACGGCGGGGACCCAGGTGCGCACCGGGCCCGTGACCCGCCGGCGGCGGGCCTCGGACCAGCCGGTGGCCGGGTGCCGGAGCGCGGGTTTCTCACTGGTCTCCGTGACCACGGGAATCAACTTCCTTCTGCTCTCCACGACCACGGCCGGGTTCCCGGGCCCGGGACGGTCAAACCCGCTCAGGTGTTGGGCCGGGCCACGCTGATGTCGCCCAGCGCCGACTCGGGGTCGCGCTCCATGGCCAGGTCGCCCAGCGAGACGATGCCGACGGGGTGGCCCCCGTCGACCACCGGGACGCGGCGCACGGCGTGCTCGCGCATCACCTCCACCGCGCGGTCGAGTTCCTCGTCGGGGCGGACGGTCACCAGGTCGTCACTGCACGCGCCGGCCACGGTGGCGCGTTCCGGGTCGCCGCCCTCGGCGAGGGCGCGGATCACCAGGTCCCGGTCGGTGACCAGGCCGCGCAGGTCGTCGCCGTCGGTGACCAGGACGGCGCCGAGGTCCTGGTCGCGCATGATGCGGGCCACCGCGGTCACCGAGGTCTGCGGTTCGACGGTCACCGGGTCGGCGGTCATGATGTCGCGGACGTACTGGGTCATGGCTGTCGCCTCTTCCTCATTGCTCGTACGTGCGGTCGGGTGCCGGGTAACCCGGTGGCGGGCTCCGTCACCGGCCGACCGGGAGTTCGCTCCAGACCTGCTTGCCCCCGCTGACCGGCAGCGTCCCCCAGGCCGCGGACACCGCCTCGACCAGGAGGATGCCGCGCCCTCCGGTGGCCTCCCAGCCGACGCCGGTGGGCCTGGCCGGGGTGCGGGGCGAGGAGTCGGTGACCGCGACGCGCAGCCGGCCGTCGACCAGGGTCAGGTCGAGGCGGACCGGACCGTCGGTGTGCAGCAGGGCGTCGGTGACCGGTTCGGAGACGACCAGGGAGGCCGCATCCGCGCGGCCGGTGGCCGGGGCGGCATCCGCGCGGCCGCACGCACGACACCCCGGAAACGGCCGCGGAGGGCACCGGCAGGGCCCGCGGCCGGAACACGGGTCGCCCCGCCGAACCGGCCGGCACACCCGGGACGTCCGCGGGTGTACCGCCCCGGGTGTACCGCCGGCCGGGCGGGGAGGGCGCGGTGCCGACGGGCTCGCTCCGGCGGACGGCACCGCGGCCGGGTGCCGGCCTCCGGCACGCACAGGCGCGCGGGTGCGCGGGCACGCGGGTGCGCGGGTGCGCGGGTGCGCGGGTGCGTCAGCACGGCAACGGCACGCGCACGCCCGTCACGTCAGTGCGTCGGGGTCAGCGCGGAGCTGTCCCCGTCGCCGGCGCCCGTACCGTCGCCGGCGTCCCCGCCGGTACCGGTCCCGTCGTCAGAGCCCGTACCGTCGCCGGCGCCTCCACCGGTACCGCTCCCGTCGCCGGCGTCGGCGCCCCCTGTCTCCTCACCCGCGCCCTGCTCCTCCCCCGTACCGACGCCGTCGCCGTCTCCTGCTCCGGCTCCGGCTCCCGCGCCGTCCCCCAGCGTCGCCCCCACCGCCTCCAGCGCGGTCGTCACCGGCTGGAAGAACGTCTCACCGCCCGCCGTGCAGTCGCCGCTGCCGCCGGAGGTGAGGCCGACCGCCAGGCCGTCCTGGGTGAACAGCGGGCCGCCGCTGTCCCCCGGTTCGGCGCACACGTCGGTCTGGATGAGCCCGGTGACGGTGCCCTCCGGGTAGTTCACCGTGGCGTCGAGTCCGAGCACCTGTCCGTCGGCCAGTCCGGTCGTGCTGCCCATCCGGAAGACCTGCGCGCCGACGGTGGCCTCGGCGGCCTCGGTGATGGCGACCGTCTGCTCGTCGGCGTTCACCTCGCTCGGCGCCTCGGTGGCCGGATCGTCGTAGCGGACGAGCGCGAAGTCTCCGTCGCCGGGGAAGACCGCCTCCTCGACGGTGGCGACCGGCGCCCCGTCCTGCGCGTCGGACCACTGTTCGGCGGCGACCCCGCAGTGCCCGGCGGTCAGGAAGGCGGGCGCCCCGTCGGCGGCGGTGACGTTGAAGCCGAGCGAGCAGCGCGCGCCGCCGCCGAAGATCGCGTCGCCGCCCGAGGCGAACGTCCTGAACGTGCCGGCGGACTTTTGGAGGGTGGCCATGCCGGAGCCCAGCTCCCGGACGGTGGACTCCACCCGGTCCCACGCGTCGCCGGTGACCGTGCTGTCGGCGGTGACCAGGATCTTGTTGGTCCGCGGGTCGAGGGCCCACGCGGTGCCGGGGACGGTCGCCTCGGACTTCAGGGTCCGTGCCCCGGCCGCCAGTTCGGCGAGGGTGTTGTCGACCTCGCGGACCTGCGCTCCGGCGTCCGCGGCCCGCACGGCCACGTCGTTGTCGTCGCCCGTGACGACGTTGACGACGAGCCGGCGCTCGTCGGTGTCGTAGTACGCGCCGGCGAAGGCGTCGCCGAGCGTTCCGGCGAGCCGGGAGGCGAGGTCGGAGGCGTCCGCCGCCTTCAGGGTGCGGGGCGCCGCCGTGGTGCCCGGCCCGTCGCCCGGTGAGGCGCCCGCCTGCGGCAGCAGGATCGCGGCGGCTCCCAGCGCGACGACGCCGCCCGCGGCCATCGCGGCCTTGCGCTTCGGCATTCGCTTGTGACTCAACCTTCTCGACCTCCTGGGGGACGGGGTTCGGGGCACCTGGCCGGCAGGAGGTACGGGAGGACCGTGCGAGACGTTCAAATCCGCCGGTCACCACGGGAGGCGATCGGCCGGTCACGTTGCGTCGCCGCCGTGGAGCGGAGACACCGCCCCGGGGAATCTGCACATCGAATGCCCACCCCGGTCACGGCCGTTGGAGGATCTGCACAAGCGCGCGCCCTCGCGCACGCCATTGGAGAGGAGTGCCCGGTTCGCCGGCGGCGGGGCAAGGGGGGCCTGTGGGGCGATGCTGCGCCGGGTGTGAAGAAGTGGCCGCGAAGGCGTGCGGACACCTGCACGGTTGCCCCCGTCTGTGCGGTGAGTTGCCTGGTGGGAGGGGTGATTGAGTGGAAGCCCGAAGAGGCGGCGTGCTTTGATCCATCGCACCGCGGGGGCCGTGCGGGGCTCCGGACCCAAGCGCCCGGCGCCCGTGGCCGCGGCCGTCGTCTGTCCCCAGAGGGGGCCGCTCCCCCCTTGTGAAATGGCTATACGAAGGGAAGTTCCGTCATGAACTCCACCCCCCAGGTCGAGACCGTCGAGATCTCGGACGCCGAGCTGGACAACGTCTCCGGCGGCCTGAGCGTGAACGCCCTGGGCGCCGTCACCGCTGCCGTGGACGGCGTCGCCCCGGTCACCGGCGTGGTCGGCACGGTCGTCGGCACGGTCGAGGGTGTCACCGGTCTGGACACCGCCCCGGTCACCGGCCTGGTCGCCGGTCTCTGACCGCGCCCACGCGCCGCTGAGTCCCGGAGCCGCATCCCCGGCTCCGGGACTTCTCGGCGTCCCCTCCCCCGGAAAACCCTGAACCCGGAAACCTGGACCCCTCCCGTGCAGTTCCGCCAACAGGCCCTCACCAAGCACCAGTCACCGGAGGAGCTCGACCTCCCCGTGCGCTTCGCCCGTCCCCAGGGCTGGCTGGTGCTGTCCGTCACCGTGCTCGCGATGGCGGCCGCCTCCGTATGGGCCGTGACCGGCTCGGTGGCCTCCACGGTCGACGCGCCGGCCGTCCTCACGCACAACCAGGGCAGTTATCTGCTCCAGAGCCCGGTCGCCGGGCAGGTCACCGCCGTCGTGGCGGAGCAGGGGCAGCGGCTGGGCGCCGGCGCGCCCGTCCTGAAGGTCCGTACCGCCCAGGGCGAGACCGTCGTGCGCGCCGTCGACGCGGGCCGGGTCAGCGCGCTCGCCGCCACCGTCGGCCAGATCATCCGGACCGGCGCCGACGTGGCCGCCGTGGAGAAGGTCGCGCACGCCGACGACCCCCTCTACGCCACGGTGTACGTGCCCGCCGAGAGCGCCGCCGCCATCCCCGCGCACGCCGCCGTCGACCTGACCGTGCAGTCGGTGCCGGCCCAGGAGTACGGCGTGCTGCGCGGCCGGGTGACGTCCGTGGACCGGACCGCCCAGTCCGCGTCGCAGATCGCCGCCTTCCTCGGCGACAGCCAGCTCGGCGAGCAGTTCACCGAGGACGGCAGGCCGGTCGCCGTCACCGTCAGCCTCGACAGGTCCGCGACGACCAGGAGCGGTTACGCCTGGTCGTCCGCCGAGGGTCCGCCGTTCGGCCTGTCCTCGATGACCCTGGCCACCGGTTCGGTGCGGCTGGCCGACCAGCACCCCGTCGACTGGCTGCTGCCATGAGCGGCGCGACCGGACGCCGGGGCCGCCGCCGCGCCGCCCCGCCCGAACGCAGGGCGCCCAGGGGCCGGACGAGGACGGTCCGTACGCCCACGGTGCTCCAGATGGAGGCCGTGGAGTGCGGCGCCGCCTCGCTCGCGATGGTCCTCGGCCACTACGGCCGGTACGTCCCGCTGGAGGAGCTGCGCATCGCCTGCGGCGTCTCCCGCGACGGCTCGCGCGCCAGCAACCTCCTGAAGGCGGCGCGGAGCTACGGCCTGACCGCCAAGGGCATGCAGATGGACCTGGCCGCCCTCGCCGGGGTCGCGGCCCCGGCGGTGCTGTTCTGGGAGTTCAACCACTACGTCGTCTACGACGGCGTGGGCCGCCGCTTCGGCCGCCGGGGCGTCTTCGTCAACGACCCCGGCAAGGGACGCCGGTTCGTCACCCTGGAGGAGTTCGACGGCTCCTTCACCGGCGTGGTCCTGACCATGGAGCCCGGCCCCGGCTTCAGCACGGGCGGACGCAGGCCCGGCGTGCTCGGCGCGATGCCGGCCCGGCTGCGCGGCACCGCCGGCACCCTGCCGGCGGCGGTGCTGGCGAGCCTGCTGCTGGTGCTGGTCGGCGCGGCGGTGCCCGCGCTCAGCCGTACCTACATCGACATGTTCCTGATCGGCGGGCAGACCTCGCTGCTGGGCGTGGTGTTCGCCTGCATGGCGGCGTGCGTGCTGCTCACCCTGGTGCTGACCTGGCTGCAGCAGGGCAACCTGCTGCGCGGCCGGCTGATCTCCTCCACCCTCTCCAGCGCCCGCTTCCTGCGGCACCTGCTGCGGCTGCCGGTGACGTTCTTCGCGCAGCGCAGCCCGGCCGACCTGGTGCAGCGGCTGCAGTCCAACGACGCGGTGGCCGAGACCCTCTCCCGGGACCTCGCGGCGGCCGGCGTGGACGCGGTGGTCGTCGTCCTGTACGCGCTGCTGCTGTACACCTACGACCCCCAGCTCACCTTCGTCGGCATCGGGGTGGCGCTGCTGAACATCGTGGCGATGCGGGTCGTGGTCAAGCTGCGGGCGACCCGCACGGCGAAGCTGCGCGCGGACTCGGCCCGGCTGACCAACACCGCGTACACCGGCCTCCAGCTGATCGAGACGATGAAGGCGACCGGCGGCGAGGACGGCTACTTCCGCAAGTGGGCCGGGCAGCACGCCACCACGCTGGAGGAGCAGCAGCGCCTGGGGGTGCCCAGTGCCTGCCTGGGCGTGGTCGCGCCGGCCCTGGCCACCCTCAACAGCGCGCTGATCTTGTGGATCGGCGGTCTGCGCGCGGTGGAGGGCCACATCTCGGTCGGTCTGCTGGTCGCCTTCCAGGCGCTGGTCACCCGCTTCACCGCGCCGCTGACCCGGCTCAACGGCGTCGCCGGCCGCATCCAGGACTTCGCGGCCGACGTGGCCCGGCTGAAGGACGTGGAGGACTTCGGCGCCGACCCGCTCCACGGCCGGCCCGGCACCGGCGGGTCCACCCGCCGCCTGCGCGGTCACCTCGAGCTGGAGAACGTCTCCTTCGGCTACAACCCCCTCGACAAGCCGCTGCTCACCGGCTTCGACCTGACCGTCGGCCCGGGGCGGCAGGTGGCGCTGGTCGGCGGCTCGGGCAGCGGCAAGTCCACGGTGTCCCGGCTGATCTCGGGCCTGTACACCCCGTGGGACGGGGTGATCCGCATCGACGGGCAGCGCCTGGAGGACATCCCGCGCGGGGCGCTGGCGGCCTCCGTCTCCTTCGTCGACCAGGAGGTGTTCCTCTTCGAGGGCACCGTCCGGGACAACGTGGCGCTGTGGGACCCGTCCGTGCCCGACGACGCGGTGGTCCAGGCGCTGAAGGACGCGGCGCTGTACGACGTCGTGATGCGCCGGCCGGGCGGCATCCGCAGCCGGGTCGAGCAGGACGGCCGGAACTTCTCCGGCGGGCAGCGCCAGCGCCTGGAGATCGCGCGGGCCCTGGTGCGCCGCCCCAGCGTCCTGGTCCTGGACGAGGTGACCAGCGCGCTGGACGCGGAGACCGAGCAGGTCGTGATGGACAACCTGCGCCGGCGGGGCTGCGCCTGCGTGGTGATCGCGCACCGGCTGAGCACGGTGCGCGACAGCGACGAGATCGTCGTCCTGACGCGGGGCACGGTCGTCGAACGCGGACGGCACGAGGAACTGGTGGCGCGCGGCGGCGCCTACGCGGCGCTGGTCAGGGAGCGATGAGATGACTGCCGTACACCCCGGACTCCCCGAGGGCGACGTCGTCCTGGGCGCGCTGGGCGCGCTGGGCACACCGGTCGACTGCGCCGGGCTCAGCCGCCTGGACCTGGAAGGGCCGCAGGTGCTGTGGCTGGTCGCGGCGGGCGCCGTCGACCTGTTCGCCGTGGACGCGCGGCAGCAGGGCGCCTGGCACCACCTGGGCCGCCTGGAGGCGGGCGCGCTGCTGCTCGGCCCGGTCGCGGGCCCCGGGCACACCCTGGTGGCCCGCCCGCTGCGGGACTGTGTGCTGCGCCGCGTCGGGCTGCGCGAGCTGTACCAGCCGGCGACCACCCGGACCTGGTCCTACGACGAGTACGGCAGCCCCCAGTACGTACCGCCGACGACGAGCCCGCTGGAGTACGCCCTCGCCCTCGGCGTCGGCCGGGGCCTGTCCGTCCTCTTCCAGGCGCCGGTGGCCGGCGACCGGGCGGGGGCGGTCGGCGACGACGACGTGTTCTGGATGCGGGTCCCGCCGGGCAGCGTCCAGTACGGCGCGGTCCACGGCGACCAGGCGGCGGCCGACCTGCTGATGGACCCGGCGCTGTGGCAGTCCCTGGTCGACCAGCAGTACCGGCTGCTGACCGCGCTGGACCGCTGGATCGAACAGCTGGAGCGCGCCCACGAGACCCGTACCGCCGCCGGCATCAAGGCCGGCGAGGCGGTGCGCGACCGGGCCGACCGCACCCTGCTGGCCTCCCTCGGCGAGCGGGACCACCCGCGTGCCACGGCCGCCGACGCCGACGCCACGTACGCGGCCTGCGAGCTGGTCGCCCGGGCCGCCGGGATCGCGCTCGCCGAGCCCGCGCGCGGCGCCGCCGGGAGCGACCGCCTCGACGAGGTGGAGCGGATCGCGCTGGCCTCGCGGGTACGGACCCGGGCGGTGCGCCTCGAGGGGCGCTGGTGGCGGGAGGACGTCGGGCCGCTGGTGGGGCACCGGGCACTGTCCGGGGCGCCGGTGGCGCTGCTGTGGCGGCGCGGCGGGTACGTGGCCGTGCATCCGGTGACCGGCCGGCGGACGCCGGTGGAGAAGGCGAACGCCAAGGAGTTCGAGCCGCGCGCGGTGATGTTCTACCGTCCGCTGCCACAGCGCCGGCCCGGCCCGCTGCGGCTGCTACGGTTCTGCCTTCGGGGCACCCGCGGCGATCTGGCACGTCTCCTGCTCGCCGGCCTGGTCACGGTGGCGATCGGGGCGCTGGTGCCGGTCGCCACCGGCAAGGTGCTCGGCGAGTACGTGCCGAAGGCGCGGACCGACCTGATCACGCAGGTCTGCCTGGCGGTGATGCTGAGCGGTGTCGTGGCGGCGGCCTTCACGCTGCTGCAGAACCTGACCATCCTGCGCCTGGAGGGCCGGATCGAGGCCACCCTCCAGCCCGCCGTGTGGGACCGGCTGCTGCGGCTGCCGACGAAGTTCTTCACCGAGCGCTCCACCGGGGAGCTGGCCAGTGCCGCCATGGGCGTCAGCCAGATCCGCCGGCTGCTGGCCGGGGTCGGCCCGACGGTGGCCCAGTCGGTGACCGTCGGGGTGATGAACCTGGGGCTGCTGCTCTGGTACAGCGTGCCGATGGCGCTGGCGGCGGTCGGCATGCTGGTCGTCGTGGCGGCGGTGTTCCTGGGGCTGGGGCTGTGGCAGGTGCGCTGGCAGCGGCGGCTCGTGGTGCTCGGCAACAAGCTGAACAACCAGGCGTTCCAGACCCTGCGCGGGCTGCCCAAGCTGCGGGTGGCGGCGGCCGAGAACTACGCCTACGCGGCGTGGGCCGGGCAGTTCGCGCGCAGCCGGGAACTGCAGCGCGGGGCCGGGCGCGTCAAGAACCTCAACGCGGTGCTCGGCGCGGTCTACCTGCCGCTGTGCACGCTGCTGATGTTCATGCTGCTGGCGGGCCCGGCGCGCGGGTCGATGTCGGCGGCCCAGTTCCTGGCCTTCAACACCTCGGTGACCATGCTGCTGACCTCGGTCACCCAGCTGACCGGAGCGTTCGTGTCGGTGGTGGCCGCGCTGCCCTTGTTCGAGGAGATCAAGCCGGTGCTGGAGGCGGCCCCGGAGGTGCCCGGGGGAAGCATCCGGCCGGGGCCGCTGACGGGGGCGATCGAGGCGCGGCGGCTGTCGTTCCGGTACACCGACGACGGTCCGCTGGTGCTGGACGACGTGTCCTTCGAGGTGCGGCCGGGCGAGTTCACGGCGATCGTCGGCCCCAGCGGCTGCGGCAAGTCCACGCTGCTCAGACTGCTCATCGGCTTCGACCGCCCGCTCTCCGGCAGCGTCCTCTACGACGGTCAGGACCTGGCCGCCCTCGACCGGTCGGCGGTGCGGCGGCAGTGCGGGGTGGTGCTCCAGCACGCCCAGCCGTTCACCGGGTCGATCCTGGACGTCATCCGCGGCACCCAGCCGTACACGCCCGAGGAGGCGATGGCGGCGGCCGAGATGGCCGGGCTCGCCGACGACATCCGGCGGATGCCGATGGGCCTGCACACCATCGTCTCGGGCGCCGGGTCGATCTCCGGCGGCCAGCGGCAGCGGCTGATGATCGCGCAGGCGCTGATCCGCCGGCCGCGCGTGCTCTTCTTCGACGAGGCGACCAGCGCCCTGGACAACGCGACGCAGCGCACCGTGATCGAGGCCACCAAGGCGCTCGACGCCACCCGGATCGTCATCGCGCACCGCCTGTCCACCGTGCTGGACGCCGACCGGGTGATCGTCATGGAGGACGGCAAGGTCGTCCAGCAGGGGCCGCCCGGCGTCCTGCTCGCGGACGCCTCCGGCCGGCTGCGCGAACTGGTGCGGCGCCAGTTGGCCTGATCGGCCGCAAAGGGGCCTCGACAGGCCAACTCTCGGTGAACGGCGTTGATCCGCCCAGTAAATGGGTACCTGCGGCAGCATGCGAATCAGCGTGGTGGACGTCGGGTCGAAGACGGTCCGTCTGGTGGTGGCGGACGCCGAGGGCGGGATACCGCTGCCGGTGCACACCGCCAAGTGGCGGCTGCGGTTGTCCGACCAGGTCAGCCCAGGGGGGCCGATTCCCGGGGAAGCGGTCGAGCGGCTGGTCGAGGCGGTCGCCGAGGCGAGCCGCACCGCGTCCCGCTGGGGCGCGGCCGGGCCGCTGGCGTTCGCGACCGCGGTGGTACGGGCCGCGCCCAACCGGCAGGAGGTGCTGGACGCCGTGCGGTCCCGCACCGGCGTCGCCCTGTGCACCCTGCCGGGCGAGGTGGAGGGCGAGCTGACCTTCCTCGGCGCGCGGCGCTGGATGGGCTGGCGGTCCGGTCCGCTGGCGCTGCTCGACATCGGCGGCGGCTCCCTGGAGGTCGCCTTCGGCCGCGGCCGGCTGCCCGACTTCGTGGCCTCGCTGCCGCTGGGGGCGAACCGGCTGACCCACGAGTTCCTCGGGGACCAGGACCCGCCGGCGCCGGAGGCCGTACGGGCGCTGCGCCGCCGGGTGCGCCACCAGTTGCGGGACGCGGCGGCCCGGATCCGCTGGGAGGGGCCGCGCACCGCCGTGGCCACCTCACGGACCTTCCAGCAACTGGGGCGGCTGTGCGGCGCCGCGCCCGGCCGCCGGGGGCCGTTCGTGGAGCGGGAGCTGCGCTGCGCCGACCTGAGGACGGCGATCGACCGGCTGGCCGCGCTGCCCGCCGCCGAACGGGCCCGGCTGCCCGGCATCTCCGCGCCGCGCGCCGCGCAGAGCCTGGCCGGCGCGGTGATCGCGCACACCGCGATGAAGCTGACCGGCCTGGACACGGTGACCGTCTGTCCCTGGGCGATCCGCGAGGGGGTGCTGCTGCGCCATATCGAGGACGGCCCCTCCTGGTGGGCGGAGATCGTCCGGCGGAACGAGCGGAACGAGGAGTCCGCCGGCCCGGGCGGCCCGGTGCCGCTGCGGATCGCCGCGGCCGCGCGCTGACCATCCCGCATCATCCGAGATCATCCGAGGCAAGGAGCTTTCGTGACCCAGAACGGCGAGAACGGCGAGAACGGCGGGAAGAAGCCCGAGACGGCCCTGGAAGAGGTCATGCGCGAGATCGAGGAGGCGGAGAGGCGCGTCCCCGGGACGGAGCGGCAGCGGCGGCACCACGGCGAGGCGGGGGACGCGATCTCCCCCAACACAGGGGCGCAGGAGCAGTCGGGGCACGACTGACGCCCGGCCGTCGCAGGACGGCCGCGGGCACGCCCACCCGGCCTTCGCGGGGCGGCCATGGGCACGCCTGCCCGGTCACGGACGACGGACGGGGGCGTCCGGGGGCGCGGGGAACCGCGCGACCGGCCCCCACCGCGCCCGCGGCCGCCCCGCGAAGGCCCCCCGCCCCGGCGGGGATGCCGACCGCCCTCCCGGGTACCAGGCACCCCATGTACACCGACCGCGAAGAACCACCACTGCCGTCCCCCCGGGGCCCCCTCTCCGCGGCCGTCCGGGACCATCTGCGGGGCACCGGCCCCCTCCCCCGTCCCGAGACCGTGGAGTCCGCCCCGGCCTGGGGCGACGACCTCCAGCTCGCCCTGTACCAGTGCTACGAACTGCACTACCGCGGATTCGCCGGAGTCGACGCCGACATGGAGTGGGACCCCGCCCTGCTGCGTCTGCGCGGGGCGCTGGAGGCCCGCTTCCTGGCCGCCCTGCGGGCCGGCACCCGCGTCCACGACACCGTCGAGGCCGCCATCGACGACCTGCTGGTGGAACCGGTGGACGGCACCGGCGTCACCCACTTCCTGCGCGACAAGGGCGAACTGTGGCACCTGCGCGAGTACGCCGCGCAGCGCTCCCTGTACCACCTGAAGGAGGCCGACCCGCACGCCTGGGTGCTGCCCCGGCTGTGGGGCCGGGCGAAGGCCGGGATGGCGGCGGTGGAGTACGACGAGTACGGCGGCGGACGCGCCGACCGGGTGCACGCCCGTCTGTTCGCCGACCTGATGACCGACCTGGGCCTGGACACCTCGTACGGACGCTACCTGGACGCCGCGTCCGCGGAGACGCTCGCCACCGTCAACATGATGTCCCTGTTCGGACTGCACCGGTCCCTGCGCGGCGCCCTCGTGGGCCACTTCGCGGCGGTCGAGATCACCTCCTCGCCCGGTTCCCAGCGGCTGGCCGAGGCGATGCGCCGCACCGGCGCCGGACCGGCCGCCGAGCACTTCTACGACGAGCACGTCGAGGCCGACGCGGTCCACGAGCAGGTCGTCCGGCACGAGGTGATCGGCGGTCTGCTGGAGGAGGAGCCGCACCTCGCCCCCGACGTCATCTTCGGCATGGACGCCACCGGACACGTCGAGGACCTGCTCGCCGCCCGGCTGCTCACCGAGTGGCGGGCGGGCCGCTCGTCCCTGCGCGTCCCGCTGGCGGAAGCCGGGCCCCATACTTCCTGACCACAGGGGTACCAGGGACGCGTGAGTCCACTGGTGCTGCCGGGCGTGTACGCCCCGCAAGAAGACACGGCGCTGTTGTCCGACGCCCTGAACGACGAGCCGCTCACCACCGGCGCGGACGTCCTCGACGTGTGCACCGGAACCGGGGCGCTGGCCCTGGCCGCCGCCCGCCGGGGCGCCCGGGTCACCGCGGTGGACGTGTCCTGGCGGGCGGTGTGCACCGCCCGGCTGAACGCCGCGCGGGCCGGGCTGCCGATCCGGGTGCGGCACGGGAACCTGTTCACCCCCGTGCTGGGCGAGACCTTCGACCTGATCCTGGCCAACCCGCCGTACGTGCCCTCGCCCGCCGGGCCGCGCCGGCCGCGGGGCGCGGCCCGCGCCTGGGACGCGGGCCACGACGGCCGGCTGCACCTGGACCGGATCTGCCGCCAGGCGCCGGCGCGGCTGCGGCCCGGCGGGGTGCTGCTGCTGGTGCAGTCGGCGTTCAGCGACCCCGACGGCACCGTCGGACAGCTGCGGGCCGCCGGTCTCAAGGCCGCGGTGATCCGGCGGCAGCGGATCGCCTTCGGCCCGGTGCTGCGCGACCGGGAGGCCTGGCTGCGCCGACGGGGTCTGCTGTCCGGTACCGACAACGAGGAAGAGCTGGTGGTCGTCCGTGCCGAACTCCCCGTCTGACACCCCTCGCCGGATCACGCTCCGGCGCCGGGGCCCCCTGCTGGTGGAGGGCCCCGTGGAAATCGAACTGGAGGACGGCACGACGGTGTCCTGCGACCGCTTCCGGGTCGCCCTGTGCACCTGCCGCCGCAGCCGCCGCTTCCCGTGGTGCGACACCAGCCACCGCGCCCGGCGCCGGCCCGGCGACGGCGGGGCCGACGACGCGGCGCGGCGGGACTGAACCGGGCGCGCGACCGCCCTCCCCCGCCGGCCGCTGACCACCGGCCCCGACGGGACCCGTGGTCAGCGGCCGGCCAGTCCGACGGAACGCGCCGCCGGGTCCTTTCGCCCGGCGGCCGGCGCCGGCCCGGAGAGCGTCGGGGAGGCCGGGGCCAAGTCGGTGCGCCAGCGCTGTGCGGTGGAGCTGTCGCGCAGCTTGACCACGATGTCGGCGCCGGGCTCGGCGGCGGTGACGGCGAGGGCGAGCTGCGGGTCCCTGCGGAGCACCAGTTCGTCGTCCGTGGTCAGGGCGTAGCGCACGTCATAGCCCCGTGCGGTGCCCTCGTCGGCACAGGTGCCCAGGACGACGACGCCGGCGTCCGCCCGCGAGTCCAGGCACAGTCCCGGGTCGGCCACCGACCGCAGCAGCCCGTCGTCCTCGTACGTCCACCGCTGGGTCCACCGCGACGAGCAGGCCGTCAGCCGGGCCCCCGCCCCGGCCCTCGGCACGCCGGGGACGTCCAGGCACAGCCCGGCGGCCTCGTTGCGCAGCCGGGTGCCGACCGGTGCGGCGGGTAATCCGGCGGCCCCGGTGGGCGCGGGCGCGGCGGGCGCCGAGGCGGAGGGTTCGTGGCCGGCGGCGCCGGTGGAGGCGGCCGGTCCCGCGCCGCCCCCGTCGTAGCTCCAGGAGTTGATCACCAGCGCGGTCATCAGGACGCCGGCCGAGGCGGCGCCGACGCCCCGGAGCACGGACCCGGCCGAGCGCGGGCGGCGCGGCGGGCGGCACACGGGCATCCGGGCCAGCAGGCCGGTGCGGGCGCCGCGGTGCCGGGCGGTGCCCTTGGCGCCGGAGCCCGGGGCGGCGCGGCCGGGCCGGGAGTCGAGGTAGCGGCGGGCGCCCCAGCCGAGGACGGCCTCGGCCACGAGGGTGGCCGGCGCGGTTTCGGCCAGGGCCAGTTGCTCGGCCGCGTGCCGGCAGTGACGGCAGTGCTCCAGGTGTTCGCGGACGTCCGGGAGCAGTTCGGTGCCCCGGCGGATCGGGACGTCGAGGAGGCGGTTGTGGAACCGGCAGTCCTGGGTGGGCGCGAACTGCCGGTGGGCGCGTGCGCACGCCTCGCGGAAGTGCTCCCGCGCCTGTGCCAGCGCCACCGACGCCGTGTCGGGGTCCAGGCCCAGGAGCCCGGCCGGGACGCTCACGGGTTCGGCCTCGACCTCGGTGTGCCACAGCAGGCAGCGGGCGGTCGCCGGGAGCGACTCGAAGGCCCGCGCGGCCAGCGTCCGGTTCTCCGGGGTCAGCGACTTGGCGGTGCGCATGCCGCGTCCGCCCGCCGGTTTGAGCAGTTCCGGCAGGGCCGTGGAGATCCGCTCGTCGGCGGACCACTGCCGGACCGTGTCGCGCACGGCCACCAGGAGCCGGGGGCGCAGGGCCCCGGCCGGATCGCCCTGCGCCAGCCGGTCCAGGACCTTGCGGAAGGCGGCGGCGGTGACCATGGCGGCGGTGTCCGCCGGGGTGGCGAGGCAGATGGCGGCGTAGTCGTGCGCCGGCCGCCAGTGCCGCGCGGTGAGCAGCGCGGCGGCGGAGGCGGCCAGGCTCTCCGGACGCTCCCGCAGCCGGGCGGCGAGGACGGCGTCGGACTCCCCCGGGTCTCCGCCGGTCGGGGGCCGGAGCGGACGAGGGGGACGAGGGGTGGGCACTGAGAGGTTTTCCTTCCCACGCGCAGGGCGGCGGCCAAGGCGGGGAGCGCGCCGACGGTGCAGCGGACCCGGTCCATCAGGGCGCGTGCGTCACCCGGCCGTCACCCCCCGCACGGGGGCATCACTCTGGCACGAACACACAATCCCAACAAGGCACTTGGGAAACCTGCACACGTGAAGGGAAGCCAGCCCCGGTGCGAGCCGCGGCAGGAGCCCGGGCGCCGGCCCGGTGCCGGCCCCGGCGTCATATCTGCCAGGAGCGCAGCCGGTCGGCCGCCCGGTAGACGTCCGCCTCGCCCGACATCAGATCGCGGGCCAGGTCGACCAGCGCGCCGTAGGGCGGGTCGATGCCGGCGCCGCTGACGAACATGTAGGCCACGGCGGTCGCGCAGGCGAACCGGGCGTTGGCCGCCGGCAGCGGCTTGAGCACGGCGAGGGTGTGCAGCAGGGCGGCGGCCCGCCAGGCCGGGTCGGAGTCCACGCCGAGGCGGGGCGGGTCAACCCGGTGCCGGGCGACGGCGGCGACCAGGGCGGAGAAGTCGTTGACGACGGGCTGGTCCGGCAGCACTTCCTCGTGGCGCTGGAGCAGCCAGGGCACGTCGATGTGAAGGACGGATGCCATGCGTCAGGCGGCCCGTCCCGCGCCCCGGGCGGAGGGCGGTTCGTCGTCGGGGAAGGCGGCGGCGAACTCGTCCGCGTGCCCCTTGAAGAACCGGCGGAAGGCCTCCGCGCCTTCCTGGAGCGCCCGGTGCCGCGCGATGTCGGCGGCGGCGGCCTCCCGGACCAGGGCCTTCATCGACGTACCGCGCTCCTTGGCGATCTGACGCAGGTCCTCGAGTTCGCGGTCACTGAACTCCACGTTCAAGGCTGGCATGCTCCTACGGTACCGCTCGGGTACTGACTCGTAAATACTTGCAGGTCAGCAGAGGATCCGGGCGGTACCGCGGAAAGCCCGTTCAGCCCTGGTCGGCCACGAAGGCCGCCATGCGGGCCAGCGCGGCGTTCCAGTTGACGGTGGTCTCGTTGGTCGACCAGGACCGGATGTCGTCGATGTAGCAGAACTGGCCGACGCAGCCCTGGAGTTTCGCCTGGGCCAGCGGGTCCTGGATGCTGGAGTTCGGACCGCCGGCGAGGGTGCCGGCCGGCGGGCCGGGGAGCGCCGGGTCGAGCTGGCGGGCGTACCAGCGGCTGTGCTGGTGGTGCGCGCTGACCTCTCCGTAGCCGGTGACGTAGGAGACGTTCAGCGCGTTGCGGCCCAGGATGTAGTCCATGCTCTGCAGGGCGCCGTCCCGGTACTTGGCGGCGCCGGTGAGGTCGTGGGCGGTGGCGAGCACGACCGCGTTGTTGAGGACCTGGTGGCTGGAGCCCCAGTCGTAGACGTTGCCCTCGGGGGCGTACGGCATCCCGTAGGGGTGGGTGTCCAGGGTGGCCAGGTAGCGGTCGGCGCCCCGGACGACGGAGCGGCGGACGGCGTCCCGGCCGGGCAGCCGGCTGGGCACGGTCGCCAGGTCCAGGCGGGCCGCGGCGGCGGTGCGGGCCCAGTCGAAGCCGAGCGGGCCGAAGATGTCGGCGGTGTGGACCGGTGAGGCGAGCACGTGGTCCCGGAAGTCCTTCTCCCCGGTGGTGAGGTACAGCTCGGCCGCCGCCCAGTAGAACTCGTCCCGCACGTCCCGGTCTGGGTAGGCGCCGCCGCCGACGCCGTCGTTCTCGTCGGCGTACGCGTCGGGGTGGGCGAGCGCCGCCCCCCAGGCCGTGCGGGCGGCCTCCAGCGCCCGCGCGGCGAACTCGCGGTCGTACGGCTCGTAGAGGCGGGCCGCCTGGGCCGCGGTGGCGGCGAGGTTGAGGGTGGCCGCGGTGGTCGGCGGGTGCAGTTCGCGCTGCTGCGGGTCGTCGCTCGGCAGCAGGGGCAGGCCCGTCCACTGCTCGTCGTGGACCTTGTGGTGGGCCATGCCCGCCAGCGGCTGCCCCTGGGGGACCTGCATCCTCAGCAGGAAGTCCAGCTCCCAGCGGACCTCGTCGAGGAGGTCGGGCACCTTGTTGCCGCTCTCGGGAAGGGCGAGGGCGCCGTCGCGGAAGGGCTCGGCCCCCCGGGTGTGCAGCGCGCGCTCGTACGTGCTCAGCAGCTCCCACACGGAGATGCCGCCGTTGACGACGTACTTGCCGTGGTCGCCGGCGTCGTACCAGCCGCCGGAGACGTCGAGCCGGTAGTCGCAGACGCCCGGCCGGCAGGGCACGTCGGTGTCGCCCTGGTTGGGCGCGACGCCCACGTGCCCGGCGGGGCGGGCGTAGCCGGGGCGCAGGTCGTCGCGGATCGCGAGGCCGCTGCGCTGCGTGTAGTAGAACTTCACGGCGTCGGTGCGCAGCCGCTCGTAGGCGTCCGCGCCGATGTCGAAGGGGCGGCTGGTCTCGCCGTCGGCGACCAGGGTGAGCCCGGTGCCGCGCCTGCCGTAGCGGCCGAAGTCGATGGAGTGGACGTTCTGCCCGGAGGAGGCGTCGGTGCCGCGCGGCACGGTCCGGCCGCGGGCGACCACCGCGCCGCCGGCGTCCTGGAGCCGCCAGGGCAGCGCGCCGGCCGCGTCGGTGACGAGGGTGGCGTTCTTCGGCCCGTCCGGCAGGTAGGCGACCTGGTTGACCCGGACCCGCGGCCCGGTGTCGGGCTCGTACGGCTCCGGGGGCACCCCGCCGAGCAGGGAGACGTCGTCCAGGCAGAACCGCCACGGCTCGGCGCTCCCGCCGACCTGGAAGGCGACCTGCCCCCGGTCGGTGCCGACGGGCGCGGTGAAGGTGTAGGAGTAGCTGTCGCCGGAGCCGCTCGGCTGCGCAACGGCCTCGTGGTAGGCGTCGTACGGCTCCACCGCGAGCCCGACCAGGGCCCGGACCGCGTGCCCGCCGGGCGTGCCGCTCGCACGGAAGGAGAAACGATACGTCTCCCCCGCCGCGAGCGGGATGTCGTTCTGGCCGACGATCGCGTCCCAGCGGTTCGCCGTGCCGCCGGGGACGTCGGCGCAGAGCCGGCCGTCGTCCACGGCGGCGGTGAGGTCGCCGGTCGTCCACCAGGGGTCGGTGCCGTCGTCGAACGTGCCGTTCCTGACCTGCTCGGTCTCCTCGGCGCCCGCCGGTCCCGCGGGCAGCGCGGTGAGGGCCGCCGCCAGCAGGGCGGTCAGGGGCACGAGGACGGTGCTGCGTCTTCTCACGTCTGGGCTCCTCGGGGGAGGTGCGGGCGGCGCTCCCCGCGCGATGGCGTGGGAGCGCTCCCAGAGACGGACGCCGACCATGTTTGTTGCAGACGTGACACCCCGTCAACGGTCCGGGCGGAACGCGTTCCGCCCGGACCGCCGCCCCCGGCCGGAGCCGCCTCGGCGGATCCGGCGTACGTAAGGGGCGGAGGCGCACTTCCACCGCACGCGCCGCACCCGTCGCGCCCGTTGAAGACCCCGTGCGCCCACCAAGTGCCGTACAGCCCGAGTTCGGGTCCGCGCGAGCCCTGTGACGCACTAGTCTGTGACCCAAGTGACACACCGTTCACTGTGAGTGTGCGCGATGGAGTGGCAACGATGAGCCCGGTCAACCCGTACGACGATGCCGCCACGGCCCGGGCTGTCATCGACGACACCGGCGTGGTACTGCACTGGAACGAGGGGGCGAGCAGCCTGCTCGGTCACCCGCCGGAAGAGGTCGTGGGACGGCCCGCCGCCGACCTGCTGGCCGGAGCCGGCCAGGGCGAGCCCCCGGGCCCCGGCGACGACCGCTGGTACGGCATGCTGAAGCTGCGGCACCGCGACGGGCACGTGGTGTCCGCCCGGGTGCTCGTCCACCGCCGCTGGTCGGACGACGGCCGCTCGGCCGGCTGGCTGGCGGTCACACCGCGGGACGGCGTCCCCGACCCGGCGGACGGCCCCCTGCGCGACCTGGCGCTGACCCAGTCGCCCTGCGCCATGCTGATTTTCGACGAACAGCTGCGCCTGTGCGGCGTCAACGACGCCATGGCCCGCCTGATGATGGTGCCGCCCGAACAGCTGCTCGGCCTGCGGCTCACCGACATCGACAGCCAGCCGGAGTACGCCAAGTACGAGGAGAACCTCCGGTGGGTGCTCGCCACCGGGCGGGAACACGAGATGGAGACGTTCCAGCAGGTCGCGGGCAAGAACCACCCCCAGGCGTGGCTGGCCCGCGTCGCGCGGCTCACCGGCCCCGACGGCCGGATCCGCGGCATCTGCGTGAGCGTCAACGACTTCACCGAGCAGCACCTGGCCCGGGAACGGCTCCAGCTGGTCAACGAGGCCAGTGTGCGCATCGGCACCACGCTCGACGTCACCCGCACCGCCCGGGAACTCGCCCAGGTCTGCGTCCCGGTCCTCGCCGACTTCGTCAGCGTCGACCTGACCGAGCCGGGGGAGCACGGCGGCGAGCACCCGGGCAGGACGGTCCCGCCGGTGACCCTGCGCCGGGCCGCCAACGCGTCGGTCGCGCCGGGGTACCCGCAGGCGGTGGCCGAACCGGGCCGGCTCGACGCCTACCCGGCCGGCTCGCCGCAGGCCGAGTGCCTGCTCACCGGGGACGCGATCGTGACCGCGGTGCCCTACGGGAACGGCGCGGGAGGGCGGGACCCGGACGAGGTCCGCCGCGAGGCGGCGCGGGAGCACGGCGTCCACTCCACGCTGGCCGTACCGCTCCAGGCCCGGGGCACCACCCTCGGGGTCGCGGTCTTCGCCCGCTTCCGGCGTCCGGAGCCGTTCACCCACGACGACGTGCTGCTGGCCGAGGAGGTCACCGCGCGGGCCGCCGTCTGCATCGACAACGCCCGCCGCTACTCCCGGGAGCGGGAGACCACGCTGACCCTCCAGCGCAGCCTGCTCCCCCGCCAGCTGCCGCCCACGGCGGCGGTGCAGGCCGCCTCCCGCTACCTCCCGGCGGCCCGCGCCGGAGTGGGCGGCGACTGGTTCGACGTCATCCCGCTGTCCGGGATGCGGGTCGCGATGGTCGTGGGGGACGTGGTCGGGCACGGCATCCAGGCGTCGGCCACCATGGGCCGGCTGCGTACCGCCGTGCGCACCCTCGCCGACATCGACCTGGCCCCCGACGAACTCCTCACCCACCTCGACGACCTGGTCGTCCGGCTGTCCGACGAGTCCGGCGGCGACGGCACCGGCGAGGTCGGCGCCACCTGTCTGTACGCGGTCTACGACCCGGTCTCCCGGCGCTGCACGCTGGCCCGGGCCGGTCATCCGCCGCCCGTCCTGGTCCCGCCGGACGGTCGCCCCCACCATGTCGAACTGCCCTCCGGGCCGCCGCTGGGCGTGGGCGGGCTGCCGTTCGAGTCGGCCGAACTGGACCTAGGCGAGGGCTCGGTGCTGGCGTTCTACACCGACGGGCTGATCGAGAGCCGGGAGCGGGACGGCGACGCCGGTATCGCCCTGCTGTGCGAGACCCTGGCGGCAGCCCCGCCCGGCACCTCGTCCGCGGCCCTGGACGAGACCTGCGACCGGGTGCTGCGCACCCTGCTGCCGCCGGGCGGCGCCGCCGACGACGTGGCCCTGCTGCTGGCCCGCGCCCGGGGCCTGCCCCCGTCCCGGGTGGCGACCTGGGACATCCCCGCCGACCCGGCGCTGGTCGCCCCCGTCCGCAAGCAGGTCCTGGACCAGCTGGCCACCTGGTCGCTGACGGAGGCCTCCTTCACCACCGAACTGGTGGTGAGCGAACTGGTCACCAACGCCATCCGCTACGGCGCCCCGCCGATCCGGCTGCGGCTGATCCACGACGCGACCACGCTGATCTGCGAGGTGTCCGACACCAGCCACACCGCCCCGCACCTGCGCCGTGCCAAGACGTGGGACGAGGGCGGGCGCGGTCTGCTGCTGGTCGCCCAGCTCACCCAGCGCTGGGGCAGCCGGCACACCGCCGAGGGCAAGACGATCTGGGCGGAGCTGGCGCTGCTGGACCAGGGGTGAACGCCGGTTTCCCGGGCCCGGCGGCGGGACATCCGGACAGACAGGACGGAGGGAACGAACCCCGGTCCGGCCGTGACGAATCCCCAGGAGTGTGAGGCAGCGATGGTGAACACATACCGGCCGGGGCGCCGGACGGCGCTGCTCGCGGGCGCGGTCGCGCTGCTCGGCGCCCTGACCGCCTGCGGCGGCGACAGCGGCGGTACGGTGACGGCGCCGGACCGTTCCCCGACGACCGCGGGGACGGCCGCGGACGGGGCCACGGCGGGACCCGGCGCGGACTCCCCCGGCACCCCGGCGTCCAGCGCCGTACCGGGCACCGTCCCGACCGGCACGGCCGGGTCCGCGTCGGCCTCCGCCCGCACCGACGGCCGGTGCCGCACCAACGAGCTGCGGGCCTTTGTCGGCCGCGTCGACCCGGGGGCCGGCCAGCGCAACTTCCCCGTGGTCCTGACCAACACCTCGTCCCGTACCTGCACCCTGTACGGCTATCCGGGCGTCGCGTTCGCCGACGCTTCCGGCACGCAGCTGGGCCCGGACCCGGTGCGCGACCCCGCCTCGCCCCGGACCGTCACCCTCACCCCGGGCAAGAGCGCCTGGGCGGCGCTGTCGTTCGCCAGCCCGGAGATCAGCGGGGCGCGCGCCGCCGCCCCGGCGACCCTGCTCGTCACCCCGCCGGACGAGCGGGACGCCCTGGAGGTGGCGTGGAAGGCCGGCGAGGTCCCGGTGGGCGGCAACGAGTCCGAGGTCTCGCTCACCGCCCTGGCCCCCGGCACGGGCCCCTGAGCTGCCCGGCTCAGTGCCCGGCGACCGGGTGCGGCGCGTAGGGCCGCTCCAGTTCCTCGGCCTCCTTGTCGCTCAGCTCCAGTCCGACCGCCGCCACCGCGTCCTCCAGGTGTCCGGACCTGGCCGCTCCGACGACCGGCGCGGTCACCGTGGGCTGGCGCAGCAGCCAGGCCAGCGCCACCTGGGCGCGCGGGACGCCGCGCTCGCCGGCGATGCGGGTGACGGCCTCGACGACGGCGCGGTCGCCCTCCTGGTAGAGGGTGGTGCCGAAGCGGTCGGTCTCGCTGCGCCGGGTGGCGGTCCCCCAGTCACGGGTGAGGCGCCCGCGGGCCAGCGGGCTCCACGGCAGCACCCCGACGCCCTGGTCCGCGCAGAGCGGCAGCATCTCCCGCTCCTCCTCGCGGTAGATCAGGTTGTAGTGGTTCTGCATGCTGACGAACTTGGTCCAGCCGTTGCGCTCGGCGGTGTACTGGGCCTTGGAGAACTGCCAGGCGTACATCGAACTGGCCCCGATGTAGCGCACCTTGCCCGCCTTGACCAGATCGTGCAGGGCCTCCATCGTCTCCTCGACGGGCGTGTGCGGGTCCCAGCGGTGGATCTGGTACAGGTCCACGTAGTCGGTGCCCAGCCGGCGGAGGCTGTGGTCGATCTCGGTCATGATCGCCTTGCGGGACAGGCCGCCGCCGTTGGGGCCGGGCCGCATCCGGCCGTGCACCTTGGTGGCGAGCACGATCTCGTCGCGGCGGGCGAAGTCGGCCAGCGCCCGTCCGACGATCTCCTCGCTGGTCCCGTCGGAGTAGACGTTGGCCGTGTCGAAGAAGGTGATCCCGGCCTCCACCGCCTGCCGGATCAGGGGGCGCGAGGCGTCCTCGTCGAGGGTCCACTCGTGCGGACCCCGTCCGGGCACGCCGTAGGTCATGCACCCCAGACAGATCCGCGAGACGTCCAGGCCCGTGGAACCGAGCTTCACGTACTGCATCGTTGCCGCTCCCGCCTTCAGCACGAGTCATCTTCAGGTCGAGTGATCCTTCAGGAGGAGCCTACGGCCTTGAGGTGACCGTACGGCGTGGGAGCGGCCCGGGGGCGGGCGGCTCGCGCATCCTCGGCGCAGGCGGCGGGGCACCGGCCGGCGTCCCGCCGTTCCCGTCAGCGTTTCCCTCACCGTTTCCGGAGGAAGCTGTGCCGATCCGTCCCAGAAGTGTTCCGGTTCTGACCGGTGCCACCGTGCTGTGCCTGGCCCTCGCCCCGTCCGCCTGGGGCCGGCCGGGCCCCGTGCCCGAACCGGCGGACCAGGCGGCGTCGACGCTGTGCGTCCCGGCCGGCACCCTGCGCGGCGCGGGCGGTCAGCGGGCCGCGGCCAGCCTGTGCGCGGGCGGCGGCGCCCGCGGCCTGTCCGTCTCGGCGCCCGCCACCTGTACCACCGGCTCCCGCGCGGCCGTCCGGTACGCCTGCGCGACCTCCGGGAGCTGGACCGCGCGGCGCGACGGCGCGACCGTCGCCTCCGGGACGCTGCCCGGCGCCGACGCCGTCTACCCGGGCCCGGGGACGTACGAGATCACCGCGGCCGTGCACGCGCGTTCCGAGCCCGGTGGCGTGGACCTGCGCGGCACGGTGCGCGCGACGCTCCGGCTGAGCGCCCCCCGGCCCGTCCCCACCCACCGTGTCGAGGTCGACCGCCACGTGCTGCGGCCGGACACCGTCACCACCCTCACCTACACCGTCCACCGGGACAGCGACGCGGGGGACGGCAGCGCCCGCTTCGGGCTCATCGGCGAGGAGGGGTCCGGGGTGGAGCTGGCCACGGACGACGCCCGCTGCGTCAACCCGCTGGTGGGCCGTCACCCGTCGACCGACCGGCTCGAGCACTCCCTGGACTGCGCGTTCACCGACCTCCAGCCGGGCCGGCCGGCCACCGTGCGGGTCCGCGTCGCCCTGAAGGCGGCCTGCTCGACGGTGGTGTCGAAGCTGGGGTACTGGATGCCACGCGGTCAGGAAGTGTTCACCGGCGGCATGCTGGTGGGACCGACCGTGGGCTGCGACCGGTCCTGACCCGGGCGTCCGACGAGGTCCAGCGCCCGCGCCCAGGGGAAGGCGGCGGCCTCCGGCGAGCCGAAGCGGACCCCCATCGCGCGCAGCCGGGCGAGGCTCTCCCGATGGGCCGGGTGGGCGGCCAGCGCGTCGCCCACGCAGGGCAGCACGCCGATGGGCACGCCGAGGCCGTACGCCTCGCACAGGGTGGCCAGGGCGAGGGTGTCGGCGATGCCGACGGCCCATTTGTTGAGGGTGTTGAAGGTGGCGGGCGCGACGATCACGGCGTCCGGCGCGGGGAACGGGCGGGGTTCACCGGGGCGCCGCGACCGGGCCCGCACCGGGCGGCCGGTCAGCGCCTCGACGGCCGCGACGTCGAAGAAGCCGTCGGTCGCGGCGGTCGGGGTGGCGATCACCCCGACCGTCCAGCCGCGCCCCTGCGCCGCGACGATCAGCTCGCCGACGTCCGCGGCGACGCCGGCGGCGCAGACGACCACGTAGAGGAAGGGTTTCCGGTCCGGTTCGGTCACCTGGGAAGCGTACTCAGCGGGCGGCCCGCGGGGGACCGTCCGCTGTGCCGCCGTCAGGGGGCCGGAGCGGCGGGGCCGTCGGGAGCAAAGCCGCGCGGGCCGGTCCGGGGGCGGCCGGGACGGGAGCGGCCGGGGCCGGGCGGCCGGGTCTGGCGCCGGGTGTCAGTCCGCCGGCTCGGTGACGGTGACGGCGCCCACCGGGCAGGCCCGGGCCGCCTCCCGGACCAGCGGGCTGCCGCCGCCGTCCTCGCGGCCGGGCAGGACGGTGCCGTAGCCGTCGTCGTCCTGGGTGAACACGTCGGGGGCGGTCAGGACACACTGGCCGGCGCCGATGCAGAGGTCTTTGTCGATGTCGATGCGCATGGTCCGTCAGCTTCCTACCGGGCCACGGGGAGTTCCAGCACTTCCTGGGCCGTGTCGCCCGGGCCGCGGGTGATCCGCTCGGCCGGGACGGCCGGCCGCGGCGGACCGTCGGTGGTCGCCGGGGCGCGCGCCGGTTCCCCGGCGGCGGGCGGCGGAGCGGGGGCGGGAGGTGGTTCGGGCAGGCGCTCGGGGTGTCGGAGCAGGGCGCGGGCGCCGAGGGGGAGCACGGCGGCGGTGGTGTCCGGCACGGCGGCCCGTCAGGTGCCGCGGGCTCCCGGGCGGCGACGCGGAGTCCGGCCGGAGCGGCGCACCGGGGAAGCGGCCGGGGATCGCGGGCGGGACGCGGTAGAAAAGAATCACGCACCGGGCGGCGTTGCCCCGGTGCCGGTGAGCCGTACGACCGACGATGGGACGGACGCGGATGCCTCTTGAGGGTGAGTACGAACCCAGCCCGACGCGGTGGGTGCGGGAGCAGGTGGAGTTGTACGAGAGTTCCGGGGGCACCGAGGGCACGACCCTGCGGGACACCGGCCTGCCGGTGGTCGTGCTGACGACCAGGGGCGCGAGGAGCGGGAAGCTGCGCAAGACGCCGCTGATGCGCGTCGAGCACGACGGCCGCTACGCGGTGGTCGCCTCGCTGGGCGGAGCGCCGAAGCACCCGGTGTGGTACTTCAACGTCAAGGCCGACCCGCGCGTGGAGCTCCAGGACGGGCCGGTGAGGAGGGACTTCACGGCCCGTGAGGTCACGGGCGCGGAGAAGGCCCAGTGGTGGGAGCGGGCCGTCGCGGCGTTCCCGGACTACGCCGGTTACCAGAGGAAGACGGACCGGGAGATCCCGGTCTTCGTGCTGGAGCCGGCCGACGGGTCCTGAGGACGGGCCGGGAGCGCGCCGGGGGTTTTCCCTCCGGCCGCGCATGAACCGGCCGGCACCGGGCACCTGAAGGTCAGGCCCCGCCGCGTTCCCCCGTCGCGGCGGGGCTTTCGTCCGCCTCCCGCGCGGGCCGGTCCGTCACGTCCAGGAAGATCTGTCCCGCCTCGGGCACGGTGTTGGCGAGGGACCGCTTGATGCGTACGGCGACCTCCTCGACCCGTTCGCTGTCCAGGCCGGGCACCAGGTCGATGCGAGCGGCCACCAGGGTGGAGTCGAGGCCGGTCTTCATCGTGAACAGGGCCTCGACGCTGTCGATCTCCGGCTGGGCCTCCAGCAGGGCCCGGATCCGGCCGGTGGCCTCCGGGTCGGCGGCCTCGCCGATCAGCTGGTCGCGGGCGTCGCGGCCGAGCCGGTAGGCGACGTAGACGAGCAGCGCGCCGATGGCGAGCGAGGCGGACGCCTCCCAGACCACCTCTCCGGTGACCATGTGCAGCGCCATGCCGATCATGGCCAGGGTCACGCCGAGCACCGCGGTGCCGTCCTCGGCGACGACCGTGCGCAGGGCCGGGTCGCTCAGGCCGCCGCCCTGCCGGCGTACCTGGTGCAGGGCCCGCAGCAGCGAGGCGCCCTCGGCGAGGAAGGCGACACCGAGCACGACCAGACCGGCTATGTAGCCGCTCAGTTCCTCCTCGGCGCCCGTGCGGAGGGCTTCGACGCCCTGGTAGAAGGAGAAGCAGCCGCCCATGACGAAGATGCCGACGGCCGCGAGCAGCGACCAGAAGTACCGCTCCTTGCCGTAGCCGAAGGGGTGCCGGCGGTCGGCCGGACGTCGGCTGCGGCGCAGCGCGGCGAGGAGGAAGACCTCGTTGAGGCTGTCGGCCACGGAGTGCGCCGCCTCCGACAGCAGCGCGGGTGATCCGGCGACGAAGCCGCCGGCCGCCTTGGCGACGGCGATCACCAGATTGGCCGCCAGCGCCACCAGCACGGTGACGCGGGTGTGCCGGTCGGTCGCTTTGTTCCCAGTTGCCTTGGACTCGTCGTGCTCGCCCGTTCGGGGCGTCGTCTGCCGCGTAGTCGTTCCGCTCACCTTTCGCCGACTGCCCCCGGTCCGCGCGGATCACACCCTCTTGTGGGTGGCCCGCCCGTGCCGGGGGGGCGAAAACGGGGAACGCGTCCCCCAGGGCGTCCGTGCGGCAGGAGGACGTCCGTGCGGAAGGGAGGAGAGGGCCATGGACGAGGGCGACGGAGAGTCCGGCAACAGCGCGTACGGCAGGAAGGCGTTCAAGCGGTCCCGCAGCCATTTCGCGGACCGCGTCACCGCCGACGGCCGGGACGGCTGGCCGGTGGCGGCCGGACGGTACCGGCTGGTGGTCAGCCGGGCCTGCCCGTGGGCGAGCCGGGCGCTGATCTCGCGGCGGCTGCTCGGCCTGGAGCAGGCCCTGTCCCTGGCGGTCGCCGACCCGGTCCAGGACGACCGCAGCTGGCGGTTCACCCTCGATCCGGACGGCCGGGACCCGGTGCTCGGCATCCGCTACCTCAGCGAGGCGTACGACCGGCGGGAAACCGGGTACCCGGGCGGGGTGAGTGTGCCGGCGATCGTGGACGTGCCGAGCGGCGCGCTGGTCACCAACGACTTCCAGCAGATCACCCTGGACCTGGCGACCGAGTGGACGGCCCTGCACCGGCCGGGCGCGCCCGACCTGTATCCCGAGGAGCTGCGGGACGAGATCGACGAGGTGATGGAGGGTGTCTACCAGGACGTCAACAACGGCGTGTACCGGGCGGGTTTCGCCACCGGCCAGGAGGAGTACGAGGCGGCGTGCGCGGGCGTGTTCCGGCGGCTGGAGCTGCTGACGCCCCGGCTGGAGCGGCAGCGCTACCTGGTCGGCGACACCATCACGGAGGCGGACATCCGGCTGTTCACCACGCTGGTCCGGTTCGACGCCGTCTACCACGGCCACTTCAAGTGCAACCGCTGGAAGCTGACGGAGAGTCCGGTCCTGTGGGGTTACGCCCGCGACCTGTTCCAGACACCGGGTTTCGGCGACACCGTCGACTTCGACCACATCAAACGCCACTACTACCAGGTGCACACGGGCGTCAATCCGACCCGGATCGTGCCACTGGGGCCCGATCTGTCCGGCTGGCTCACCCCGCACCACCGCGAGGAGCTGGGCGGCCGGCCGTTCGGCGACGGCACTCCGCCCGGCCCGGTCCCCGCCGGCGAGGAGGTTCCGGCGCGGGGCAGGCCCTGATCCGCCCCTCTCCGTTCGACACACCAAGGAGGAATTCGTGGGAAAGAAGAAGCAGAAGCTGCCGCTGGCCTACAAGCCGGTCGGCTTCGTGATGGGCTGGGCGGGCGGCGCGCTGGCGGGGATGGCGTTCCAGAAGACGTGGAAGCTGATCCGGCACGAGGACGACGCGCCCGACGCCCTGGACCCGGACCGCGGCTGGGGCGAGATCCTGCTGGCCGCCGCGGTCCAGGGGGCCATCTTCGCCGTGGTGCGCAGCGCCGTGGACCGCTCGGGTGCCAAGGTCATCCAGCGCTCCACCGGGGTGTGGCCGGCCGCGGGTTCGGGCGGCCGGGACTGACCACCCCCCGGCACGCCACCGAGCCCCGCGGGCGGCCGTCCGCCCGCGGGGCTCAGCCCTGTTTGGGGGCGACCGAGGGATTGCGGCGCAGGGTGAAGGAGTGGCCGGCCGGGTCGGAGAAGCCGCGTTCCTCGTAGGGGCCCGGCGCGTCTTTCGCCTCCACCGGGCGCCCGCCGAGCCCCACGATGCCGCGCTCGGCCTCGTCGAGGTCGTCCACCATGAAGTCCAGATGGACCTGGAGGGAGTTCTCGGGGCGGGGCCAGCTCGGCGGGGTGGCGTTGACGTCCCGGCGGAACGCCATGCGGAAGCCGTCGGCTCCCCTGATCTCTATGCGGTTGGCGGCGACGTCGGTCTCCCGCGCGCCGAGCAGTTCCTTGTAGAACTCCGCGAGCGTCTCGGGCTCGGCACAGTCGAGCACCACGACGCCCGCATTCACCAGTGCCATCTCTTCTCCTCCGAAGGTCCGGGGCACGGGGCGGTCGTGCCGCGTGCCCTGTACCTAGTTGATATCCGCGCCCGCCCGATTCAGTCGGCCGGCTGGCGGGCGCGGCCGGGGGTCCGGGTCGCACGGCGGTGTGCGCGGGCGGCGGGGGGCCTCGCCGGTGAGGTCCGCGGTGATCCGGGACGGCGTGGCGGCGGCGACCCCCGTGTCGGCCGTGGCCAGTACCCCGGGGCCGGGCCCGGAGGTGACGGTGAAGTCCGCCTCGGTGCGCGCCGGACGACCGCCGACGGCGCGGGGCGGCACCCCGGCCGGCCGTCGGCCGCGCCGGGGTCCGGCCGGGGTGCCGGGTTCGAGAAGGCGGGCGCCGTCGGGGGCGGGCACCACGCGCCGTTCCACACGCTCCGCGCGCGGCGCAGCACGGTCCTGCCGGAACACGACCCCCCTGCCGTTCTCCCGACGGGCGGGGGGCGGCAGGCTGGGTGACCATGAGCGATGTGAACACCATGCGAGCCATCCGCCAGGACACCCTCGGCGGACCCGAGGTCCTGAAGGAAGTACGGCTGGAGCGTCCCACGCCCCGTCCCAACGAGGTACTGGTGCGGGTGCGCGCCGCCGGTGTCAACCCCACCGACTGGAAGCACCGCGCGAACGGCGGCTTCCTCGGCGAACCGCCGTTCGTCCTGGGCTGGGACGTCTCCGGCACGGTCGAGGCGGTGGGGGTCGGCGTCGCCGAGTTCGGGCCCGGGGACGAGGTCTTCGGCATGCTGTCGTACCCGTACGGCCACGGCTCCCACGCCGAGTACGTCCGCGCGCCGGCCCGCGGCTTCTGGCACAAGCCGGCCGGGATCGACCACGTACAGGCCGGCGCGCTGCCACTGGTGTCGCTGACCGCATGGCAGGCTCTGGTGGAGCGGGCGGACGTCCGGCCGGGGCAGCGGGTGCTGGTGCACGCGGCGGCCGGCGGCGTGGGCCATGTGGCGGTGCAGATCGCCAAGGCCCGGGGCGCCCATGTGATCGGTACGGCCAGCGCCGCCAAGCACGGCTTCCTGCGGTCGATCGGGGTGGACGAGCCGCTGGACTACCGGGAGACCGACTTCGCCGAGGCGGTGGGGGACGTGGACGTCGTCCTGGACACGATCGGCGGGGACACGCTGACCCGTTCGCTGCGCGTGCTGCGCCCGGGCGGGATCGTGGTCTCGATCCTGCCGGTCGGGCCGGACGAGCTGTACCGGGAGGCGGAGCGGCTCGGTGTGCGGGCGGCGCGGATGCTCGTCGACGCCGACCGGGGCGGCATGCGGGAGATCGCCGCGCTGGCCGAGTCGGGCGGGCTGCGGGCCGCCGTCGAGCGGAGCTTCCCGCTGGCCGACGCGGCCGAGGCGCACGCCCTCGGCGAGACCGGCCGCACCACGGGCAAGCTGGTGCTGGTCGTGGACTGAGCGCCCGTCCGGCGGTCACCTCTCCTCCCGCACCATCGGCGATGAGCATGAGAAACCGATGACATATGTCAATTGAACATGCTCAAGTTCCTCCGAACGAGGGAGACTGTGGGCGGCAGGCGGGAGGTGATGTGGCCGTGCGGAACCCCGCACCGCTCACCCGGCATCTGCGTGTCCACGATGACCGGGGACACCGGGTGCTGGAGTTCCACGGCGAGATCGACCTCGCCGTGGCCGACGAGATCGCCCCGCTCGTGGACCGGGCCACCGGCGGCCCGGGCGCCCGGGTGGTGCTCGACCTCAGCAGGGTCGAGTTCTTCGACTGCTCGGGGCTTCGGCTGCTGGTCCGGGCCAGGCAGCGGGTGCTCGAGCGCGGCGGCGAACCGCACCTGGTGTGCACCCACGCCCTGACGCTGCGCGTCCTGCGGGTCACCGGTCTGGCCCGGCTGCTGCCACCGCGGCGGACGGTGGACGAGGTGGTGGGCCGGCCGAAAGCCCCGTCGGGCCCTGCTCCGTCGCCGCGGTAGCCCCTCCCCCGGTTCCCCCCGGTCACCGGCTTGCCGGGCCGGTGACCGGCGCGCGCCGCCCGTGCCCCCGCCGCTTCCCCCTCGTCCCCCAACTCACCCGTCTGGCTCGGGAAGTGGGGGGCATGTGGTGAGTAGGAAGGAGGGCCGCCGCCATGACGACTCCCCACAGGCGCTCCCCCGGGCGCGTGCCCGGCTGGGCCAAAGCGGTCGGCGCCGTCGCGCTGGTACTGGCCGTACTGTTCGCCGGGCTCCGGCTGAGCGTGCTCCCGGGCCTGAAGGACCTGTTCGGCACCGAGACCCGTGACCGCTCGGGCCCCGCGCTGCTGGAGTCCATCCAGGACATCAGCCGGTACGAGGCCGCCTCCGGCAACTTCCAGGTCGTCGTCGACCTGGAGAAGGACACCAAGTTCCTGCCGGACGCGGTCCGCGGCTCGCGCACCCTGTACGTCGGCGCGGGCTCGGTGGACGCCTACGTCGACCTGGGCAAGGTCGGCCGCGACGACGTGACGGTCGACGAGGACCGCACCTCGGCCACCCTCCGGCTGCCGCACGCCGCCCTCGGCACGCCGGCCCTCGACCCCGAACGCTCCTACGCCGTGTCCAAGCAGCGCGGCCTGCTCGACCGCCTCGGCGACCTGTTCTCGGACAACCCCAACAGCGAGCAGGCCGTGCAGAAGCTCGCGGTGCGGCACATCGGCGAGGCCGCGAAGGAGAGCGGCCTGACCTCGCGCGCCGAGACCAACACCACGCAGATGCTCCAGAACCTGCTGCGCTCGCTCGGCTTCAAGGAGGTCCGGGTCGTCTACCCGGACTGAACGGCCGCACGTCCCCGTCCCCGTCCATGTCCCTGTCCCCGCTGAGAACCGGAGGATCCCCCATGGCCCGCGCCGCCACCTCACGGCCGCGTTCCCCGCTCCGCCCCCGCACCACCGAGAGCGAGGCCCCCGCCCCGCGCGAACGGCACGTGGTGCCCTGGCCGTTGCGCCTGCTGGCCACGGCGTGCGCCTTCGTCTTCATGGTGGCGTTCGCCGTCGTACTGGCCCGGCTCACCCTGCATCCTTCGCCCGCCTCGGAGGCGCTGACCCACACCAACCTGCATCCCGGCCGCTCCCTGCGCGAGTACCTGGGCCAGCCCGCGCTGCGCGACGCGGTCAAGCAGGTCGGCGGCAACATCCTGCTCGGCGTGCCGTTCGGGATGCTGGTGCCGGTCGTCGCCCCGCGCACCCGCGGACTGCTGCGGGTGCTGCTGCTGACCGCCGTCGTCATGCTGCTGGTGGAGCTGGCGCAGGGCTCGATGGTGACCGGACGGGCCTTCGACATCGACGACGTCATCCTCAACACCAGTGGCGCGCTGCTGGGTTACCTGTTGCTGGGGCGGCGCATGAGCCGCGCCGTGCACGCCCGCCGCGCACAGGTGTGAGGCGGCGCGCGGCGGTGAGCCGACGGCGTCTAGCGGGTCGTCCAGGTGAACTTGTCCCCGCCGACCCAGCGGACCACCTCCGGGTCGTCCAGGTCGTGGACCGTGATGCCGTACGCGGCGGCGGTCTCCAGGACGTCGATGACGGTCCTCGCCGCACCGACGACCTGGCCGTCGATCTCCACGATCCGGAACGGGGGAACGGCCGGCTGGACTCCCAGGACCAGGATGCGCGGCCGGGCGATGTGCGGGCTCACGATTTCGGTCATGTATCGAGCCTAGAACGAACGGGCGGCCGGGGCCGTCCCCAGACGTCGCCCCCGCCGCCGTCGTCCCGGGTCGTTCCTGGTCAGGGCCGCCGCCAGTCGTCGCTCCGCAGGTGCGATCCGGCCATCGGGCCCATCCGGAGCATGCCGCCGTCCACGCTCCAGGAGGCGCCGGTGACGTACGAGGCGTCGGGCCCGGCGAGGAAGGCGATCACGGCGGCGACCTCGCGGGCGTCGCCGGGGCGCCCCAGGGGTACGCCCGGGCGGCGCTCGGTGTGCGGGTCGGTGTCCTCCTGCCCGGTCATCGGCGTGGCGATCTCGCCGGGGGCGACGGCGTTGACGGTGATGCCGTGCTCGGCCAGTTCCAGGGCCATCACCTGGGTGAGCAGGCCGAGGCCGCCCTTGGCCGCGCAGTACGGCGCGGCACCCACCCGCGGCTGGTGCTCGTGCACGGACGTCACGTTGACGATCCGGCCGCCGTCGCCCTGCCGGATCATGCGCCGGGCCGCCCGCTGCCCGCACAGGAACGGCCCGGCCAGGTCGACGTCCAGGACGTGGCGCAGGTCGTCCAGGCCCAGGTCGAGGAAGGGCGTGGCCGTCCCCGTACCGGCGTTGTTGACCAGGACGTCCACCCGGCCGAGGCGTTCGCACAGCCCGTCGACGGTGTCCGCCGCCTCCGGCAGCCGGGTCAGGTCGACCCGGGCGGTCTCGGCCCGCCGCCCCAGCGCCCGCACCTCCTCGGCGGTGCGCTCGGCGCCCTTCTCGTCGGTGTGCCAGGTGATGCCGATGTCCAGTCCGGCCTCGGCCAGGCGCACGGCGGTGGCACGGCCGATGCCGGAGTCGGAACCGGTGATCACGGCGACGCGGGCGGTGGGGGACATGGCGGCCTCCTCGGTGGCAGGGTGTGACGGGCCATCGCAGTACCCGGACGAAGTGGGGACAAACCGTCGGCACCCGCCGTGCGGAGCACCGGCCGTCGACGAGCCCTGACCGGGCGGGGAGGCGGACCGCCCGGCGGCCCCCGTGGACCCCGTGGACCGTACGGACGCCATGCCGGCGGTGGCGGGGACGCTGTCTCGGTCGGCACCGGCACCGGCGCCCACACCCACGCCCCCGGTCAGCTGGACGGGCGGACCCACGGGTGCGCGCGGGCCGAGGAGTGCGGCGTCGCGCCGGAACGCGTGGTGACCCCCTGGCCGCCGGGGGCCCGCCAGCCCGGGCCCGCGCGGGCCGCGCGCCGTCCGGAGTGGCGGACGGCTGACGTGGTACCCGACCGCCCGACCGACCGAGACACGAGGAAGGGACCGGTGCATGGAACGCGCGGCCGTGTTCGACGTGGACGGCACTCTCGCCGACACCAATCACCTGCATGTCGTCACCTGGTGGGAGGCGTTCCGGCAGGCGGGCCACCGGGTTCCCATGCACGCCGTCCACCGCGCCGTGGGCCTGCCCTCCACCGATCTGATCGCCCACCTGCTGGGCGAGGACCGGGACACGGACCAGGACGCGGAGCTGAGCGCCGCGCACAAGGCGCTGTACGGACAGTACTTCGACCGGCTGCCCGCGCTGCCGGGCGCGGGGGAACTGCTGCGGCGGCTGGCCGGGGACGGCTGGCGGGTGGTGCTGGCCACCTCGGCGGGCGGCGGGGAGCTGAGCGCGCTGCGCCGGGCGATCGACGCCGACGAGGCGATCACCGCGACCGCCAGCTCCGACGACGTCGACGCGGGCAAGCCCGCGCCCGAACCCGTGCGGCATGCCCTGGAGCTGGCCGGGGTCCCCGCCGAACGGGCCGTCTTCGTCGGCGACACCGTCTGGGACATGACCGCGGGCCGCCGGGCCGGGGTCCGCTGCGTCGGCGTGCTCAGCGGCGGCATCCCGCGCGCCGACCTGGTGGAGGCGGGCGCGGAGGCGGTCTACGACGGTCCCGCCGGTCTGCTGGCGGAACTGGCCGGCAGTCCCCTGGGGTGAGTGCGCCGAGCACGCGGATACCCGGCGGATCATGACAGGACCGAGCGAGAGGGCCGTACGGCTCGTGGACGCGGTGCGGCGGGAGGCGTCCGCCGCCGGCCGGGCGGCCGTGGCCGTGGTGCGCGGACCGGGACGTGAGCGTGACCTGGTCAAGCAGTCGCTGAAGGCGGCCGGGGCGGGGCTGCTCGCCTGGCTGGTGGCGGGCGTGTGGATGGACGACCCGATGGCGCTGATGGCGCCCTGGGTGGCCGTGGTGCTGGTGCAGGCCACCGTCTACAGCTCGGTACGGCAGGCCGGCCAGCAGTTCGCGGCCGTCTGCGTCGGCACGCTGCTGGCCTCCGGGGCCCAGGAACTCACCGACAACACCACCGTCGCGCTCGCGGTGTCCCTGCCGCCGCTGATGCTGCTCGCCAACTGGCCGCGCTTCGGGGCGCAGGGCATCTACACCGCCACGACGGCCGTGTTCATCCTGGCCTCCGGGACCGTCTCGGAGTACGCCGTCACCCACCGGCTGGGGCAGGCGGCGCTCGGCGCGGTCATCGGCGTCGTCGTCAACGCGCTGGTCCTGCCCCCGGTGCACCTGCGGGACGTCCGGGAGAACCTCGCGCTGCTCGCCCGGGAGACGGGCGACGTCCTGCGCACCGTCGCCGAGGGCCTGCGGGAGGACTGGGACGAGCAGAGCGCCGCCGACTGGGCGGGCGAGGCGGCGCGGCTGCGGTACCGCGTCGAGGCCCTGCGTTCCGCCCGCGCCTGGAGCCGGGAGAGCCTGCGCCTGACGTACGGGCCGCTGCGGGCCCTGCACCGGGCGCCGCCGGCGTCGGCCCTGCCGCCCGAGGAGGAGGACCGGCGGTGGGACCACATCGCCGGCAACGTCACGGCGCTGACCCGGACGCTGGCGGTGACGGCCGACGAGCACCGCACGCCCGCTCCGCCCGAGGGGCCGGTGCTGCGGCTGTACGCCCGTCTGCTGGAGCTGATCGGTGACGCCTGCCGGGTGGAGGCCGAGCGGCTGGGGGGCGGCGACGGGCGGACCGGGCCGGGACTTCCGAGCCGGGAGGCGATGGAGGAACTGCACCAGCGGCTCCAGGAGGGACTGCGGGAACACGCGCGGCGGGGACCGGAGACGGCGGCGGTCCTGGGCACCCTGCTGCTCCAGGCCGAGAACCTCTGGGCCGAGACGCTGCCGGACACCGGGACGGTGCCGGACACCGGGGCGGTGCCGGACACCGGGGCGGTGCCGGACGGGGGAACGCGGGGGCCGCCGGGGCGGTGCCGGGCGGGAAGCGGCGGTGACGCACATCACCCCGAAGCGGCCCAGAGGGTGGAACACCCGGGCGACCCGCGCCGTTGAAGAGGGCGTGGGTACGGATGGGACAGTGTCCCCGGGCCTCACCTATCGCCCACAGGGAAGATCGTTCGGCTGAAGCCCTGTGGAGCCCCTCGCCGAGAGGCGACCGCCATCCGTACCCACACCTGAGCCGCCCCGACCGTGATCCCCCCGTCCGGTCGGGGCTTTCCTGTGCCCTGCCGTGACCGGCGGCGTCCCCGGCTTCGAGAGCGCTCCGCGTCGCGGCGTCGCGGGCGTGAGCGCTCCGCGGCACGGATCGGCCGGGCGGTCGGCCCCTCGCCGGAGCCGGCTCGCGGGACATGGCCACCGTCCGCCGTCCCGCCGCCGGGAGCCGTCGGCCGCACCGGCCAGGGTCCAGGTGGACGGGACGGGCCCCGGGGCCCCGGACGGCGTGCGCGCGTTCGCCGAGCGGTGCCCCGCGTCCGGCGGACGGTCGACGGGGGCACCGGCGGTGCCGGGACCACGGCCTGCCCCCAGACGGCCGGGCGAGGGCCGCCGACGCCCTGTTCGCGGTACGCCGCGGCCGGCTCGCCCGGGACCGCCGGGCACGCGCCTTCACGCCGCGCCCCCGGCGGCGTCCTCGCCCGCTCCAGCGGCACGTCCCCACGGCGGACGTGGTGGGCCGCGGCCGGTTCGACGGGAACGGCCGCCGCCGGGGCGCGGACGCCTTCCGGGCACCGCGGCGGGGCGCGGCGGCCCGGACGCGGGCCGCGACGTCACCCCGGCCGGGACCGCGGCCAGGACCGGGCCCGCGTGCATCCGGTGTGCGCGGGTACTCGGGGCGCTCGTCCGGAGGAGCGGCCGAGAGGAGCGCAAGGTGAGCGGCGCAACGGGCAGCAGGATCGTGGTCACCGGGGCCACCGGCAACGTGGGCACCAGTGTGGTGCGGCTCCTCTCGGAGGATCCGGACACCGGTTCGGTGCTGGGCCTGGCCCGGCGGATCCCCGACTGGTCACCGGCGAAGACCGAGTGGGCCGCGGTCGACCTCGCCGCCGAGCGGGCCGACCTGACCGGCTGGTTCTCGGGAGCGGACGCGGTGGTCCATCTGGCCTGGGCGTTCCAGCCGACGCACGACCCGGCCACGACCTGGCGCACGAACGTGCTCGGCTCCATCCGGGTGTTCGAGGCGGTGGCCGCGGCCGGGGTGCCGGCGCTGGTGCACGCCTCGTCGGTCGGCGCGTACTCCCCGGGCCCGAAGGACCGGGCGGTGGACGAGTCCTGGCCCACCCACGGCTGGCCCGACGCGGCGTACTGCCGGGAGAAGGCGTACCTGGAGCGCACCCTGGACATCTTCGAGCGCGACCACCCCGGCATCCGGGTGGTCCGGATGCGTCCGGCCTTCCTGTTCAAGCGGCAGGCGGCGAGCGAGCAGCGCCGGATCTTCGGCGGCAGGTACCTGCCCGGTCCGCTGGCCCGCCCTGACCTGCTGCCCTTCCTGCCGGACATCCCCGGCCTGCGCATGCAGGCGCTGCACACCGATGACGCCGCCGACGCCTACCGGCTCGCGGTGCGCTCCGCCGACGCCCGGGGCGCGTTCAACCTGGCGGCCGACCCGCCGGTCGACGCGGAGCTGCTCGGCGAACTCGTCGGTACGCCGCGGCGGGTCCGGCTGCCCCGGTCCGCGGCGCGCTCGGCGATCGCCGCCGCCTGGGGGCTGCGTCTGCTGCCGGCCTCGCCGCACCTGTTCGACGCGGTCCTGCGGCTGCCGTTGCTGGACTGTGCCCGGGCCCGCGCGGAACTGGGCTGGCGCCCGGAGCGCACGGCCACCGAGGTACTGGCGGAGTTCCTCCAAGGGTTCCAGGAGGGTGCCGGCGGGCCGACGGTGCCGCTGCGCGGACGCAAGGCCGGCTGACCTCGCCCGTCCTTCGGGCCCCGAAGGACGGGCGCCGAGCTGTCCCCGTCCGTCGGACGGGCCCCGCGCGGCTCGAAGGACGGGCCGGGACGGGCGCGGGCCTCAGCCCGACGACTCGTCCGGTACGGGGTGCTCGGGGTGGGCCGCTCCCGAGTGCGGCGCTCCCCGCCGCCCCGTCCCCGCCTCGTCGGTGTCCGGGACGTCGGCGGCCCCGGCCGTGCCGGCGGCCCCGTCCTCCGCGTCGTCGCCGTTCTCGCCGCCGTCCGCGTCCGTGCCGCTCTCGCGCGCCACGAGACCGGGGGCGACGTCCCAGGGGTCCTCCCCCGCGTCGGCCTGCTGGTCCGGCATGTCACGGGGCACCGGGGTGCCGTTCTCTCCGGGTCCTTCGGCACGGTGATCGGTCACGGTGTTCTCCCTCCGGCCTGTCCGGGTTCCGGACGTTCCCTGTCGTGCGGGCGATGCCGGGTACCTCTCCGTCACCCCCGCGAAACGCCGGCACGGCGCGGGCGCCGCCTGGAGCGCCTGCGCCGAGTCCGCTCGGAATACTCGGTGGCCTCTGCCCGTCGTGCCTGTCTACCGTAGGGCGGTTCCTGAAACCCCTGGGTTCGAGACCGTCTAGTTCCGGAGACCTGCGATGCGACCGCTCGACGAACGGGACATCCGCTCGTCCTTCGTCAACTGCTCGAAGGGCGAGGCCAAGCGGCTGCCCCTGCCCCGCGATCTGGGCGACCGCCCGTGGGACGACCTGGATTTCCTGGGGTGGCGGGACCCGGGCGCGCCCGACCGGAACTATCTGGTCACCGAGCGCGAGGAGGGCCCCGTCGGCGTGGCGCTGCGCTTCCAGCCGGGCCGGCGCGGTGTCCTGCAGCGCAGCCTGTGCTCGCTGTGCCTGACCACCCATCCGCGCGGCGGGGTCTCGCTGATGACCGCCCGCAAGGCGGGCCCGGCCGGGCGCGAGGGGAACTCGGTCGGGCTGTACATGTGCACCGACCTCGCCTGTTCCCTGTACCTGCGGGGCAGGAAAGTGCCGGAGAGCGGGGCGCGCTTCGAGGAGAGCCTCAGTCTGGAGGAGCAGGTCGCCCGGATGCTGGGCAACCTGGACGCGTTCCTCGGCAGGCTGACGGCCTGACGGCCGCGCGGCCGGACCGGTGTCGGCGGGCCGACGGTCCGCGGGCCGGCCAGGTGGCCGCGGCGCCGGGCCCGGCCTGGGACGTGCTCGTCGCCGCCGGGACCGGCCGGTCCCGGTGTGCCAGGCAGTCGTACTGAAGCGCGTCCCACGTGGTACGCCGGGAGGGCCCCTGCCGCGCACCACGTAGCCGTCGAGCCGCAGGCCGGTGCTCCGGCTCGCCTCCGGGACGAAGGCGCCGAAGACCCGCTCCGTCATCACATGGGGGAACACGGCCCTCGGGGACGAGGCCCCGGGAACGGTGCGCGGTTTCGCCCGTCCCGGCCGCCTGGGCGTCACCGGCCGTCTCGCCCGGCGGGCACAGCTCACCTGTGTCGCGCCGGCCGTGCCCGCGGGCGTGACGGGTGGGCGGCCCGGTGGAGTGCCGTCACGGCCGCCGGCCTCCGCTGTTTCGCCGCCGCTCCCCCGCCCCTCCCGCGCCCGGAGCCGCGCCACACGTGCGGCCCCGCGTGGCGCGTGGGAGCGGGGCGAGCCCTTCACCGCCGATTGCGGTCCGTTTTGTCCATACGCGTTCGTTGCACCTGGGGAAGGGGAACAGACCCGAGGATGCTGAATGTACGTGAGAGGTCAGTGTCCCTGGCGCGGTCGCTGCGGACCGCGCACCGCGATCCCGAGGTGGTGCAGGCGTTCCGCTCGGCGGGCGCCGCGTCGATCGCCTATGTGATCGCGGTGCGGCTGAGCCCCGAGCCCGCGCCGCTCACCGCTCCCCTCACCGCGCTGCTGGTCGTGCAGGTCACCCTGTACGCCACGCTGAAGATGAGCATCCGCCGGGTGAACTCCGTGGTGGCGGGGGTCCTGGTGGCCATCGTCTTCAGCTCGGTGGTGGGGCTGAGCTGGTGGAGCCTGGCCCTGATCATCGTGGCGGCCCTGGGTGTCGGACATCTGGTGCGGGCGCACGAGTTCACGGCCGAGGTGGCGATCAGCGCCATGCTGGTGCTCGGAGTGACCGCGCACGGGGCGCTGGCGTGGGCCCGGGTGGTGGAGACGCTGATCGGGGCGATCGTCGGACTGGCCTTCAATCTGGTCCTCGCTCCCCCGGTGTGGGTGGAACAGGCCGGCGCGTCGATCGAGGACCTGGCACGGCGGCTGAGGCAGCTGATGCTGCGGGTGGGTGAGGAGGCCGCCGACAGCACGCCGTTCCTGCAGGCGGCGGCGCGGCTGCACGAGGCCCGCGCGCTCGACCACGACATCTCCGAGGTGGACGAGGACCTGCGGCAGGCCGAGGACAGTCTGCGGTTCAACCCGCGGGTACGTGAGGGGCTGCTGCACCGGGTGGTGCTGCGCACCGGCCTGGACACACTGGAGATCTGCACGGTCGTCCTGCGGGTGCTGGCCCGCACGCTGACCGACCTGGCCAAGGAACGCGAGCCCGAACCGCTGTTCCCGACGGAGACGGGCGCCACCCTGGAGCAGCTGCTGTCCGAGATCGGGGACGCGGTGGTCAGTTTCGCCGTGCTGGTCACCACCAGCGTCAGCGAGAACGCCGAATCCGCGGAGGAGCGGCTCAGCGCCGAACTGCGGCAGGCGGCGGTGACCCGCGACAGGCTCGCCCGGCTGCTCCTGGAGGAGGTGCGGCGCGACGCCCGGCTGTGGCAGCTCCAGGGCGCGGTGCTGACCGAGGTCAACCGCATCATCGACGAGATGGACACCGAGCACCGGTCGCGCCGGCTGCTGGAGGAACTGGACCGCCACACCCGGGAGCAGCGCGAACGCCGGCCCCGGCTGGCCCGGCTGCGGGACTGGTCGCGCGGCAGGCGCTCGCCGCGCCGTGAGCGGGGGTCCGTCGGCGGGTGATCGGGCCGAGGGAACAGGGAGCGCGAGGGGCGGGGGCGAGGACCGGGTCGGTACACGGTCCTGCCGCCGCGCCGACGGCACGGTCACGGACCACGGCGCCTCGGCCTTGACCGCATCGGCCTGCCGCCGACGGCACGGTCACAGAGCACGGCTCTCGGTCCCGGCCCCGCCCCACCGCACCCTGCGGCGGAGCGTCCGTCTCACCCGTCGCCCTCCGTGCGCTGCCGCTGGAGCGCGCGCGGGCAGGTCACACCGCTCGCTTGGGTGAGGAGGACGTGCATGCGCTCGGTGAGCTGCGCGACGTCGTCGGCGGGCCGGTGGAACGGCAGGCGTACGTCACCATGGGCGCCGGCGCGCTCGATGCGCAGCGTCAGCCCGTGCCGGTCGACGGCGAGCGGCCGGACCCGGACGACGCCGTGCAGGCTGTCGGGGTCGACGAGCCGGGTCAGCCGCTCCACCGCGTCGCCGTGACAGTCGGCGAGGTGGGCCAGCAGCCGGGCCTCGGCCGTGGCCAGCGGATCGGGTCGCGCGGCGCTGAACCCGTCCTGGTCGACCACCACGGAACCGGACTGCTGCCGCAGCACCACACGGGTGGGACGGAAGGCGAGGTGGCCCTCCTCGACGGCCAGCCGGCCGGCCATCCAGAGCCGGGCCCGGATCCTGCCGCGCACCGGGACGGGCGCGACGTCGGCGAGCTCCAGGACGGCCGAGGGCTCCCCTCGGGGCGCGCAGATCGCCGCCCCGAGCAGGGCGCTGTCCTCGGGCACGTGCAGCAGCACCCGGCCGTCCTCCGTCACGGAGTGCGCGCCGACGAACTCCTCGCGCCCGCTCTCCGCGGTCACCGCGCAGGACCACGCGGCGGCGAGCACGGACCGGGCACGCTCGGCCGCCGAGGGCGCGGCCGTCCAGGTCTGGCTGTCTGCCATCCCAACCTCCTTAGGTAAGCCTTGCCTAACCTACCTAAGATCGGGGTGTGCGCCAACCAGGACGTCTGATCTTTATGAGACCTTCAGGAGGCGGAGCCTGCCGCGACAGGGCAGGAGGGCGCCGGACAGCGCGCGGACGCACCGGTCACAGACCCCTTCCCCGGCCGTCTCCCCCGCCCCCGGCCGCTCCGGGCGGACGGCGGTGACGAAGACCGGCCGGCCCCGCGCCATCGGCCGGACGCCGGGCGGTTCGCTCCCCCGACCGCTCGAGGCGGCGGCCCGTACGGTCCCGCGCCCCGCACGCCCTCAGGCGGTTCGGAACGGACGCGCACGCCCTCGAGCGGTTCGGGACGGACGCGCACGCCCTCAAGCCGTTCGGGACGGACGCGCACGCCCGCACCGGGCGGCGGTTCGCGCCGCACGGGGCCGCGCTGGCCCCTGGGCCGCTGCCGCGCCGCCACGGCCCGCGGCCAAATCCGCGGTACCGGCCGCGGGCGGCGGAGCGGCTGACGCAGGAGCCGCGGCTGCGCTCCGGGCGGCGGCGCGCCGTCGCCTCCGAGGCGCCGGCGGTGCGAGCACCGGCCCGGGAGCCGGGGGTGTCAAGGGCCCGCGGTCCAGTGCGCCGGGCGGGTGACCGGCCCCGGCAGCCGGGTGCCGGAACTCCCCGGGGCCGCGTTCACCTGGGGCCGGGTCAGGAAGAAGGCGCCCGTCAGGTCCGCGTCCGTCAGGTCGGCGTCCCTGAGGTCCGCTCCGATGAGGTCCGCGCCGCGTAGATCGGCGCCGGTCAGGTCGGCCGCGATGAGACAGGCGCCGCGCAGGTCGGCGCCCCCAGACCGGCCCCGCGCAGCCGGGCGCCCAGCAGGTCGGCACGCCGGCGGCTCCTCCCCCGGCCGCCGGTCCGGGCCCGCGTCAGCTCACTGACGCGCAGCAGCAGTACGTCGACCTGTCGGCGGTGTGCCGCGAGGTCGAGCGCGGCCAGGTCCTCGGAGCCGCCGCCCGCCAGTTCCCCGGTGCGCTCCAGCATCCGGCGCAGGTCGCCGCGGACCGGGCGGGCGGCCGGCAGGGTCAGCGCCTCGGTGAGGTACCAGAGCAGTTCGTGCAACTGCCGCACCAGCGGGAACACCTCGTTCATGGCGCCGGTCCGCCGGTCCGCCCCGCCGAAGGTGACCCGCGAGACCCGCTGTCCCGCGCCGAAGCAGTCGTAGACCGCGCAGCCGGTGAAGCCGCGCTGCCGCAGCCGGTCGTGGACACCGCAGCGGTGGTCGCCGCCGAGGTTCGGGCAGGGCCGGCCGGCCTCCTTGTCGAACGCGAAGTCGGCCGAGGCGGCGAACGGCAGGGCGACACAGCACAGGCCGAAACACCGGGCGCAGTCACCTCGCAGTTCCCCGAGGGACGGCCGTTCGGCCGTGTCGTTCCACATGCGCGTCACCATACGGAACGTTCGTTCGACGCTCGTCGGATTTATTCGGCGGGCAGCTCCAGGCGGCCGAGGCGGTCGGCGTCGGCCAGGATGTACAGCTCGGTGATCCGGCCGTCGACGACGGTGGCGGTCAGCACGGACAGGGGCTGTCCGGCCCGCCGGGCCACCACCCCGGCCGCGCCGTTGACCAGCACGAACCGTGTCCGAAGGGCGTCTTGGCGAAAGAGCCCGGCCTGTTCGGCCACCGTGCGGGCACCGCGCACCAGCCGGGACAGGGTGCTGCCGGCGTCCGCCCGCAGCACCACGTCCGGATGGAGGACGGCGACCAGCGCCTCGAAGTCGCCGGCGCGGCTGGCGGCCATGAACGCCTCCAGTGCCTTCCGCTGCCGGCCGGGGTCGGGGTCGGCGCCCGGGGCCGCGTCCCGCGCCCGGCGCCGGGCGCGGCTGGCGAGCTGCCGGGTGGCGGCCGGGGAGCGCTCCACGACCGGCGCGATGTCGTCGAACGGCACGGCGAACATGTCGTGCAGGACGAACGCCAGCCGCTCGGCGGGCTCCAGGGTCTCCAGCACCACCAGCAGGGCCGTGCCCACCGAGTCGGCGCGCAGCGCCTCCTGCTCCGGGTCGCCGGCGGGGAAGGGGGCGAGCACCGGGTCCGGGACGAACGGACCGGCGTCCTCGGTCATCGGCTCCTCGCGGCGGGTGGCGCGGGAGCGCATCATGTCGAGGCAGACGCGGCCGGTGACGGTGGTCAGCCAGCCGCCGAGGTTGTCGATGCCGTCGGCTCCGGTGCGGGCCAGCCGTATCCACGCCTCCTGGACGGCGTCCTCCGCCTCGGTCAGGGAGCCGAGCATCCGGTAGGCCACCGCGCCGAGACGGCCGCGGTGCTCCTCGAACCGGTCGGCCAGCCGCTCCGCGGCGTCCACGCCGGTCACCGGCCGAACACCTGGAACCCGACCGCCGGCCGGCCGCCGAACCGCTCCCCCGTGGCCCGCGCGTACGGCAGGAGGACGCCGCGGACGTACTCCTCGGGGTCCTGGTCGGTCAGCACCTCGATGTAGGTGCGGTGTTCGAGCAGGGAGCGCACCGCGCGCTCCAGGCCGTCCGTGACGTCCACGGCGTGGGTCGGCGTGTCGGAACCGGCGACGGCGACCCAGCGGACGCCGCCCCACGGCTCGAGGCCCTGGCCGGCCAGCTCGGGGAAGATCCAGCGGTTGCCCGCGTCGGCCACCGCGTCCAGCGCGGCCCGGCCCACCGCCACGTGGTCCGGGGTGTTCCAGTGCGTCCCGCCCCAGACCTCCTGGTGGGTGAGGGTGACGACCAGTTCGGGGCGGTGCCTGCGGATCGCGGCGGCGATGTCCCGGCGCAGCGCGGTGCCGTACTCGATGACGCCGTCCGGGTGGTCGAGGAACTCCACCTCCGACACGCCGACCACGGCGGCGCTCGCCCGCTGCTCGCGCTCGCGCAGCGGGGCGCACTCGGCGGGCGGGAGGGTGTCGATGCCCGCCTCGCCTCGGGTGGCGAGGACGTAGGCCACCTCATGGCCCGCGTCGGTCCAGACGGCGATCGCCGCCGAGCAGCCGTACTCCAGGTCGTCCGGGTGGGCCACGACGGCGAGGGCACGCCGCCAGTCGTCGGGCATGGGCTCCAGCGGTGAGGGAGACGTCGTCGGCTCGGTCATGCTCCGCAGACTAGCCCGGCCCACCGCCGCCGCACCCCCACCGCCGCCGCACCCCCGCACCCCCGCACCGCCGCGCCCCCGCACCGCCGCGCCGACGGACCGCCGCGCCGACGGACCGCCGCGCCCCCGCACCACGGCACCCGCCGGTTCACGTCAGGGCACCCGCGCCTCACGCCTCGTCGCGGGCGAGGGCGAGGAGCCGGTCCAGGACACGGGGGCCGCCGGCGCGGACGCCGTCGTGCTCGAACTCGTCGGTGACCCAGGTGCGCAGACCGCGCACGGCGCGGGCGGTGGTCAGGGCGTGGCCGGTGTCGACGTACATGTCGTCGTGGTAGACGGCCGCGGCGACCGGCACCTCGTTGGCCGCGAGGCGGGCGGGGTCGTACAGCGGGGTCCAGTCGGTGCGGGCGGCCAGCAGCTCGGCGGTCTCGCGCAGCGGGCGCAGGGCCGGGTCGCAGTCGAACATCCAGGGGTGGACGGTCTCGCCGGTGAACATCAGCGGTTCGTCGCCCGCGAGGGCCTTGGCGGCGTCGAAGCACGGGAACTCGGCGCGGACCCGCTCGGCCGACCAGTTCGTCGGGCGGGCGTCCTGGGCGTAGATCGCCTCGTGGACCACCGCGTACAGCGGGTTGGCCGCGAACGACAGCAGGCCCTGGACCTGTTCCTGGAAGGCGTCGGAGAGTTCGTGGCCGCCGGGGGTGCGCACGAAGGCGTCCTCCAGCAGGAAGTGCAGGCGGTGGCTGCCCTCGCCGGCGCCGAGCATGATGCCCAGCGACTGGAACGCCTCGACGGTGAACCGGTAGCCGTTGGGCAGGACCACGTCGTGGGTGAGGAGGTGGTCGGCGATGCGGCGGGCGCGTGCGGCGTCCTGGGGGTAGCGGGCGTAGTGGGCGGCGACCTTGCGTTCGATACGCGGGTAGGCGGCCCGGTAGACGTCGTCGGCGTGGGCGTCGAGGGAGGGCAGGCCGCCGGTGATCAGGGCGGTGGCGAGGCCCTCGGGGGCCAGGGAGAGGTAGGCGACGGTACAGAAGCCGCCGAAGCTCTGGCCGAGGACGGTCCAGGGAGCGCCGCCGGTGACCTGGGGGCGGATCGCCTCGCAGTCCAGGACGATGGAGTCGCCGCGGAAGAGGGTGAGGTAGTCGGCCTGCTCGACGGGGCCGCCGCGCAGCGGGAGGGTCTGGCGGTTGGCGGGGGTGGAGGCGCCCGTTCCGCGCTGGTCGAGGAGGAGGACGCGGTACTCCTGGAGCGCGCGGCCGAGCCAGGCCGGTCTGCCGACGAAACGGTGCGCGCCGAAGCCGGGGCCGCCCTGGAGGTACAGCAGCCACGGCAGCTCCCGGTCCGCCTTGTCACTCGCGACGACCTCGCGGGCGTACAGCTCGATCGTCTCCCCGCCGGGGTCGGCGTGGTCGAGGGGGACGGTGAAGCGGCGGTCGGTGAGGACGACGCCGGGCTGGCGGTAGCTGACGCTCAACGAGGGCTCCCGGTCTGCTGGGGCGGACGGACGGTTTTCCGGCCGTGGCCCAGTTCAGCACAGGACCGTCCGGCCACCGCCCCCGGGACCGGGAGATCCTGCGCGGCGGGCGGTCAGCGGGCGGCGAGACTGGAGCGCCGCACCACCAGTTCGGGCTGGAGCACGACCTTGCGGTGCTCGTGCGGCGCGCCCGTCGCCTCCGCCTCGGTCTCCTCCAGGAGCAGATCGGCGGCGAGCGCGCCCATGGTCTGGGCGGGCTGCCGTACGGAGGTGAGGGGGACGGCCGCCGCGGCGGCGAACTCGATGTCGTCGTAGCCGACGATGGCGAGGTCGTCGGGGACGTTGACCCCGGCCGCGTACATGGCCTGCAGGACGCCGAGGGCGAGCAGGTCGTTGGCGCAGAAGACGGCGGTGGGCCGGTCGGCGAGGCCGAGGAGGCGGGCGCCGGCGTCCCGGCCCGCGGCGACGTCCAGCCGCTCGGTGGGCAGTTCGCGCAGCGTGTCGGGGCCGAGGCCGGCCTCGCTGAGGGCGCGCAGGGCGCCCGTGCGGCGGTCGCGCACCTGGTTGAGGCCGGGCGGACCGCTGACGTAGGCGATGGAGCGGTGCCCGGCGTCGACGAGGTGGCGCGCGGCCAGCGCGCCGCCCGCGATGTCGTCGACGGAGACCGAGCACTCGGTGGCGCCCTCGGCGACCCGGTCGACCAGCACGAAGGGGATGTTGTGCCGCCGGAACGCGCCGATGTTGCGGCCGGTGGCGTCGGCCGGGGTGAGCAGGACGCCGCGCACCCGCTGTTCGGCGAAGAGGGAGAGGTACTCGGCCTCCTCGCCGGGGTTCTGGGCGCTGTTGCAGACCATCACGCCCAGTCCGGCGTCGCGGGCGGCCCGCTCGGCGCCGCGGGCGACGTCCACGAAGAAGGGGTTGCCCATGTCGAGGACGAGCAGGCCCATGATCCGGCTGCGTCCGGCGCGCAGTTGGCGCGCGGACTCGCTGCGGACGTAGCCGAGCCGGTCGATCGCCGAGAGCACGCGCGCCCGGGTCTCGGCGGCGACCGTGTCCGGGCGGTTGATGACGTTCGACACCGTGCCCACGGAGACTCCGGCGGCACGGGCGACGTCCTTGATACCCACCGACTGGGCCATCGGGGAGGGACCTCCAGGGTCGAGCTAGGGGAACGCTTGGGCGACGCGGGGCGGCGGCCGGGAGACCTTCACACTACCGCCGCCGCCCGGGAGGTCCGGCGTCGCCGGGCAGAGGGGAGGCCGCGACGGACGGCGGCGGGGCGGACGCGGCGCCGGCCGGCCGCGTCCTCCCGTGCGGTGCTCCCGCGGGTGTTCAGGCCAGGTGGAACACCTCGGTGAGCGGCTTCATCGCCTCGTCCGGCCGTTCGCCGTCGAGGGACTCGAAGAAGGGGGCCATCTCCGCCTGCCACCGGGCGTTGACCTCGGTGGCCGCCATGCCGGCCCGGGCGGCCTCGAAGTCCTCCGTCTCCAGGTAGCCGACGAGCAGGCCGTCGTCCCTCAGGAAGAGGGAGTAGTTGTGCCAGCCGGTGGCCGAGAGAGCCTGGCGCATCTCCGGCCACACGGCGGCGTGGCGTTCGCGGTACTCGGCGAGCTTGTCCTTGCGGACCTTGAGCAGGAAGCAGACGCGCTGCATGAGGTACCGCTCCTTCCTGAGGGACTGAACCGGCGGTCAGAACTGGTACTGGTCGATGTTCTCGGCGTTGAACACGGTCGGCTTGCCGAGGTTGATCACGCCGTCCGCGCCGATGGTGTACTCGCCCATGTCGCCGGCCTTGAAGGTCTCGCCCTCCTTGCCGGTGATCTGGCCCGACGCCAGGGCGACGGCGGTGCGGGCGGCCAGTTCGCCGAGCTTGGCCGGGTCCCACAGCTCGAACTCCTCGACGGTGCCGTTCTTGACGTACTTGCGCATGTCGTTGGGGGTGCCGAGGCCGGTCAGCTTGACCTTGCCCTTGTACTTGGAGCCCGACAGGTACTGGGCGGCGGCCTTGATGCCGACGGTGGTCGGGGAGATGATCCCCTTCAGGTTCGGGTGCTCCTGGAGCAGGCCCTGGGTCTGCTGGAACGACTTCTGGGCGTCGTCGTCACCGTAGGCGACCTTGACCAGCTTGATGTCCTTGTACTTCGGGTCCTTCAGCTCGTCCTTCATGATCTCGATCCAGGCGTTCTGGTTCGTCGCGGTCTGCGCGGCGGAGAGGATCGCGATCTCGCCCTTGCCCCCGATCTGCTCGGCGAGCAGCTGCACCTGGGTGCGGCCGAGGTCGTCGGCGGAGGCCTGGGAGATGAAGGCGTTGCGGCACTCGGGGTTGGCGTCCGAGTCGTAGGTGACGACCTTGATGTCGTTGTTCATGGCCTGCTTCAGGGCGGTGCACAGGGCGCCGGGGTCCTGCGCGGAGACGGCCATGGCGTCGACCTGCTGCTGGGTCAGCGTGTTGACGTAGGAGACCTGCCCGGCGGTGTCGGTGCCGCTGGAGGTGCCGACCTCCTTGTAGGTGGAGCCCAGCTCCTTCAGGGCCTTCTCGCCGCCCTTGTCGGCGACGGTGAAGTACGGGTTGTTGACCTGCTTGGGCAGGAAGCCGACGGTCAGGCCCTTCTTGGTGGCGGCGTCCGGGTCGGCCTTGCCGGCCGCGGCGGCGGAGCCGCCCTCGCTGGCGACGTCCTTCTTGGTGGTGCCGCCGCAGGCGGTGACCGCGAGGGCGAGGGAGGTGACGGCGGCGAGGGCCGCACAGGTACGGCGGATCGACGACTTGCGCATGACGGAGTCCTTAGGAGAGGTGTTCACGACGTGGGGGCCGGCGTTTTCGACAGGGGTGGCGACGACGCCGCCCGGCGCCCCGCCCTCGCGACGGAGATCTGGCGCGCGACCCTCGGGCCGAGCACGGAGAGGACGAGCAGGACGCCGGTGACGACGATCTGCGACTGGGCGGAGACGTCCTGGAGGCTCATCACGTTCTGCAGCGCGCCGAGCAGGAAGACACCGGCGATGGCGCCGCCGAGCGTGCCCTTGCCGCCGTCGAAGTCGATGCCGCCGAGCAGGACGGCGGCGACGACGGAGAGTTCGAGGCCGGTGGCGTTGTCGTAGCGGGCGCTGGCGTAGTGCAGGGCCCAGAAGACGCCGGTGAGGGAGGACAGCAGGCCGGTGAGGACGAACAGCAGCAGTTTCTGCCGCTTGACCCGGATGCCGGCGAACCGGGCGGCCTCCTCACTGGCGCCGATCGCGAACAGCGCCCGGCCGAACGGGGTGGCGTGCAGCGCGACCACGGCGACGGCCAGCAGGACCAGGAAGGGCAGCAGGGCGTACGGGACGAAGGTGTCCCCGATCCGTCCGGCGGCGAAGTCCAGGTACTGCGCGGGGAAGTCGGTGACCGCGTCGGAGCCGAGCACGATCTGCGCGATGCCCCGGTAGGCGGCCATGGTGCCGATGGTGACGGCGAGGGACGGCAGGCCGAGCCGGGTCACCAGCAGGCCGTTGACCAGACCGCACACCACGCCGAGGACGAGGCAGAGCGGGATGATCGTCTCGATGGTCATGCCCTGGTTCCACAGGGCGCCCATCACCGCGCCGGACAGTCCGGCCGTGGAGGCGACGGAGAGGTCGATCTCGCCGGCCACCACGAGCAGGGTCATCGGCAGGGCGATCAGGGCGATCGGCAGGGTGTTGCCGATCAGGAACGACAGGTTCAGGGAGTTGCCGAAGCCGTCGACGAAACCGAAGGACAGCAGTACGACCACGATGAGCAGGGCGCCGACGACGGTGTCCCAGCGGACGGCGCGCGAGAGGCCTGAGGCCGGGGCGTCAGCCATGGCGGGCGTTCCTCTTCTTCAGGGCGGTGGCCACGCGCAGGGCGACGATCCGGTCGACCGCGATGGCGAGGATGAGCAGGATGCCGTTGATCGCCATCACCCAGACCGAGCTGACGCCGAGGGCGGGCAGCACGCTGTTGATGCTGGTCAGCAGCAGCGCGCCGAGGGCGGCGCCGTAGACGCTGCCGGAGCCGCCGGTGAAGACGACGCCGCCGACCACGACCGCGCTGACGACGGTGAGTTCGTAGCCGTTGCCGGTGCCGGAGTCGACGTTGCCGAACCGGGCCAGGTACAGCGCGCCGGCCAGGCCCGCGAGGGCGCCGCAGAAGGTGTAGGCGGCCAGGATGCGCTTGCGCACCGGGATGCCGGCCAGGCGGGCGGCCTCGGGGTTGGAGCCGAGGGCGTACAGCTCGCGTCCGCTGCGGAACTGCTTGAGGTAGTACGCCGTCGCCACCAGGACCGCCAGCGCGATCAGCGCGAGGTACGGCACCGCGAGGACGCCGCCGGCGCCGAAGTCGACGAAGCCGCCGGGCAGGTCGGCCGCGGTGATCTGGCGGGAGCCGACCCAGATGGAGTCGATGCCGCGGATGATGTACAGCGTGCCGAGGGTGACGACGAGGGCGGGCACCTGGCCCAGGCTGACCAGCAGGCCGTTGAGCAGGCCGAAGCCGACGCCCATGAGGACGGCGAGCACGACGGCGGTGACGGGGCTGCCGCCGCCCTGGAGGTAGGTGCCGGCGGCGAAGGCGCTGATGCCGAGCGTGGAGCCGACGGACAGGTCGACGTTGCGGGTGATGACGACCAGGGACTGGCCGGTGGCGACCAGGACCAGGATGGTCGCGTTGAGCAGCAGGTCTTTGACGCCCTGTTCGGACAGGAACTCGCTGTTGCCCGCCTGGGTGACGGCGATCATCACCAGGAAGACGACCAGGATGGCCAGTTCGCGCATCTTGAAGACGCGGTCGACCAGCCGGGTGGCGCCGGCCTCGGGCAGCTCGGCGACGGGGGCGCTGTCGGGGGCGGTGACCGTCATGCGGCGGCCCTCCCCAGGGAACTCGGGGACACGGGGACGGCCCTTCCGGTCGAGGTCGTGCGGCGCCCCTCCGGGGTGGCCGCTGCGGTCGGGATCATGCCGCGGCCCTCCCGGTGGCCGCCGCCATCACGGTCTCCTCGGTGGCCTCGCCACGGGGGATCTCGGCGGTGAGCCGGCCCTCGTGCATCACGAGGACCCGGTCGGCCATGCCGAGCACCTCCGGCAGGTCGGAGGAGATCATCAGGACGGCGACGCCGTCGGCCGCCAGCCGGCTCAGCAGCCGGTGCACCTCGGCCTTGGTGCCGACGTCGATGCCGCGGGTGGGCTCGTCGACGATCAGCACCTTGGGGCCGGTGGCGAGCCATTTGGCGAGGACGACCTTCTGCTGGTTGCCGCCGGACAGGGTGCCGACGGCGTCCGCGATCCGGGCGTACTTCACCTGGAGCCTGACGGCCCAGTCGAGGCTGCGGCTGCGCTCGGCGCCGCGGTCCATCAGACCGGCCCTGACGGTGGTGCGCAGTCCGGTGAGCCCGATGTTCCGCTCGATGGACATGTCCATCACCAGGCCCTGGGCGCGGCGGTCCTCGGGGACCAGGGCGAGGCCCGCGGCCATGGCCGCCGACGGGGCGCCGTTGACCAGCGCCTGGCCGTCGACCTCGACCTCCCCGGCGTCCCAGCGGTCCACGCCGAACACCGCGCGGGCGACCTCGGTGCGCCCGGCGCCGACCAGTCCGGCCAGGCCCACGATCTCACCGCGCCGCACCTCGAAGGAGACGTCGGTGAAGACGCCCTCGCGGGTCAGCCGGCGCACGCTGAGGGCGACCTCGCCGGGGGTGACCTCCTGCTTCGGGTACAGCTCGTCGAGGTCGCGGCCGACCATGCGGCGCACCAGGTCGTCCTCGGTCATGCCGGCGAGGAGTTCGCTGGAGATCCAGGCGCCGTCGCGCAGGGTGGTGACCCGCTCGCAGATCTCGAAGATCTCCTCTAGCCGGTGGGAGATGAACAGCACCGCGGCGCCTTCCTCGCGCAGGGCGCGTACGACGCCGAAGAGGCGGGCCACCTCGCTGCCGGTGAGGGCGGCGGTCGGCTCGTCCATGATCAGGACGCGGGCGTCGAAAGAGAGCGCCTTGGCGATCTCCACGATCTGCTGGTCGGCGATGGACAGACCGCGCGCCGGGCGGTCGGGGTCGAGGTCCACACCGAGGCGGCGCATCAGGCCGGCGGTGGTGGCGTGGGTGGCCTTGTGGTCGATCCGGCCCAGGGCGCGCCGCGGCTGGCGGCCCATGAAGATGTTCTCGGCGATCGACAGGTCGGGGAAGAGGGTCGGCTCCTGGTAGATGACGGCGATGCCGGCATCGCGGGCGTCTTTGGGACCGTGGAAGACGACGGGTTCACCGTCGAGCAGCACCTGGCCGGCGTCGGGACGGTGCACTCCGGCGAGCGTCTTGATGAGGGTCGACTTGCCCGCGCCGTTCTCACCGGCGAGGGCGTGCACCTCCCCGGGGAACAGCTCCAGGGAGACGTCCCGCAGGGCACGGACCGCGCCGAAGGACTTGGACACGTCCCTCAATGCGAGAACCGGGGCCGGACCCGTTTTGGACGGGTGGGTCATGGGGGCTCCTCGACGACGCCGGCGGGACGGCCCTCACGGCGTCGTGAAAGGTTTCAACTGGGTTGCCGGGACGTTAGGCAGGTGAGGCATGTCACGTCAATGGGTCCGCATCGAAAAACTTTCGATATCCGAAGGTCACGACAGCATCACGGCAAGCCCGGCCGCCCGGAAGGGTTGACACCCCTCCGGGACCCTCATAGCTTCGCATTCTGAATCGTTTCACTCATGGTCGTACGCATGGACGGTGCGACCCGACATCAGGAGCCGACGTGACCGAGCTCGCCGCGGTGAAGGCCGCGCTGAAGACCCAGGCAGTCGAGACGCCGTCGTGGGCGTACGGGAACTCGGGCACCCGGTTCAAGGTGTTCGCGCAGGCCGGCGTACCGCGCTCCCCGTTCGAGAAGCTCGACGACGCCGCGAAGGTGCACGAGTTCACGGGCGTGGCCCCGACCGTCGCCCTGCACATCCCGTGGGACAGGGTCGACGACTACGCCGCGCTGGCGAAACACGCCGAGCAGCGGGGCGTGCGGATCGGAGCGATCAACTCCAACACCTTCCAGGACGACGCCTACAAGCTGGGCAGCGTCTGCCACCCGGACGCGGCGGTGCGCCGCAAGGCGGTGGACCACCTGCTGGAATGCGTCGACATCATGGACGCCACCGGCTCCAAGGACCTGAAGCTGTGGTTCGCCGACGGGACCAACTACCCCGGGCAGGACGACATCCGCGGACGGCAGGACCGGCTGGCCGAGGCGCTGGCCGAGGTGTACGAGCGGCTCGGTGACGGCCAGCGGATGCTGCTGGAGTACAAGTTCTTCGAGCCGGCCTTCTACTCGACGGACGTCCCGGACTGGGGCACCGCCTACGCGCACTGCCTGAAGCTCGGCGAGAAGGCGCAGGTCGTCGTGGACACCGGGCACCACGCGCCGGGCACCAACATCGAGTTCATCGTCGCGACGCTGCTGCGGGAGGGGAAGCTCGGCGGGTTCGACTTCAACTCCCGGTTCTACGCGGACGACGACCTGATGGTCGGCGCCGCTGATCCGTTCCAGCTGTTCCGGATCATGTACGAGGTGGTGCGCGGCGGCGGGTTCTCCGCGGACGTGGCGTTCATGCTCGACCAGTGCCACAACATCGAGGCGAAGATCCCGGCGATCATCCGGTCGGTGATGAACGTCCAGGAGGCCACGGCGAAGGCGCTGCTCGTGGACCGGGACGCGCTGGCCGCGGCGCAGGCCTCGGGGGACGTCCTGGAGGCCAACGCGGTGCTGATGGACGCGTACAACACGGACGTGCGGCCGCTGCTTCGCGAGGTGCGCCAGGAGATGGGGCTGGACCCCGAGCCGATGAAGGCGTACAAGGCGTCGGGGTGGGCCGAGAAGGTCGTCGCCGAGCGGGTCGGCGGGGAGCAGGCCGGGTGGGGGGCGTGAGCGTCTGCCTGGTCCTGTGACGTGACATCGCGGGCTGCGGGCGGGTGCGGCCGGCCGCCTCGCGCGGCGCAGCCCCGGCCGGGAACAGCCCCGCGCCCCCTTACCGACCCATCCCTCATTCTGCAAAGGAACTGGACAGACATGGCATCCCACCCCGAGGCCGAGGCGCTCCTCGCCCGCTCCCACCGGCTCGGTTCCGACCCCCGCAACACCAACTACGCCGGGGGCAACGCCTCCGCGAAAGGCACCGAGACCGACCCCGTCACCGGCGGTGACGTGGAGCTGATGTGGGTCAAGGGCTCCGGTGGCGACCTCGGGACGCTGACCGAGGCGGGGCTCGCCGTGCTGCGGCTGGACCGGATGCGGGCGCTCAAGGACGTCTACCCGGGTGTCGAGCGCGAGGACGAGATGGTCGCCGCGTTCGACTACTGCCTGCACGGCAAGGGCGGCGCCGCCCCCTCCATCGACACGGCGATGCACGGGCTCGTCGAGGCCGCCCATGTGGACCACCTCCACCCGGACTCCGGCATCGCGCTGGCCTGCGCCGCGGACGGCGAGAAGCTGACCGCCGAGTGCTTCGGCGACACGGTGGTGTGGGTGCCCTGGCGGCGGCCCGGCTTCCAGCTCGGCCTGGACATCGCGGCGGTGAAGGAGGCCAACCCGCAGGCGATCGGGTGTGTGCTCGGCGGGCACGGCATCACCGCCTGGGGCGACACCAGTGAGGAGTGCGAGCGCAACTCGCTGCACATCATCCGCACCGCCGAGGAGTTCCTGGCGGAGCGGGGCAAGGCGGAGCCGTTCGGTCCCGTGCTCGACGGGTACGAGCCGCTGCCCGAGGCCGAGCGGCGGGCGCGGGCCGCGGCGCTGGCGCCGTACGTCCGGGCGATCGCCTCCCAGGACCGGCCGCAGGTCGGCCACTTCACCGACTCCGACGTGGTGCTGGACTTCGTCTCCCGCGCCGAGCACCCGCGGCTGGCGGCGCTGGGCACCTCCTGCCCGGACCACTTCCTGCGCACCAAGGTCCGCCCGCTGGTCCTGGACGTGGCGCCGGACGCGCCGCTGGAGGACGCGGTCGCGCGGCTGAAGGAGCTGCACGCGGCGTACCGCGAGGAGTACGCCGCCTACTACCAGCGGCACGCCGAGCCCGGCTCCCCCGCGATGCGCGGCGCCGACCCGGCGATCGTGCTGGTGCCGGGCGTGGGCATGTTCTCCTTCGGCAAGGACAAGCAGACGGCGCGGGTGGCCGGCGAGTTCTACGTCAACGCCATCAACGTGATGCGGGGCGCCGAGGCGGTCTCGACGTACGCGCCGATCGAGGAGTCGGAGAAGTTCCGCATCGAGTACTGGGCCCTTGAGGAGGCCAAGCTCCAGCGGATGCCGAAGCCCAAGCCCCTCGCCACGCGTGTCGCGCTGGTGACCGGCGCGGGCAGCGGCATCGGCAAGGCGATCGCGCACCGGCTGGTGGCCGAGGGCGCGTGCGTCGTGGTCGCGGACCTGAACGGGGACAACGCCGCCGCCGTCGCCGAGGAGCTGGGCGGTGCGGACAAGGCCGTCGCCGTCACGGTCGACGTGACGGACGAGGAGCAGATCGCCGCCGCGTTCCGGGACGCCGTGCTGGCGTTCGGCGGGGTGGACCTGGTGGTCAACAACGCCGGCGTCTCCATCTCCAAGCCGCTCCTGGAGACCTCGGTCAAGGACTGGGACCTCCAGCACGACATCATGGCGCGCGGGTCGTTCCTGGTGTCGCGGGAGGCGGCCCGGGTGATGATCGCCCAGGAGCTGGGCGGCGACATCGTCTACATCGCGTCGAAGAACGCCGTCTTCGCCGGTCCCAACAACATCGCCTACTCCGCCACCAAGGCCGACCAGGCCCACCAGGTGCGCCTGCTCGCGGCCGAGCTGGGCGAGCACGGCATCCGGGTCAACGGCGTCAACCCCGACGGCGTGGTGCGCGGTTCGGGCATCTTCGCGGGCGGCTGGGGCGCCAAGCGGGCCGCCGTCTACGGGGTGCCGGAGGAGAAGCTGGGCGAGTTCTACGCCCAGCGCACGCTGCTCAAGCGCGAGGTGCTCCCGGAGCACGTGGCGAACGCCGTGTTCGCGCTGACCGGCGGCGACCTGACGCACACCACCGGCCTGCACGTCCCGGTCGACGCCGGCGTCGCCGCCGCGTTCCTGCGATGAGCACGTCCGTGACCTCGTACGCCGCGGTCGACCTCGGCGCGTCCAGCGGGCGCGTCATGGTCGGCCGCGTCGGCCCCGGCACCCTGGAGCTGACCGAGGCGCACCGCTTCCCCAACCGGCCGGTGCGCCTTCCCGAGGGGCTGCGCTGGGACGTGCTGGGGCTGTACGCCGGGGTGCTGGAGGGGCTGCGGGCGGCCGGGCAGGTGGCGTCCGTCGGCGTGGACAGCTGGGCCGTGGACTACGGCCTGCTGGACGCGGACGGGGCGCTGCTCGGCAACCCGGTGCACTACCGCGACGCCCGCACCGAGGGCGTCGCCCAGAAGGTGTGGGCGAGCGTGCCGGCCGCCGAGCTGTACGCGGCGACCGGGCTGCAGTACGCGCCGTTCAACACCCTGTACCAGCTGACGGCGGCCCGCTCCACGGCCCAACTGGCGCACGCGCGGCGGCTGCTGCTGATCCCCGATCTGCTGACGTACTGGCTGACCGGTGAGCAGGGCACGGAGCTGACCAACGCCTCCACCACCCAGCTGATCGACCCGCGCACCCGCGACTGGGCGTACGGCGTGGCCGACCGGCTCGGCATCGACCTCGGGCTCTTCCCGCCGCTGCGGCTGCCCGGCGACCCGGCGGGCGTGCTGCGGCCGGAGGTGCTGGAGGAGACGGGGCTGAGCGGGCCGGTGCCGGTGACGGCGGTCGGCTCGCACGACACCGCCTCGGCGGTGGCGGCCGTACCGGCGACGGACGAGCGGTTCGCGTACATCTGCACCGGCACCTGGTCGCTGGCCGGTCTGGAGCTGACCGCGCCGGTGCTGACGGAGGAGAGCCGCGCCGCCAACTTCACCAACGAGCTGGGGCTGGACGGCACGGTCCGCTACCTGCGCAACATCATGGGGCTGTGGCTGCTCCAGGAGTGCCTGCGCTCCTGGGGCGAGACGGACCTGGGTGAGCTGCTGCGGGCGGCGGGCGAGGTGCCGGGGCTGCGGTCGGTGGTGGACGCCGGGGACGCGGCGTTCCTGGCGCCGGGCCGGATGCCGGAGCGGATCGCCGAGGCGTGCCGGGCGACCGGGCAGCCGGTGCCGGTCACGCCCGCCGAGATCACCCGGTGCATCCTGGACTCCCTCGCCCTGGCCCACCGCAAGGCGGTCGAGGACGCGCAGCGGCTCGCCGGGCACCCGGTGGACGTCGTGCACGTCGTCGGCGGCGGGGCGCGCAACGCGCTGCTGTGCCGGCTGACCGCCGACGCCTGCGGGCTGCCGGTGGTGGCCGGTCCGGCGGAGGCCGCCGCGCTCGGCAACGTCCTCGTGCAGGCCCGGGCCGGCGGTCTGGTCGGTGACCTGGCCGGCATGCGCGACCTGCTGGCGCGCACCCAGCGGCCGGTCCGCTACGAGCCGCGCGGGGACGCCGCCCGCTGGCGGGCCGCCGAGGCCCGGCTCGCCGGCCGGTGACCGGGACCTGTCCGGGGTCCCGGCCCGCGCACTACCCTTTTTCCGTCCGATGATCAACAGCAAGGAGCCGCGATGCGTGTCGCCCTGTTCCTGACCTGCGTCAACGACACGCTCTATCCCGATACCGGGCGCGCGGTGGTGAAACTGCTGACCAGGCTGGGCGTCGACGTCGACTTCCCGGCCGGTCAGACCTGCTGCGGGCAGGCGCACTACAACACCGGTTACCGGCACGAGGCGGAGCCGCTGGCCCGGCACTTCTCCGAGGTCTTCCAGGAGTACGAGGCGATCGTGACGCCCTCGGGGTCCTGCGGGGCGATGGTGCGGGAGCTGTACCCGCGCATGGGTGAGCGGGCGCGGTCCGAGGGGCGCGGGGAGACCCTCGCGGCCGCGGTGGCGCCGGTGGTGCCGAAGACGTACGAGCTGACCGAGTTCCTGGTGGACGTGCTGGGGGTGACGGACGTCGGGGCGTACTACCCGCACACGGTGACGTACCACCCCACCTGTCACGGGCTGCGCTCCCTGGGGCTCGGCGAGCGGCCGCTGACGCTGCTGCGCGCCGTGAAGGGCCTCGACCTGGTCGAACTGCCGGGCGCGGAGGAGTGCTGCGGGTTCGGCGGCACGTTCGCCGTGAAGAACGCGGACGTCTCCCTGGCGATGGGCACCGACAAGGTGCGCAACGCCGAGTCGACCGGCGCCGAGGTGCTGTGCGCGGCCGACAACTCCTGTCTGATGCACATCGGCGGGACGATGACCCGGCTGCGGACCGGCATGCGGCCGGTGCACATCGCCGAGATCCTGGCGAGCACGGAGGAGGAACCGGCGGCATGAGCGGCACATTCGTAGGGATGCCTGCGCTTCCCCCGCCCGCCCACCCGGCCTTCCCGAAGGCCGCGCACGAGGCGGTGCGGAACACGACGCTGCGGGGCAACCTGCGCCACGCCACGCACACCATCCGCGCCAAGCGGGCCAAGGCCGTCGCCGAGGTCGAGGACTGGGCCGAGCTGCGCGAGGCCGGCAAGCGGATCAAGGACCACACGCTGCGCCACCTCGACCGCTACCTGGAGCAGCTGGAGGCGTCGGTGACGGCGGCGGGCGGCACCGTCCACTGGGCCGCCGACGCCGCCGAGGCCAACCGGATCGTCACCGATCTGGTCAAGGCGACCGGCGAGACGGAGGTCGTCAAGGTCAAGTCGATGGCCACGCAGGAGATCGGCCTCAACGAGGCCCTCGAAGCCGAGGGCATCCGGGCCTACGAGACCGATCTGGCCGAGCTGATCGTGCAGTTGGGCAAGGACCGCCCCTCGCACATCCTGGTCCCGGCCATCCACCGCAACCGGGGTGAGATCCGGGAGATCTTCGAGCGGGAGATGAGCGAGTGGGGCCGCCCGGCCCCCGAGGGGCTGACCGACACCCCCGCCGAACTGGCGGAGGCGGCCCGGCTGCACCTGCGAGAGAAGTTCCTGCGCGCCAAGGTCGGCGTCTCCGGCGCCAACTTCATGGTCGCCGAGACCGGCACCCTGGTCGTCGTGGAGTCCGAGGGCAACGGCCGGATGTGCCTGACCCTGCCCGAGACGCTGATCTCGGTGGTCGGCATCGAGAAGGTCCTGCCGACCTGGCGGGACCTGGAGGTCTTCCTCCAGACCCTCCCCCGCTCCTCGACCGCCGAGCGGATGAACCCGTACACCTCGACCTGGACCGGCACCACGGACGGCGACGGCCCGAGCACCTTCCACCTGGTGCTCCTGGACAACGGCCGCACCGACACCCTCGCCGACGAGGTCGGCCGCCAGGCGCTGCGCTGCATCCGCTGCTCGGCCTGCCTGAACGTCTGCCCGGTGTACGAGCGGGCGGGCGGCCACGCCTACGGGTCGGTGTACCCCGGCCCGATCGGCGCCATCCTCAGCCCGCAGCTGCGGGGCACCGGCAGCGAGATCGACGCCTCCCTGCCGTACGCCTCCTCGCTGTGCGGGGCCTGCTACGAGGTGTGCCCGGTCGCCATCGACATCCCCGAGGTGCTGGTGCACCTGCGGGAACGAGTGGTGCGGGGCGGGCCCGCGGTCCGCGAGGGCAACAAGGTCGTCCTGAGACCGGCCAAGGGACACGCCGCCGAGCGGGCGGCGATGCGGGCCGCGCAGTGGGCGTTCACCCACCCGGGCGCGCTGCGCGCCGGGCAGCGGCTGGCGTCGCGCACCCGCCGCTTCCATCCGCGCACCCTGCCCGGTCCCGGCCGGGCGTGGACCGGGGGCCGGGATCTGCCGGCGGTCCCGGCGGAGCCGTTCCGGGACTGGTGGCAGCGCACGCACGGCGGCACGGAGGGCGGGGCCAAGTGAACAGCAGGGAACGGATCCTGGGCCGGGTGCGGCGCGCGCTGGCCGACGTACCGCGGGAGGAGACTCCTTACGAGCGGGCGGTGGAGCGGGACTACCTGCGCGAGCACGGGGCGCGGAGCGTCGCTCAGACGGTGGAGCTGCTGGCGGAGAACCTGGCGGACTACCGGGCGGTCGTCCACCGGTGCGCCGAGGACGAGCTGCCGTCGGTGCTCGCCGGGCTGCTGGAGGCGCACGGGTCGGCGTCGGTGGCCGTGCCGCCGGGGCTGGACCAGGGGTGGCTCGCGGAGACGGACGTCACCCGGGTCCCGGACGTGGCCGACGCGACCGCGGCCGGTCTCGACCGGGTCGACAGCGTGGTCACGGGATGCGCGGTCGCCATCGCCGAGACCGGCACCCTCGTGCTGGACGGCTCCCCCGACCAGGGCCGCCGCCGCATCACCCTGGTCCCCGACCATCACATCTGCGTCGTACGGGTTCCGGACCAGGTCGTCTCCTCCGTGCCCCAGGGCCTCGGACGGCTCGACCCGGCCCGCCCGTTGACGTGGATCTCCGGCCCGTCGGCGACCAGCGACATCGAGCTGGACCGGGTGGAGGGGGTGCACGGGCCGCGCACCCTGGAGGTGGTGCTGGTGGCCTCGGGAAGGTCCGCGGGCGGCCGGGAGAGCCGCTAGCGGGGCGAACCGGCGCCCCGTCCGCCGGCGAGGCACACCTCGCCGGCGGACGGTCCCGTCAGCGGGCCCTGGCGTACTCCTGGGCCATGCCGCCCGCGAAGTCGTGGACGATGACCTGCTCGTCCCCCACGACCCAGGCGTCGTGGCCGGGCGGGCAGACGAAGACGTCCCCGGGGCCGACCTCGCTCTCGGCGCCGTCGTCCATGCGCAGGCGCATGCGTCCCTGGAGCACGTAGCCGTTGTGGTGGATCATGCAGCTCTCGGTGCCCGCGAGCGGGGCCACCGACTCCGACCAGCGCCAGCCCGGTTCGAAGGTGGCGACGGCGAAGTCGAGTCCGGTCATGTGGACGGCCTCGAGGTGTCCCCGGGGGAAATCGCGTCGTTCGTCGGGCTTGTCGAGCGTCTTGATCTCCAGCATGGCGCTCCTCCTTTCCGGCTCTCCGGTCGCGTCCGCACGCGGCCGGGGCCGGCCTCCGCCCGGCCGCGCTCCCGCGGACGGTACCGGCGGGGGCCCGGCCCCACTGCTCCATCGTCCGTCCGTCGAGCCGGGTGCGCCAACCGGGTGACGCCCGCGCCGGTCCGCGAGGCGGGCGGGGGTCCGGGACACCCGTGTGCCGCTGCCGCGGCCCGGCCGTCTTCCGCTCCGCGCCGCGAGCCCTTCGCCCGCCTGCCCGTGGCCGCCCGGCGCGCTTCGCCGTCAGGGCCGGGGGTTCGTCCGCCGCCAGCCGGGGCGGGCACCCGCCCCGCGGCGGCCCGCCGCGGCGGCGCAGCGCGGACACACCCGGCGCACCTCGTCGGCCGCGCCACCGGACTCCGGCAGCACGTCGGCCCAGGTGACCGAGGGGAAGCGGGACAGCTGAGACCGGTGCAGGGACAGGCCGCACACGGTCTGGTTCAGGCCCTGCTCCCATGCGTGGACCTCGCCGGCCGGCAGCCAGCGGTTGTCCTCCTCGTCCCACCAGCGGCCCGAGGCCGCCACGTCGTACCGCCTCGTCCTGGGCACCGGCGCGCTCACCACCTTCCTCGTCCCCGTCCGGGTGCCCCCGGCGGGCCGCGGACACACGCGCGTACCGCCTCCTGTGTGATCGGCTCCCACACCCTGCCTGTATGTCCCTTTCATTATTTTTTGTCCGCTTAGCATGCGGGGTCCGCCACTCCTTACGAGAGGACCCCAGATGGCGTTCCCGGGCCGTCCCCGAGCCCTGACCGAGCATGCCTTCTCCCCGCACGACGCCGTGCTCGGCGCCGCCGCCCGGTACCTCGGCCGCCGGCGCTTCCTCACCGTCACCGCGGCCGCCGCGGCGCTCGCCTTCTCCACCAACCTGCCGGCCCGCGGCGCCGCCGCCTCGCCCGAACTGGACGCCGCCCGCCTCACCGGCGACCCCTTCACCCTCGGAGTCGCCTCCGGTGATCCGCTGCCCGGCTCGGTGCTGCTGTGGACGCGGCTGGCGCCGGAGCCGTTCGCGGCCGACGGCGGACTGGGGGAACAGCGCGTGACGGTGGAGTGGGAGGTGGCCCTGGAGGAGTCCTTCGCCGTCCGCGTACGGACGGGCACGGCGACGGCCCACCCGGAGTACGGCCACAGCCTGCACGTCGAAGTCCAGGGCCTGGACCCCGCCACCGTGTACTACTACCGGTTCCGGGCCGGCGGGTTCGTCAGCCCCGTCGGCCGCACCCGCACCGCGCCCGCCGCGGGCTTCGACGCGGCCTCCCTCCGCCTGGCCGCCGTCGCCTGCCAGGCCTACCAGGACGGCTACTACACGGTCCACCGGCACCTCGCCGCAGAGGACGTCGACGTGGTGTTCCACCTCGGCGACTACCTCTACGAGTACGCGGTGAACGCGGCGGGCGGCGAGCGGCGGTACACCGACGTCACCCTGCCCGACGTGTTCGACCGGGAGACGATGACCCTCGCGGACTACCGGATGCGGTACGCGCTGTACAAGAGCGACGAGGACCTCCAGGCGGCGCACGCCGCCCACCCGTTCGTCGTCACCTGGGACGACCACGAGACGGAGAACAACTACGCGGGGGCCGTCCCCGAGAACGACGTCCCGCAGTCGGAGTTCCTGGTGCGCCGGGCCGCCGCCTACCGCGCCTACTGGGAGAACCAGCCGCTGCGCTCCGCCCAGCTCCCCCAGGGCCCCGACGCCCGGCTGTACCGGCGGCTGCACTGGGGCACGCTCGCCCAGTTCGACATCCTCGACACCCGCCAGTACCGCTCCGACCAGGCCTACGACGACCGGCCGCACGCGCCCGGCGCCGAGTCCGACGACCCGGCGCGCACCCTCACCGGCGCAGCGCAGGAGCGGTGGCTGCTGGACGGCTGGAAGTCCTCCGGCGCGCTGTGGAACGTGATGCCCCAGCAGGTCACCTTCTGCCAGCGCAAGTTCGACCTGACCGCCGAGGCCCGGATGTCCATGGACGCCTGGGACGGCTACCGCGCCTCCCGCAACCGGGTCGTCGCCGGCGCCGAGGCGGCCGGGGTCGACAACTGGCTGGTGCTCACCGGTGACGTGCACGTCGCCTACGCCTTCGACATCAAGGAGGACTTCGACGACCCGGACTCCCGGACCCTGGGCACCGAGCTGACCTGCACTTCCGTCGCCAGCGGCAAGGACGGCGCGGAGAAGCCCGACAACTGGGACACGTACATGAGGGCCAACCCGCACCTGCGGTTCTACAACGGCAAGCGGGGCTTCGCCCGGGTGGAGCTGGGCCGGCAGGCCGCCCGGGTCGACTTCAGGACCGTCTCCGCCGTCACCCGGCCGGGCGCCGCGCTGACCACCGCCGCGTCCTTCGTGACCGAGGCGGGGGCGCCGGGGCTGGAACCGGCCTGAGCCGCCGACCGGGCCCGGCTACTGCACTTGGCACCCGCCGGCGCCCCCAAAGCGCGAACCGCGTGTCCGCGGGGCATCACCGGGGGCGCGTCGGGCTAGGGCTAGCACTCCCCCACCCCTTCACTTCCTCCCCCTCTCTCCGGAACGCCTCAGGAGGCACATCGCATGGTCGGCAGACACGTCCCGGGCCGCCGCCGCGCCGCGCTCACCGCGCTCGGCGCTCTCGTCCTGACCGCCGTCCCCTCGGCCGCGTCGGCCGGTCCGCCGCCCGCGCCGGGCCCGCCGCCCACCGCCGCCCAGACGCTCGGCGCCGACCGGCCGTCGGCCCAGGTGCTGCGCGCCCTCGAACGCGACCTGGGACTGACGACGGGCCAGGCGACGGCCCGGCTGGTCAACGAGGCGGAGGCGGGCGCCCGCGCCGGCCGGCTCCGCACCGCCCTGGGCGACCGCTTCGCCGGTGCCTGGGTGAGCGGCACGACCTCGGCCCTGCTCACCGTCGCCACCACCGACGCCTCCCAGGTGGCCGCCATCCGGGCGCAGGGCGCGCAGGCCATGGTCGTCAAACGGTCGCTGGCCGACCTGCGGAGCGTCAAGGAGCGGCTGGACGACGCCGCCCGGCGGGTCAGCACCCCGGACACGCCGGTCTGGTACGTCGACGTGCCGGCCAACCGGGTCGTCGTCCAGGCCACCGGCGAGCGGGCCGCCGCCGCCTTCGTGGCGGCCGCCGGGGTGAGGGCCGCGGACGTGGGCGTGCGGATCTCGGCGAGCCGGCCGCGGGTGCTGGCGGACCTGGTCGGCGGCGAGGCGTACCTCATCGAGGACAAGGCTCGCTGCTCCATCGCCTTCTCCGTCACCAAGGGCCAGGAGCGGGGCTTCACGTCGGCCGGTCACTGCGGCGAGCCGGGCGCGAGGACCACCGGCGCCGACGGGAGCGCGCAGGGCGAGTTCAAGGCGTCCACGTTCCCCGGCAAGGACATGTCCTGGGTGGGCGTCAACGACAACTGGACCCCGACCCCCGACGTGAGGGCCGGCGACGGGCAGCGGGTGGGGGTGGCCGGCTCGGTCCAGGCGCTCGTCGGGGCGGCGGTGTGCCGGTCGGGCTCGACCACCGGCTGGCACTGCGGCACCATCGAGCAGCACGACGCCGGCGTCACCTACCCGCAGGGCACCGTCGACGGTCTCACCCGGACCACGGTGTGCGCCGAACCCGGCGACTCCGGCGGCCCGTTCGTCGCGGGCGTCCAGGCGCAGGGCATCACCTCGGGCGGCTCGGGCGACTGCGCCGACGGCGGGACGACCTTCTTCCAGCCGGTCAACCCGGTCCTCAAGGAGTTCGGCCTCACCCTGAAGACGGTGGACACGCCCTCCACCCTGCCGGCGCCGACGGACGAGGGGGCGGCCGACGGATGGCGGTCCGGCCGGGTCTACGAGGCCGGGGCCACGGTCGCCTACGGGCGGGCGCGGTACACGTGCCTGCAGGACCACCAGGCTCAGGTCGCCTGGTCGCCCGAGGGCACCCCGGCGCTGTGGCAGCGGACCTGACGGACGGCGGCCTCCGGCGGCGCCGGCGGCGTCCGGCGCGGGGAGGGCGCCCCCCGGCCGGACGCCGTCAGCTCTCCGCGAGCAGGGCGTAGGCGGTGGCGACGAACGGGTCGCGGGCGCGGAAGCGGCGGGTGCAGACGGCGGCCAGGGCGGTGCCGGTGTCCGGCCGGAAGCCCAGGAACGCCTGCTGGCCGAGGGTGGCGCCGCTGTGGAAGTACAGGGGTCCGCCGTCGACGGGGTGCCGGAACCACGCCACCGTGTGCACATGGCGGTGTCCCCAGCCGCGGCGCAGGACGGGCACCCGGACCGCCCGCAGCGCCCCGGCGGCCGGGGAACCGTCTGGGTCGAGATGGGCCTCCAGGAAGGTGAGCAGGTCGTGCGGGGTGGCCCGGACGGCGCCCGCCGCCCGGAAGCCGCCGGCGTCGAAGGGGGGCAGGGGGGTGCGGCCGTCCCCGGTGTGCCCGACGGCGTCGGTCGCGGGGCCCTCGGGGGCGAGGCCGGTGCCGGTCAGGCCGAGCGGGCGCAGGACGTCTCCGGTGAGCAGGTCGTCCCAGCTCCGTCCGGTGGCCGCGGCGAGGGCGTGGCCCAGTACGGCGACGCCGAAGTTGGAGTAGCGCCAGCGCGTTCCGGGCCGGTGGCGGGGGCGGTGGCGCAGGAAGGCGTCGACGACCCGGCCGGCGGGGTAGCGGCCGTAGGGGTTGGTGCGCCAGGCCGGCAGCGCCCGGGCGCGGAAGCCGGGCGGCAGGACGGGCAGCCCCGCGGTGTGCGTGATCAGGTGGGCGAGGGTCACCGGGTCGGGGCCGACTGGCCGGCCGGGGTCCAGGCAGGCGGCGGCCGGTTCGCCGCCGGTGAGCCGGCCGGAGCGGATCAGATGGGCCAGCAGCAGTCCGGTGAACGTCTTGGTGGCCGACCCGGTCTCGTAGCGCAGGTCCTCGCGCGGGACGTCGGGGGGCGGCGCGGTGCCGCCGGTGCGGACGGTGCGGCGGCCGTGCCGGGAGAGCGCGAAGACGGCGTCGGGCGCGTCGCACGCCTCGACGGCGGCGTCCAGCCGTTCGGCGAGGTCGCGGTCGTCGGTCGGGACAGGGGCCGGGGCGGCGGCCGGGGCGGGGTCGTCGAGGGGGGCGTCCGGCCAGAGCGCGGCGGGGGCGGTCATGAGGCGCTGCGCGCGAGCGCGGTGAGGGAGCGTGAGGTCGCCAGGGCGGAGGCGAAGGCGGCGACCAGCGTCGGGTGGTAGACGATGTCGAACACCTCGTCCGGGTCGCCCTCGGGCATCCCGCGGATCGCGGGCATGGCGCCGTCGGGCTGCTGGGCGGCGGCGAACGCCGCCCAGGCCCGCTGGTCGAGGGTGGGCTCGGGCAGGCAGGCGTCGACGACGAGGAGTTCGCCCAGCAGGTCCCAGCGCTCCAGGTCCAGCCAGTCGTCGATCCAGACCGGCAGCCAGGCGGTGAGGTAGCCGGCGACGCGGGGCGGCAGGCGGTCGGGGTTCTCGCCCCAGTCGGTGAGGTGGAACACCGCGTGGGTGATGTCGTAGGCGATGTGTCCCTCGACCGTCCAGGGTTCGGGGGTGCGGGCCAGCCAGGTGCCGGTGAGGGCCTCCGCCTCGGACGGGTGGGGGGTCAGGCCGAAGCGGCGCTGGAACGCGGCCAGGCCCAGCCTGCGGGTGGGGGTCCGCTCGAAGGACCGCCAGCCGTCCAGACGGTGGTTGAGGGCGACGGCCCGCTCCAGCTCGGGCTGGCGGTAGCCGAGTTCCTTGAAGGGCAGGTACACCTCGAAGGGGATGGAGGAGACCGGTTCCGTGCGCTGGCCGCGCACCAGCATCCGGCCCCCGTCCAGCGTCTCGCGCCAGGCGTGGTCGAGGAGCCGGTGGGCCAGCCGCTCCTGCCGGGAGCCGGCCACTCCCTCGCGGAAGAGCACCTTGCAGATCAGGGCCAGTTCGCCGATGGGCTGGAACCGCTGGAGGAAGCCCACCTCCGGGTCGACGTCGGGTTCCAGCCGGAAGCCGTCCCGGTGGGCCCACAGCCATTCCAGGGCGCGGGCCCCGACGGTGTGCGTCAGGCGCGTGTCGGTCATCCGAGCGCTCCTTGTGCGCCGAGGTGCGCGTGGGTGAGGACCGCGGCGAACGCGGCCATCAGCGTGGAGTGGTAGCAGTGGGCGAAGTCGTCGTCGGGGGCCGTGGCCGTCTCGGGCAGCGCGCCGCAGGGGTGGCGCGCGTCCGCGAGGCGCCGCCACGCCTCCCGGAGCCCGGCCGGGTCCGCCGCGCCGGGCACGGTGGCCGCGACGGCGAGGAGTTCGCAGCCGAGGTCCCACAGGCCGGCGTCCAGGCAGGTGTCCAGCCAGGGCGGCAGCCACTGCGCCAGGTACTTCGCGAGGCGGGCGGGGACGCCGTCCGCTCCGGCCCGGCCCCAGTCGGTGAGGTGGAAGACGACGTGGGTGAGCGCGTATCCGCGGGGGGCCTCGAAGGTCCACGGTTCGGGCAGGCCGCCCAGCCAGGTGCCGTCCCGTACGGCGTCGGCCGGGCCGGGCCGGGTGATGCCGGTGTGCCGTTCGGCCGCCAGGACGCCGAGCCGGCGGGTCGGGTCCTGCTCGGTGAGCCGCCAGCTTCGGGTGCGGGCCACCGTCGCGGCGGCCGTCTCGTAGCCCCGGTGGCGCAGCCCGGCCGCGGCGAAGGCGGCGTAGACCTCCAGCGGGTACGTCGCGAAGGGCTCCCGCAGTTGCAGGGCGGTGAAGAGGTCGCCCTGCCCGGTCTGCCGCCAGGCGTGGGCCAGCAGGTCGCGGGCTCGTGTGTGCAGCGGGTCGGCGGGGGCGGTGCGCCGGGTCACGGTGGCGCACACCTGGGCGAGTTCGCCGAGCGGTTTCCAGGTGCGGTCGACCTCGCCGGCCGCGGCGAGGGCGTCGTCACCGAGGGTGAAGGCGTCGCGGTGCGCGGCCGTCCAGGCCAGCGCCGACTCCGCCACCTCCCGTACGCTCCGGGCCGCCTCCCGGACGGTCACGGCGCTCACACGGGCGCTCCGGCCCGCAGCCGCCGGGCCGCCCGTACCTGGAGCTCCACCTGCGGGTCGCCGTCGGCCATCAGTGCCACGAAGTCCAGCCCGGACTCCAGGCCAAGGGTGTCGGGGACGCCGTCCAGCAGGGTCAGCCAGCGTCCCGCGCCGGCCGCCTGGAGCCAGTCCCGGCGGCGGACCGCGCGCACGAAGCCGCGGGCGAGGTCGAGGGGGCGCCGCCGGGCGGTGCGGGCCACGGCGCAGTCCTCGCCGGGCAGCGCGAGCGGGGCCAGGACCGCCAACTGGTGGGTCAGGGTCCGCCAGTCGGCGACGTCGAGCCAGCCCGCGCCGGGTCCGGCACCGGGGCCGGCCGGGGCGGGGCCCGCCAGCCGGTGCAGCGTCCGGGTCATCGCCCAGTGGCTCCACACCACGGTGGGCGCGGCGCCGGCGCGCGGCGGGTAGGCCTCGACGGCCTGGCGGAACAGGGCGAGTTCCGTCTCGCCCGGACGGGTGCCGAAGAGGAGGTGCGGCAGCAGGAAGTCGGCTCCCAGGACCCGGACGGCGGCCGGTGCGAAGCCGTCGGCCCCGGCGGCCGCGGGCGGGTCCCCGGACACCGGAGGGTGACCCCCGCCGCTGAGAGCGGAGGCCACGCCGGCGGCCAACTCCCGCACCGCGCCCTTCAGGAGGGACGAGGTGCCAGGCTGGTGCATTCACTGCTCCTGTCGGTCGGGTCAGCCCTTCTTCGGGCGCGGGGTCGGGGGCGACAGCAGCAGGCCGTACTTGCCGCCCGACAGGGCCAGCGCCGCGCACTCGCGGCTGTCCCGGAAGACGCCTTCCGCCTCGGCCGGGTCGAGCGCCGCGTCGACGTCGATGTCCTGGGCGCGGATGACCTCTTCGATCACCTTGTCCTTGGAAGGCATGTCACCATCTCCCTCTGGTCGGCCAATGACCTTCACACCACAAGTGTCCCTCTAGTCACAAAACATGCCTACCTCACAAAAAACCCATGAGGTAGTTTTTTCAACAAATCAGGCATCTCCGGCTCACCGGTCGCGCCGCAGCCGCCACACGTGGTCCTCGCGGTACCCGTCGACGCCGTCGGGGGAGGTGCTCGCGCGGCGGACCGTCTCCCGGGTCCGCACGGTCCACCCGGGGGCGGGCAGGCCGAGGTCGGCCAGCAGGCCGTCCAGGGTGGGGAACTCCGCGTCGAACGGGGGCTCGGTCTGCCAGGACGGCCAGCCCGCGTGCAGGACGAGCAGGAGGGTGCCGCCGGGTGCGACGGCCGCCGCCGCCCGGCGCAGGACGCCCCGCTGGTCGAGGGCGACCGGGGACTGCAGGTAGTGCGCGCTCACCAGGTCGAAGGAACCCTCGGGGAAGGACGCGCCCAACTCGTGCCGCTCCCAGGCGACACGGTCCCCGACGCCTGCTTCGGCGGCGTGTGCGGCGGCCCGCTCCAGGGCCGTGGCCGCGATGTCCACGCCGGTGACCCGCCATCCCCGCGAGGCCAGCCACACGGCGTCACCGCCCTCGCCGCAGCCGAGGTCCAGGGCGGTGCCCGGGGTCAGGCCGGACGCCTCCCGTACGAGCAGTTCGTTCGGGCGCCCGCTCCAGACGCGGCCGGAGTCCCGGTAGCGGGACTCCCAGAACTCGGCGGGCCGGTCCGACGGGGGGACGCTGGTCATGGGGTGCCTCCAGGGCGTGCGCTTCGGCCGGGCGCCACGGGGGTGCGGCGCCTCACCGACGACCCTGCACCGGACACCGCGCCGGTGGCGAACGGCTTTGCCGGTTCGGCAAAGCGGACGGCCTCGCACCGGGTCCCGGCGGCCGTCCGTCCGCCGGCGGGGACGCCGGTCTCCGCCGATGGCGCCGGTCTTCGCCGATGGTGCTTGGACGCCTTCTTCCTGGTGCGGCGCCCGGGGGCACGCGCCGGCCCGGCGTGTGCCGCGTCCGGGACCGCCTGGGCGGGCCGCCGGCGCCCAGGGCGGCGGGCCGGATCCGGCGGGCCCCGGACGGCGCGAAGGCCCCGGCCGAGGCCGGGGCCCGAGGGGTGGCGGCGCGGTCAGTGGTCGGTCGCCAGGTGGAGCTTGAGCAGGTCCACGCCGTAGTCGTTGCCATTGGGCGTGCGGATGATGGTGTGGATGTGCTGCTGGGTGGGGTCGCCCATCTGGCCGGGGCCGCCCGCGCCGGGGCCCGTGGAGGCGGAGGCCGAGGCGGACGCGGAGGCCGACGCCGAGGGGGAGGCCGAGCTGCCGTCCTCGTCCTCGTGGTAGGCGAGCGGGGACTGGGCGTCGTACTCGATCAGCACGACGGGGCTGTGGATCCGGTAGTAGAACGCGGAGTCGTCCTCGTACTCGCCGATCCAGTAGAAGTACGTGTCGTCGAGGTGCTTCTCGATCTCCCGCAGCTTCACCCGCGCGTGGCCCTCGTCCTGGTAGCCGACGTACACCTCGGCCAGGTCGAGCAGGAGCTGCTGCTGGCGGTTGTTCAGGGCGGAGCCCTTGACGCCGGCGTAGGGGATCTGGGCGTTGTCCTGGCCGGCGCCGGCGATCAGGTCGGTGCCGGACTTCTCGTCGGCGGAGAGGGCGGCGGCGCGCTGGGTGGCGTTCAGGGAGCGGAAGAGCTTCAGGCCGGCGACGGTCTCCTGACGGAAGAGGTCGTAGTCCACGCCGTCGTAGGTGATCTTCGTCGGCTCGGAGCCCATGAAGGTCGGGGTCATCACGACCTGGTCGCCGAGGACGAAGTAGTTGATGACGAGGTGGTGGCCCTCGAACTGGAAGCCCCAGGGGTCGGTGGCCGACGGGGTGCCCATGACGGTGAACCAGTAGGCGTCCTCGTTGAGCGCCTTGGAGGTGTCACCCGAGTACTCGCCGAGGAAGTGGTTGAGCTTGCGGATGCTGTCGGCCAGCTTGAGGCCGCGGGCCGACAGCGCCGACTTCAGCAGCTTCATGCCGAGCGCGTACTGCTTCTCCGTCAGGTCGCGCAGGGCGACGCCCTCGCGGTCGTTGGAGTCGACGTTGGTCCAGTCGAGCCACTGGTCGGCGTCGATGTCGAAGAGGGTGGCCGACTTCTGGTCGTCGGTGAGCGAGTCGACGAAGGCCGCGGCGGCGCGCACCACGGGGGTGGTGGAGACGCCGGTGGAGTGGATCGCGTAGAGGTCCTCGACGACCGTGCCGTCAGTGGTGACGCCGACGAAGTCGTCGTAGGCGATCGTCTGGCCGAAGCCGCCGCCGGCCGGCGGGCCGGAGGGGCTGGCGCTGGCCGTGGCGTCGGCCGTCGCCGTCGTCTCGGCACCCGCCTGGGTGGCCGCGTACCCGCCCATGACCGCGACGGCGGAGACGCCGCCCGCGAGCAGGGCCTTGTTCATGAACCATCGGCGGGATCGGTGCGCCGCCTGCGTACGGGGCTTGTGCCCGTGCGTTCCGTTGACCATGGGCGCAACGATTTCGTCAACGATTAGGGATGCGGTAGCAGGAAGCTGTGAGGGGCTTAGGAACACTTGCCTCAGGCGGTGCCAACTGCCCCGTTGTCCGCCTTGGTTGGACTTGCGTCCGTCAGGCCGCGCGGGCCCACGCCCGGCGTGCGCGGGCGGACGCGGTGTGGGCGGGGACGGGCCGGACGCGGCAGGTCGTCTTGGCGGGGTCGACGATGGGGTCGTCGAGGGCTATCCGGCCGCCGGAGCGCAGTTCCTCGCAGACGGCGGTGGGCAGGGCGACGTAACAGCCGCCCGTCGGCGTACCGGGCTCCATGGGCCGCCAGTAGCCGTACCTGCGCCGCCCGCCCGGGTGTTCGGTGACGAAGACAGGGGTGCGCGGGTCGGAGATGACACGCAGGACCTGGGCGGCGTCCGGGCTGGACTGGCCGGCGGTGATGGACGGCATCGACGAGGACCTTTCTGCGGGGCGGGACCCGAGACCGCCTACCCGGTCCGGCCGGAGTTGATCTCGCTGACCCGCATTCTGCGACAAGGCACTGACATCGACGCCGGTACTCGGGTTCCGGTGGTCGTGGCTCGGGCACTGACCGACGCCCTGCCGGGCTGTCCACCGGGGCCGGTCTCCCGGGGTCCTGGCGGTCACTCCTTCCGGGTCGTGGGAGGCGCGACCACCTCGCGTGGCCGGCCGGCCCCAAGGAGGCCGCCCCTGACACGGCCCGCCCGCTCCGCCCGCTCCGCCCACTCCGTCCGGCGCACCAGGGCCACAGAACGCCCGCCGGGCGCGGGGAGCGCGCCCGGAAGTCCCTCGACGCCGGGGACCGCGCGGAGGCGGGGAGCCGCGGGTCGTCGTCGGGTGTGCCCCGGTGGAGCGCTGCGCCCGGCTGACGCCCGGCCGGACGCTGGAGCGGCGGGGCCGGCAGGGCGGGGCCGGCTCCCAGCCGCGGATCACCGCTTCCCCGGGGGCGGCTTCGCGAAGGTCCGGGGCCGCCGTCCCGTCCGGGCGGCCCGGCCGCGGGGCTCAGCGCCTCGCCGCCGGGCCGCTCGCGTACGTCCGGCGGCCCCGGCGGTAGGCGATCTCGCCGAGGACGATGTCGGCCGCGAGGAACGCCGCGAGCGGGACACCCAGCAGCGGCAGAAAGTAGCCGAGGACCGCGACGCAGGCCAGCAGCGGTACCAGGAGGTACGGCGGCACCTGCTGCCAGGCGCCGCGCGGGACCGGGCGGCCGAAGGAGGAGCCGCGTCCGCGCTGCCACCACATGCGGTACCCCCACACGATGAGCAGGACGAGCGCGAGCGCCAGCGCCATCAGGGCGAGCTGGTTGACGAGGCCGAACAGGACGCCGGTGTGCAGGTCGATGCCCCAGCGGGTGAGCTTGGCCAGCACCGGGTGGTCCGCGAACCGCAGTACGTCGGTGACCTCGCCGGTCGCCGGGTCGACGGCGACCGCGTCCTGCTTCTCCGGCCAGCTGCGCTGCACCTGCCGTACGACGTACGCGGTGGACGCGTCGGCGGGCGGGACGATCTCGACCGGGTCGCCGAGGCCCTCGGCGCGGGCGGCGGCCAGCACCCTGTCGAGGCCGACGCCGTGCGCCGCGTCCCCGCCGGCGCCCGCCGCCGCGCCGTGGCCCGCGTGCTCGCCGCCCGCCGCGGCCGAGGACACGGTGGGGGTGGTCTGGCCGAGCGAGACGCGCAGCTGCTCGACATTGGCCCCGGCGTACGTGGACCAGGTCAGGCCGGTCGCCGACAGGAAGACGAGCCCGGCCGCGATCCAGGCGCCGGTCGCGCCGTGCAGGCCGAGGGTGCGGCGGCGTCCGCTGGTGCCGCGCAGCTTGCGCCGGGCCCGCCGCCGGGAGAACCACAGCACCAGTCCCCCGCCCGCGATCACCCACAGCCAGCTCGCCGCGAACTCGCTGTAGAGGCGGCCGGTCTGACCGAGGTGCAGGTCCCGGTGGAACTCGTCGATCCAGGTGCGCAGCGGGAGCGCGCCGGTGGAGCCGTACTGTTCGAGGGCGCCGCGCACCTCGGCGGTGTAGGGGTCGACGAAGACGGCGAGCGTGTGGGCGGGGTCGACGCCCTCGACACCGGAGAGCATCACCCTGGTGGTGGCGTCGTCCTCCGGCGAGGGGCGCACGGCGGAGACGGTGCCCTCGGGGTGGGCCTCGCGGGCGGCGGCGACCTGCTCGGAGACCGGCAGCTTGGCCCCGCCCGCCTCCGGCACGGTGAGTTCATGGGCGTAGACGAGCTTCTCGGCCTGGAAGGAGGCGGCGTACAGCAGGCCGGTGACGGCCGCGACCAGGAGGAAGGGGGCGACGAACAGCCCGGCGTAGAAGTGCAGGCGCAGCACGAGGGGGCGCAGCGGGGACCATCTGCCGGGCGCCGGCTGCGGGGCGGCCGGCCGCGGGGCGGCCGGCTGCGGGGCCTCGTCCGCGCTGGTCGAGGAAGCGGTGGTCATGGGCGTCTCTCCGGGGCGTCGGTGTCGTCAGGGGTGACGGGTCAGGGGTCGGCTCCGGGGGGCGCCGGGTTCCCGACGGCCGGTGTGATGTGCGTCACTCGCGCGCGGGGTGGTGTCAGTGGGCCGTGGCATCCTGGCGTGATGGGAACACGGTCCGGGCGTACACCATTCGCCGAGCACGTCGAGGAACTCCTGGCCGGCGGTGGCCCGTTGCCGATCGTCGAGGCCGGTGATCCGGTGCTGCGGCGCCCGGCTGAGCCGTTCGACGGGCAGTTGGAGCCCGCGTTGCTGGCCCGGTTCGTCGAGGCGCTGCGGGTGACCATGCGGGCGGCGCCGGGGGTCGGCCTGGCGGCCGTGCAGGTGGGAGTGGCGCTGCGGATCGCGGTGATCGAGGACCCGGCGCCGGTGCCTCCTCAGGTGCGCCGGGCGCGGGGGCGGGTGCCGCAGCCGTTCCGGGTCCTGGTCAATCCGGCGTACGAACCGGTCGGTGACGGCCGGGCCGCGTTCTACGAGGGCTGTCTGAGCGTGCCGGGCTGGCAGGCGGTGGTGGCCCGGCCCGCGGCGGTACGGCTGACCGGGGCGGACGAGCACGGCCGGGCGCTGGACGAGGTGGTCACCGGGTGGCCCGCCCGGATCGTGCAGCACGAGACGGACCACCTCGACGGCACGCTCTATCTGGACCGCGCGCGCCCGCGCTCGCTGGCGTCGGCCCGGTCGATGGCGGAACGCTGGTCACAGCCCACCCCGCACGAGGCGGCGGCCGCGCTCGGTTTCGACCTGGACTGAGCGCCGGGACGGGGCGGCGCCCGTACGACGACGGCGCCCGCGGTCCGGGCCGGACCGTGCCGGACCTCGCCGGGCGGGACCGCGCCGGAGTGAGCGTGGGGCGGGCGGGACCGGACGGACGGCGGCGACGCGGTGCGGCGGTCAGCTGTCGCGGTAGGACTCCAGCAGCCGCAGCCACACCTCGCTGATCGTCGGGTACGACGGCACCGCGTGCCAGAGGCGGCTGACCGGGACCTGGCCGGCGACGGCGACGGTCGCCGAGTGGATCATCTCGCCGACCCCGGGGCCGACGAAGGTCACGCCCCGCACGATCTCGTCCTCCAGGTCGACGACCATCCGGGCGCGGCCTCGGTAGCCGTCGGCGTAGAGACCGGCGCCGGCCACCGTGGAGAGGTCCACGTCGACGGCGCGGACGCGGTGGCCCGCCCGCTCGGCCTCGGCCAGGGTCAGGCCGACGGAGGCCGCCTCGGGGTCGGTGAAGACCACCTGGGGGACGGCGGCGTGGTCGGCGGTCGCGGCGTGCGCGCCCCACGGCCCGGTGTCCGGGGCGTCCCCGCCGCGGGCGCGGGCGGCGATGGCGGCGCCCGCGATCCGCGCCTGGTACTTGCCCTGGTGGGTGAGGAGGGCCCGGTGGTTGACGTCCCCGACGGCGTACAGCCAGTCGTGGCCGGTGACGCGCAGGCTGTCGTCGGTCTCCAGCCAGGAACCCGGCTCCAGCCCGACGGTCTCCAGTCCCAGGTCGTCGGTGCGCGGCGCGCGCCCGGTGGCGAAGAGGATCTCGTCCGCCTCGATCCGGTCGCCGCCGTCGGTGACGGCGACGACGGTGCCGTTCTCCCGGCTGACGGACTTCACAAACGTGCCGGTGCGCAGGTCGGCGCCGGCCGCGGTGAGCGCCTCGGCGACCAGTTCCCCGGCGAACGGTTCCATGCGCTCCAGCAGTCCCCCGCCCCGCACCAGCACGGTGACGCGCGCGCCGAGGGCCTGCCAGGCGGTGGCCATCTCGACGGCCACGACTCCGCCGCCGATCACGATCAGGCGGCCCGGCACCCGCTGGGCGCTGGTCGCCTCGCGGCTGGTCCAGGGGCGGACGTCGGCCAGGCCCGGCAGCGGGGGCAGGGCGGCGCGGCTGCCGGTGCAGACGGCGACGGCGTGCCGGGCGGTGAGGACGCGCCGCTCCCCGTCCGGCCCGGTCACCTCCACGGTGCGCGGCCCGGCGAGGCGTCCCTGGCCGCGGTACAGGTCGGCGCCGATGCCCTCGATCCACCGGACCTGGCCGTCGTCCTTCCAGTTCGACGTGTAGGAGTCGCGGTGGGAGAGGACCGCGGAGGTGTCGAGGGGACCTCGTACCGCCTGGTCCAGGCCGGGGGTGCGGCGGGCGTCGGCCCGGGCGATGACCGGGCGCAGCAGGGCCTTGCTGGGCATGCACGCCCAGTAGGAGCACTCGCCGCCGACCAGTTCGCTCTCCACTGCCGCGGTGGTCAGTCCGGCCGCCCGGGTGCGGTCGGCGACGTTCTCGCCGACCGGGCCGGCGCCGATCACCACGACGTCGTACACGCTGGATTCCGTTTCCGTCATGGGGGCAGTCTGGCGGGTGGTGTGCGCCGGGGCCACATGGGTACGCGCGCGGAATACCCGGTCGGCCTTCACTGTTCGCGCCGACGGCACCCGCCCCCGGACCAGGAAGAGGGATCAGCCATGAGCAGCACCGTGGAGCTCACCAAGGAGAACTTCGACCGGACGGTCACGGACAACGAGTTCGTCCTGATCGATTTCTGGGCGTCCTGGTGCGGACCGTGCCGTCAGTTCGCCCCGGTCTACGAGAAGGCGGCGCAGGACAACCCCGACCTGGTCTTCGGCAAGGTGGACACCGAGGAGCAGCCGGAGCTGGCCGCGGCCTTCGGCATCCAGTCCGTGCCGACGCTGATGATCGTCCGGGACCAGGTGGCCGTGTTCGCGCAGCCGGGCGCGCTGCCCGAGGCGGCGCTGACGGACGTCATCGGGCAGGCCCGGAAGCTGGACATGGACGAGGTCCGCAAGGCGGTCGCCGAGCAGCAGGCGCGGGACGAGCAGAACGGACGGTAGTCCTGCCGCCGGCGCGGTCCTCGCGCGAGGGCCCGGCTCAGCTGGAGTCGCGGTGCACCACAGACGCGCCGAGGACCGCGCGGTGCTCGGGGGCGGCGCCGGGTTCGCGCACGGCGCGGTCGAGAAGCGCGGCGACCTCGTGGCCGGCGGGCAGTTCGAGGCGTACGGTGCTCAGCCGCGGCCTCAGCAGGCGGCCCAGCACGAGGTCGTCGGCGCCCAGCACGGCCGTGTGCCCGGGGATGGGGACACCGGCGTCCTGGAGGGCGCGGGCGAGCAGCATGGCGTACTCGTCGTTGTAGGCGAACACGGCGTCCAGGCGCAGGGCGTCCCAGCGGGCGGCGAGGCGGGCGGCGGCTTCCTCCTCGTAGGGGAGGGGCAGTTCGGTCAGGGTCGCGCCGGTGCCGTGCAGGGCGCGGCGGACGCCCGCCAGGCGGGGTAAGGAGAAGAGCCGCAGGCCGGGTTCGGCCGGCATCACCACACCGACGCGGCGGCGCCCGCGCTCGTACAGGTGCCGGCCCGCGGCGTGGCCGACGGTCCGGTGGTCCATGATCAGGGCGTGGGCGCCGTCGACGGCCTCGGGTCCGAGGGTCACCACCGCGCGGGCGCCCGAGCGCTTCAGCACCCCTACCCCGCGCGGGCCGAGTCCGGGGCCGGGCACCAGGACGGCGGTCGGCCGCAGCTCGGCCCAGGCGCGGGCGCTGTCGTCGCCGTACGGGCCGCCGGCGCCGTACTGCACGACGGTGTAGTCGAGCTGGACGAGGGCTGTCTGGACCTCACCGACGAACCGGGTGTAGAGCGGGCCCGCGGGGAAGGCGGGCGCGGGCATCACGACCGTGCGGCTGTGGCCGGCGCGCAGGGTGCGGGCCGCCGCGTGCGGGACGTAGCCGAGCTGTTCGGCGGCCTCGCGGACCCGGCGGCGGGTGGGTTCGCTGATGCGGACGGCACGGGTGCCGTTCAGGACGTAGGAGACGGTCGCGCGGGAGACGCCGGCCAGACGGGCCACATCGGCGCTCGTGGGCACGGGCGGGTTCGGTATCTGCACCATGACGTACGGCATCCTGGCAGAGCCGCGCGGCGGGGTGCCGGCCGGGGGAAGGCGGTCCGGATCCGGCCGGCCGGCGGCTCGCGGCGGCCGACGGCCCGTGGGCGGCGGGCGGACACCGCCGCGGTCACCGGGGCGGCGGCGTCCCGGTGGTCCGGGCCACCAGGTCCGTCCAGGCCCGCTCCAGCCGGGCCAGGGGCATCCCGCACTGCACGGTCAGGTGGTGGACCAGCACCGGGTCGAGCGAGGACATCAGGGTGTGCGCGAGCAGTTCGCTGTCGGCGTCCGGGACCACCTGGCGCAGCAGCAGGGCCACGTGGGCGCAGTGGAAGCGGCGGGCCGGGACGGTGTAGCGACGCTCGGGGCCGGGTTCGGCGGCCAGCTGCAGGTCCAGTTCCTCGCTCGCGCGGCGCAGCAGCGTGCACCCGAAGGCGCGCAGCCGTTCCACGGGCGGCGCCCCGGGACCCAGGGGCGGCGGACCGCTGAGCAGCGCGGCCTGGAACTTCTTCTCCGAGTGGTCCATCAGGGCCATCAGCAGGCCGGTGCGGTCGCCGAAGCGGCGGAACACCGTGCCCTTGCCCACCTGGGCGGCCGCGGCCACCGCCTCCATGGTGACGCCGGCCGCGCCGTGCTCGGCGACCAGGCGCGCGGCGGCCTCCAGCAGCCGGGCGCGGTTGCGCGCGGCGTCCGCCCGCAGGCACTGCTCCTCCTCCAGCGGCCCGGCGCCGAGCTGCAGCAGTTCGAGCGCGTCGGTGGTCTCCGGGGGCTTCGGGCGGGGCGGGAGGGCGGCGGACATGTCGTCAGCGTAAAGCATCCGAAGACAACTGGACCGCGGTCCGCTTAGGATGGTACAACTCTAAACGGACCTCGGTCCGGATTCGTGTCCGCGGTGTTCCGCGGTTCCGCAGTGTTCCCAGCGCCTGGAGTCATCACCATGTCTGTTCGCATCCTCGCCCTCGTCGGCAGCCTTCGCGCCGGTTCGCACAACCGCCAGCTCGCCGAGGCGGCCCGCAAGCTCGCCCCGGCCGGTGCCGAGGTGGAGCTCTTCGAGGGACTGGCCGAGATCCCCTTCTACAACGAGGACATCGACGTCGAGGGCAGCGTTCCGGCCGCCGCGACCCGGCTGCGCGAGGCCGCCCGGGCCGCCGACGCCTTCCTGGTCCTGTCGCCGGAGTACAACGGCACCATGCCGGCCGTGCTGAAGAACGCCATCGACTGGCTGTCCCGCCCGTTCGGCGCCGGCGCCTTCGGCGGCAAGCCCGTCGCCGTGATCGGCACCGCCTTCGGCCAGTACGGCGGGGTGTGGGCGCAGGACGAGGCCCGCAAGGCCGTGGGCATCGCGGGCGGCAAGGTCATCGAGGAGCTGAAGCTGTCCATCCCCGGTTCGGTGACCCGGTTCGCCGAGACCCACCCGGTGGACGACTCCGAGGTCGCCGCCCAGCTGACCGAGGTCGTCGCGCGTCTGCACGGCCACGCCGGGGAGATCACCGCCGCCTGAGCGCGCGGCACAGCACGGCAAGGGGCCGGGGTCTCCCGCCGCGTCCCCGCCGCGCCCGCTCCTGGCACCGGCGGTACCAGGAGCGGGCGGCCGGGCGGTGTTCACCGGACGTCATGACGAGAACCGAGTTCGGACGGACCGTACGCCGGTGGCGTGACCGCGTCTCCCCGAAGTCGGCGGGGCTGCCGGCCCGCGGCGCGCGGCCGGGCCGCGCCGGGAGGAACCGGCCCTGCCGGCCGGCATCTCGGTCGACTACCTGACCCGGCTGGAGCAGGGCCGGGCGGCGGGCCCCTCGCCGCGGGTCGTCGAGGCGCTCGCCCGGGCGCTGCGCCTGCCGCTGGAGGAGCGGGCCCATCCGTACCGGCGGGCCGGACTGGTGCCACCCGGTCCGGACACGGTGCCCTCGTACATCCCGCCGAGCGTCCACCGGCTGCTGGACCGGCCGGCCGGCACCCCCGTCGCCGTGTTCGACGCCGCGTGGACGCTGCTGGCCGGCCGGCCGTGCGCCGCGCTGATGGGCGATCCGTCCGGCCGGCGCGGGAACGAGCGCAACAGCGTGTGGCGTGCCTTCGCCGGACCGCGCGGCCGGGCGCGGCGGAGCCCGGCACAGCGGCGGGCCTTCAAGGAAGCGCTCGTCGCCGATCTGCGCCACACGGTGGGCCGGTACCCCGCCGACCCGCGGCTGCGGCGGCTGGTGGAGGACCTGTGCGCGCGCGGCGAGCGGTTCGCCGGGCTGCGGGAGCCGGGGATCGCGGGCCGGCACGAGACGGCCCGCAAGACGGTCGACCACCCCGCGGTGGGGCCGCTGGACCTGGAGTGCGACGTGCTCGGCGTGGCCGGCGGCGACCTGCGCGTCATGGTGCACTCCGCCGAGCCGGACACCCCGGACGCCGAGCGGCCGGCGCTGGTCACCGTCCTGGGCGCCCAGTCGCCGGCGGACCGGCCCGTGCCCCGCGGACCGGCGCCGGACGCAGGGGCGTTTGCGGACGGGACAGGGGTTTCCGGGAGGACGACGCAGGCAACCCGGGTCCCTGCGCAGGCCCCGCCCGCCTGAGCACGACCCCGGCCGGCGGCCCGCCCGGCCCGACCCGACGGGAGCATCCGGATGACCACCGCACCCTCGCTCGCGCTCTCCGCCCGGTCCGGTCCGCGCATCGGCGTGCTCGGCTCCTACGGCGGTTTCAACACCGGTGACGAGGCGATCCTCACCTGTGTCCTGGGCTGTCTGCGCGCCCACCGGCCGGACGCCCACCTCGTCGTCCTCGGCCGGAACGCGGAGCACACCCGCGCGCACCACCGCGAGGCCGACGAGGTCGTCGACTGGGAGGGCGTCAGCCGCAACCACGTCCTGGACGTGCTGCCCCGCCTGGACCTGCTGGTGCTGGGCGGCGGCGGGCTCCTCTTCGACGGCGAGGCCCGGCGCTACCTGCGGCTGGTGCGCGCCGCCCAGGACCGGGACGTGCCCACCTTCGCCTACGCCGTCGGCGCCGGACCGCTGCGGGAGGCCGAGGACCGGGAGGCGGTACGGACCGTGCTGGCCGACATGGACGACGTGGTGGTGCGGGACGAGGAGTCCCGGCTGGTGCTGGAGGAGGTGGGTCTGGAACGCGAGGTCACCGTCACCGCCGACCCGGCCCTGCTGCTGCGCCCGGAGCCCTTCACCGGCGCCATGATGCGCGACGAGGGCGTGCCCACCGGCGCCCGGCTGGTGGGGATGTCGGTACGGGAACCGGGCCGGGCGGCCGAGGCGCTGGACGAGAGCGACTACCACGCCCTGCTCGCCACCGTCGCGGACTTCCTGGTGCGGCGCCTGGACGCGCACGTGGTCTTCCTGCCGATGGAACGGCACGACGTACGGCACGCGCACGCCGTGCTGTCCCACATGACCGCGCCGGACAAGGGCCGCGTCCTGCACGGCTCCTACAGCCCGGGGCAGGTCCTCGGCCTGATGCGCCATCTGGACCTGGCCGTCGGCATGCGGCTGCACTTCGTGGTCTTCGCGGCGCTGACCGGCGTACCGGTGCTGCCGCTGCCCTACTCCGGCAAGGTGTTCGACTTCGCACGGCGGCTCGGGGCTCCCGCGCTGGTGGGGGTGGCGCGGGAGCAGGCCGGACTGCTGCTGGCGGAGGTCGACCGGCTGTGGGACGAGTACCCGCTGCGCGAGCAGGAGTTCGGAGCACGGATGCGGGAGCTGGCGGCGGCGGCCCGGGAGACCTGTGTGCGCTGCGGCTCGCTGCTGGACGCGGTCGGCGGCCGGCGGGGGCCGGCCGAGGCGCTGTCCGGCGCGGCCGAGCCGCGGCCCCTGAAGGTGTGACGCCGGTTCCGCGCCGGCCGTCCCCTCCGGCCCCTGGCTGTCCGGACCGGCGCCGCTGGAGAGGGCGGGCGAGCCGGACGTGCGGGGGCCGCTCCACGCGTTCACGCCGGCGTCGCCGCAAGCCGGCTCGACGGCGCCGGGCAGCCCGCCGCGACGGCGCTGGAGCCCGACGGCGGCCGGCCGGTGGTGTGCGAGACCGAGCCGGGCCGGCCCGGGGCCGGTGGTGATCGAAGCGGTCGCCGTGGCGGGCGGCACCGCGTCCCGGACGCGGTGGAGCACGGCCGGCGCCGCCCGGGCGCCGGGCCGGTGCCCGTCCCCGGCCGGGTCGCCGGCACCCGCCCGGTCAGAGCGCCCGGCCGAGGGCGGTCAGCCAGTCGTCGACCGGGCCGAACGTGAGCACCCCGCTGCCCGCGCCCGCCAGTTCACCGGAGGCGGGCAGCAGCCTGTCGTACGTCCGCCGCAGCGTCGCCCGGTCGCCGAGCGCGAGGGCGAGCGCGGCCTCGGCGCAGCACAGTGCCTCGTAGAGCAGGTCGGGCGGTGGTTCGGGCAGGCCGCGCAGGGCGTCGTGGGCGGCCGTCCGTTCGCCCTCGGCCAGCAGGGCGAACGGCTCCGCCCAGGGGCGGTAGGGCCCCCAGTCCGCCCGCCGGTCGACCCGGGGCGGCAGGCCCCGGGACAGGCGCAGGCCGAGCAGGGCGAGCGGCAGCAGGCCGCGTTCCAGGCCCGGCATCCCGGCGCCGTCCAGGCGCGCGGCGGCGGCCCGGTATCCGGCCTCGGCGCGGTCGTACGGGGCTTCGGCGGCGGCCTGGCGCAGGGCGCGGTACCAGTCGGTGAAGACGGCCACCAGCGGTCTCTCGTGCCGGGCGGCCAGCCGGTCCGCGGCGGCGGCGTGCTCGTCGGCGCCCGTGAAGTCGGCCAGCGCGGAGCGCGCCTGGAGGCGGACCAGGTGGCCGAGGACCTCGTAGGTGACCAGGGCGTGGCGGGCGGCGAGGGCGACGAGTTCGGCGCCGATGGCGTCGCGGCGCGGGGCCGCCCCGGCGGTGGTGCAGGACTGCATGTAGGTGCCGTTGAGGGCGAACGCCAGCAGCGCGGGGTCGTCCAGGTTCCGGGCGATCTCCTCGGCCGCGCGCGCCGCCCGGGGGCCGCGCGGGGACCGTACGCCGCGGCTCTCCAGGGCGACGGTGGCGAGCAGCCGGCAGCGGGCGGGAGCGGCCGACGGGGTGTCGGGGAGCGCGGCGAGGGTGCGTTCGGCGGCCTCGACGATCCGGCGGGCCGCCTCGGGGTCGTCGCTGCGGGTCCAGTTGGCGGGGACGTCGTAGGCGCCGATGACCCGGGCGGTCAGTTCCGCGTCGCCCCTCTCCTCGGCCGCGGCGACGGCCGCCATGCGGTGGAGCCGGGCGGCCTCCAGACCGCCGCCGCCGGTGACGGCCAGGGCGCGCAGCAGGCCGACGGTGGATTCCAGGCGGGTCCCGGAGCCGGCGGCGACCGCGCGGTCGTAGGCCCGCGTCGCCCGGGTCCACAGCCGGGCCGCCGCCTCGGCCGGTTCGGCGGGCGGGTCCAGGGCCGGGTCCTGGGCGAGGACGCCGGCCTCCAGGCGGCGCAGCCGAGGCCCCGGCTCGATGCCCAGCTCCCCGGCGAGCCGGGCGCGGGCCCGGCGCAGTACCGCGAGGGCGTCCGCCTGCCGTCCGGCGCGGTACAGGGCGAGGGCGAGCAGCCGCCACGCCTCCTCGCGCCACGGGTGGCCCTCCAGGTGGGCGTCGAGGTCGGGGACGGCCTCGGCGGCGCGGCCCAGCTCCACCAGGAGTTCCGCCCGGCGTTCGACGGCGCCGAGGCGCAGTTCGGTCAGCCGGGAGCGCTCGCCCCGCGCCCACCCCTCCCCGGCGAACTCCGCGTACGCCGGCCCCCGCCACTGCCCCAGGGCCGCCGCGAGCCGCTCCGGCACCCGCGCGGCGGGCAGCCGGCCGGCCGCCGTGACGGCCTCCTCGAAGCGCCAGGCGTCCACCGCGTCCGGCGCCGCGCGCAGCGCGTACCCCGGGCCCTCGGTGACCAGCAGCCGGGCCGGGGCGCGGCGCGGCCGGTCCGGTTCCAGGACGCGGCGCAGATCACCGACGAAGGTGCGCACCGCTCCCACGGCCCGCGCGGGCGGTACGTCCCACAGGTCCCCGACCAGCCGGGCCACCGGGACGACCCGCCGCCGGGCCAGCACCAGCCGGGCCAGCACGGCGCGGTGCCGGGGTCCCCGCAGGGGGAGTGCCCGGCCGTCGCGCTCGGCCGTGACGGGCCCGAGCACCCCGAAGGTGACCGTCTCCATGCGCTGTCCGACCTGTTCCGTTCTTTTGCGACCGGGTCACCACGGTACGCGCGCTGATCGGTTGCTGATTCACGCCCGGCAGGGTCAGGGGCGCGAAGACCCGTCGAAAGGAACGCACCCCTCATGGCACCGACCCTCCCCGGCTTCTCCTACGACCGTGTCCCCGTCGCCGACGGCGTGGCGCTGAACGTCGCCGTCGGCGGCTCGGGCAGCCCCGTCGTCCTGCTGCACGGCTTCCCGCAGACCCACCTGATGTGGCGGCACGTCGCCGCCGACCTGGCGCACGGGCACACGGTCATCTGCCCGGACCTGCGCGGCTACGGCGACAGCGACAAGCCGGCCGACCCGGACGGCACCGCGTACGCCAAGCGGACGACGGCCGCCGACGTCGTCGCCCTGGCCCGGGCGCTGGGGCACGAGCGGTTCGCGCTGGCCGGGCACGACCGGGGCGCGCTGGTGGCCGTCCGGGCCGGGCTGGACCACCCTGACTCGGTGACGCACCTGGCCGCGCTGGACGTGCTGCCGACCCTGGACATGTGGGACGTGCTGCGCGGCACCTCGGCCGCCGTCGCCTTCCACCTGTACCTGATGGCCCAGCCGCCCGGGCTGCCGGAAGCGCTGATCGCGGGCGCCCCGGACGCGTTCTTCGGCCACTTCCTCGACGTCTGGACCCGCGACCCGGACGCCCTCCCGGCCGACGTGCGCGCCGCGTACCTCAAGGCGTCCCGGGAGGCGGTGCCGTCCATCGTGGCCGACTACCGGGCCTCGGCCGGCATCGACGTCGACCACGACCGGGCCGACCGGGAACGCGGCAACCGGCTGCGGATGCCGGTGACCGTGCTCCAGCAGGACTGGGGCGCGGCCCTCGGCTACGACGCCGCCGCGCTGTGGCGGGCCTGGGCCTCGGATCTGCGGCACGTCACCGTGGGCTGCGGGCACTTCATGGCGGAGGAGGCGCCGGCGGAAGTGTCGGGGGCGCTGCGGGAGCTGCTGACCCGGTAGGCCCCGCGGGCACCGCCTCCGCTGTGCGGGTCCGGCCCGCCCGTCACACCGCCCCGGGCACCTCCTCCGTGACCCCGTTCAGGGGCGAGGCGGGGTCGCTGCCGTAGGGGCGGGTGAAGATCTCCAGCGCGTGGCCCGCCGGGTCGGTGAAGTACACGCCGCGCCCGCCGTCGTTGCGGTTGATCCGGCGCGGGTGCCGGCCGTGCGGGTCGGCCTGGATCGGCACCCGGTCGGCGACCAGCCGGGCCAGGGCGGCGTCGAACTCCTCCTCGGAGACGAGGAACGCGTAGTGCTGCACGGGGATCTCGGTGTCGACGGTGGCGAAGTCCAGGGTGACGCCGTTGGCGGTGGCCACGGGCAGGAACGGTTCGGCCGGTTCGCCGACCTCCAGGTTCAGGACGTGGGCGAGGAAACGGGCGGACTTCTCCCGGTCGCGGGTGAGAACGATGGTGTGGTTGAACTCGACCGACATGGGTCAGTGCCTCCACGGGCATCTCCGCGGCGCCTCCATGCCTCACCCGGCCGGTGACCGGCACGCGACACCGCGGCCAGGATGGTAGGCGGCTCCGCGCCGCGGTGTCGAGCGTTTTCCGGCGTGGTGACCGGGGCCGCCCGGGCCGGGGCGGCGGCTCAGGAGGACGCCTGGTCGCTGTCCTTGTGGGCGCCCCAGCCGTGCCAGCGCTCGACCTCGATGAGGGCGCTGACCCGGGAGCGGACCCGGTCGGGGTAGGGGCCGCCGGTGTAGTGGGTGGAGATGCGGTCGATGTCGGCCAGGCCCTCGTCGTCGCGGAACTCGGCGACCCGGCCGATGAGGGTGACGTGGGTGTACCAGTCCTCCCCGTCGAGGACGGTGAGGGTGACCCGCGGGTCACGGCGCAGGTGTCCCAGGCGTACGCGCCCCTCGTCGAGGCTGATCAGGACCCGGCCGTCGTCCTCCCAGACGTACCAGGTCGGGGTGGAGACGGGGGTGCCGTCGGAGCGGAGGGTCGCCATGACGCAGGGGTTGGCGCGGCGCAGCATCTCGACGGCGTCGGCGGGCAGCGGCGGCTTGGACATGCGGACTCCTTGGTCGTTCTGGTTCTCGTCGTTCCGGTTCTCAGCCGTTCCGGCTCTTGGCTGTTCCGTTCTCGGTCGTTCCGGTTCCCGGTCGTTCCGGCTCTTGATCGTTCCCGTTCGCCGGGGCGGCAGCCCCGTTCCCGGTCAGTCGGACGGCTGCTCGGTGAAGCTGGCGTAGTACGCGGCGGCCATGTCCTCGTCGCCGTGCCCCTGCGCCGCGGCACGGGCCAGACGCGCGGCGCCCGCGGCGGCCACGTCCAGGCGGACGCCGCCCCGTTCGCCCGCCTCGACGATCAGCCGGGCGTCCTTGGCAGCCGTGCGCACGGCGAACTGCGCGGGGGTCAGCCTGCCCTCGCGGATCAGTGCGGCCTTGGCCCTCAGATAGCCCATGTCGAGCCCGCCGCCGGCGATGGCGTCGAAGAAGTGGTCGGGGTCGACGCCCAGCGCCCCGGCCAGCGCCAGGACCTCGCCGGCCGCGTTGGTGGCGGCGATGACCCAGCTGTTGGCGACCAGCTTGAGCCGGGTGGCGCTGCCGGCGGCGCCGTCCTCGCCGGTCCACACGGTGCGGTTGCCCACCGCGTCGAAGACGGGCGTCACCGCGTCCCGCGCGTCGGCCGGCCCGGCGGCCAGGACCAGCAACTGGCCCGCCTCGGCGGGCTGCCGGGTGCCCAGCACCGGGGCGTCGAAGAAGACCAGGCCGTGCTCGCGGGCGAAGCCGGCCAGGTCGTCGAGGGCGTCGACGCCCGCGGTGGTCGACTGCGCCCAGGCGGTGCCGGGGCGCAGGCCGGGCGCCGCCTCCCGCATGACGTCGAGGACGGCGGGCCCGTCGTGGAGCATGGTCAGGACGACGTCCGCGCCCCGCACCGCCTCCTCGGGCGCGCCGGCGACGTGCGCGCCGTCGGCGGCGAGCGGCTCGGCCTTGGCCCGGGTGCGGTTCCAGACGCGGACGGTGTGTCCGGCGCGGGCGAGGTTGCGGGCCATCGCGGCGCCCATGATGCCGGTGCCCAGGACGCTCACGGTGAGCTGGTCGGTCATGAGGTCGGCTTCCTCCTCCAGACGGTGACGGGTACGGGGATCAGCCTGCCATCCGGTCGCGGCCGGCCCGGACCGGCCCGCCCGGCCAGGTCCGGTGGCCGTCGGGCACCGGGGCCGGCGCCCGCCGCGCCAGGCTGGCCGCGGGCTCGCCGGACCGCGGCTCCCGGGCGGGGGCCGCGTCCGGGAGCCGGGCAGGCGCCGCGCCGGCCGGTCGATCGCGTTGCGGGCGGTCATGCGGGCCTGTCCCGGTGCTCCTGGCTGCATGCTGGCCGTTCGGGCGGCACGCTGCCACTCGGCGACGCCTTCGGCCGCGGGCGCCGGGCACCACCGGCGTACCCTCGGGGGCTCCCGGCGGCCGTCGCCGGCATGCCGACGCCCCAGCCGCCGGCGGCACGCCCGCGTCCCGTACCGTACGGCCGTGACCGCCTTCACCGATCAGAGTCCTGGGGCCGGGGGGAACACCCCCGGCCGCCACGGCCCGCACGCCACCGCCGAGGCCGACGTCCGCGCGGTGGGCCCGGTGCGCACCGAGTACTCCCCCGCCCACGACGGCGACCCCGACCCGGGCGAGATCGTCTGGACCTGGGTGCCCTACGAGGAGAACGACGGCCGGGGCAAGGACCGCCCCGTGCTGGTGGTCGCCCGCGAGGCGGCCGGCACCGTGCTCGCCGTGCGGCTGTCCAGCAAGCGGCACGGCGCCGACCGGGACTGGGTGCCCATCGGCAGCGGCCCGTGGGACCGTTCGGGCCGGGACTCCTGGGTGGACACCGACCGGGTGCTGCGGCTGCACGAGTCGGGGATGCGGCGGGAGGCGTGCGCGCTGGACCGGATGCGGTTCAACCTCGTACGGCACCGGCTGCGGGAGCGCTACGGCTGGAGCTGAGCCCCGCCGAAGGTCCGCTCGAAGGCGGCGCGGACCGTGCCGCCCCCGGTGCGGTCCAGGACGCCGAAGACCACGTGCGTGAACGCGGACGCGAACCGGCCGCCGCATCCGAGCAGCGCCTGGAACGCGCCCGCGACCTGGGCCGGTTCGTTGCGGAAGACCCCGCACCCCCACGCGCCGAGGACCAGGCGGCGGTGCCCGTGGGCCGCGGCCGTCTCCAGTACCCGCTCCGCGCGCGCGGCCAGGGCGCGCGGCAGCTCGGCGGCGCGCTCCGGCGCCGTGCGCAGCACCACGCCCGCGTTGGGCGCGGCGGCGGTCAGGAAAGCGGCGGTGTACGGCGTGTCCAGCAGCCGGCCGCGGTCGTCCCGGAAGACGGGGACGGCGGGCGAGTACACGACGCGGTCGGTGTAGAACGGGTCGCGGTGCGCCCGGTGGTGGTCGTGGAAGTCACGGGCCCGCAGCAGGCAGGTGTGGAGCGCGGAGGCCCGGCACAGGGCCTCCTCCTGGGCCTGGGCGCCGTTGAGGTACCCCCCGCCCGGGTTGCGCGCCGAGGCGAAGTTGAGGACCGCCACGTCGCCGCCGAGGCGGCGCGCGGCCGCCAGGCTGCTCTCGCCGGTGACCTCCACGCGCATGCGCACGGGCGGGGTGTCCGGCACGGGGACGGGCTCCGGCCCGTACGTGCGGGTGCCCGACCGGGCCGCCGCCACGGCCGCCGCGATCGTCACCTCGCGCCCGTCGGACGCGCGGTAGGCCCCCGCCGCGACGATCTGCTCCGTCCGCCGGGCGATCTCCCGCAGGCGCGCGCTCACGGCGCCACCCCCGTGGACGCCGTGAGCGCGCGCCGCGCGGTCTCTCCTGTCGTGCCCATGAACGCATCGTGAGCGATGCTGGTCGTGCGGTGCAACGGAGTTTTCGCACCCTTGTGCCGCGGCGCGGAAAGGTCTTGGGTGGGACGAGTGCGGCGGCCCGGCCGTCCGGCCGGCCCCCGTCGACATGGTGGAATTTCAGGAGGATCCCGACATGTCAGAATCGTTCAGCGGCTGTCACGGGCCACGCCCCGCCGTCGGCGGAGCCGAGGCCGTCGGCGAAGCCGAGGCCGAGGCGCTGGTCCGCGGCATCGCCTTCAAGACCGGCCCGCCCCGCCGTCTCGGGGTCGAAGTGGAATGGCTCGTCCACGAGCTGCGCGACCCGCGGCTCCCCGTCACCCCCGGACGGCTCGACGCGGCGTACGCCGCGCTGCGGTCCGTCCCCCTGAAGTCGGCGCTCACCGTGGAGCCCGGCGGTCAGCTGGAGCTCAGCTCGCCGCCCGCCGCCTCCCTGACGGACGTCGTCGACACCGTCTCCGCCGACCTGGACGCCGTCCGCGCGGTACTGCGCGGCACCGGTCTGGTCCTGGCCGGCTTCGGCCACGACCCGTGGCACCTCCCCCGCCGCTTCCTGCGTCAGCCCCGCTACGACGCCATGGAGGCGTGTCTGGACCGCGCCGGGGCGGCCGGCCGCCGCATGATGCGGGCCTCGGCCTCCGTGCAGGTGTGCGTGGACGCGGGCTTCGAGGAGCCCGGTCCGCTCGGACAGGTGCGGCGCTGGTGGCTGGCCCACCGGCTGGGTCCGGTCCTGGTGGCCGCGTTCGCCAACTCGCCGCTGGTCGCCGGGCGCCCCACCGGCCGGCTCTCCACCCGGCAGCTGTACTGGGCGCGGATCGGTCCGGGCCGGGCGGGCGGCCCCCGTCTGGACACCGACCCGGCCGGTGCCTGGGCCCGGCACGCGCTGGACGCCCCGGTGATGTGCGTACGCGAGGACACGGGACCGTGGCAGGTCCCCGACGGGCTCACCTTCCGAAAGTGGATCCGCTCCCGGTCGCCCAGGCCGCCCACCGCGGAGGACCTCGGCTACCACCTCACCACGCTGTTCCCCCCGGTCAGACCACGCGGTCACCTGGAGCTGCGCATGATCGACGCGCAGCCCGGGGACGACGGCTGGATCGTGCCGCTCGCCGTCACGGCGGCGCTGTTCGACGACCCGGAGGCCACCGAGACCGCCTACCGGGCGGTGAAGCCGCTCGCCGAGCGCGCCGGCGGCCGGCCCGCCCCGCACAACCCGCTGTGGCGGGACGCGGCCCGGGCGGGGCTCGGTGACCCGGAGCTGCGCGAGGCCGCCGCCGTGTGCTTCGCGGCGGCGCTGCGCGCGCTGCCCCGGCTCGGCGCCGGCACCCGGGTGACGGACGCCGTCACGGCGTACCTGGACCGCTATGTCGCGCGGGGCCGGTGCCCCGCCGACGACCTGCTGGACGAGCACCGGAAGGACCGCTCCTGATGACCGACCCCGCCCACGACGCCGAGGTTCTGCGCGAGCGGGCCCGGACCACGCTCGTCACCGCCCGCGAACGCACCGCGCTGCTCACCGACTGCGTGGAGGGCCCCGACCTGACCGCGCAGCACTCGCCGCTGATGTCGCCGCTGGTGTGGGACCTGGCCCACATCGCCGGCCAGGAGGAGCTGTGGCTGCTGCGGGCGGTCGCCGGGCAGGAGGCGATACGGCCCGAGATCGACAGCCTCTACGACGCCTTCGAGCACCCGCGCGCCGAGCGCTCCGGGCTGCCGCTGCTGTCGCCCGAGGAGGCCCGCCGGTACGCGGCCGAGGTGCGCGGCCGGGCCCTGGACGTGCTGGCGGGCGCGGCCCTGCGCGGAACGCGGCTGACCGAGGCGGGCTTCGCCTTCGGGATGGTCGCGCAGCACGAGCAGCAGCACGACGAGACCATGCTGATCACCCATCAGCTGCGCAGGGGCCCGCGGGCGCTCACCGCCCCCGATCCGGACCCGGTGCCGCTGTTCACCGGGCCCGCCGAAGTCCTCGTCCCCGGCGGCCCGTTCACGATGGGCACCTCCACCGAGCCGTGGGCGCTGGACAACGAACGGCCCGCGCACCGGCGCGAGGTGGCGCCGTTCCACATCGACACCACACCGGTCACCAACGCGGCGTACCAGGCGTTCATCGACGACGGCGGCTACACCGACCCTCGCTGGTGGACCGCCGAGGGCTGGGACCACATCCGCCGCGGCACGATCACCGCCCCGCTGTTCTGGCGCCGGGACGGCGGGCAGTGGCTGCGCCGCCGGTTCGGGGTGACGGAGGTGGTGCCGCCCGACGAACCGGTGGTGCACGTGTGCTGGTACGAGGCCGACGCCTACGCCCGCTGGGCCGGCCGGCGGCTGCCCACCGAGGCCGAGTGGGAGAAGGCCGCCCGGCACGACCCGGCGACCGGACGGTCCACGCGCTACCCGTGGGGCGACGCCGACCCCGGCCCCGAGCACGCCAACCTCGGCCAGCGGCACCTTCGCCCGGCGCCCGCCGGCGGTTATCCCGCCGGCGAGTCGCCGCTCGGCGTACGGCAGTTGATCGGCGACGTGTGGGAGTGGACGGCGAGCGACTTCCTGCCGTACCCCGGGTTCCGGGCCTTCCCGTACAAGGAGTACTCGGAGGTGTTCTTCGGTCCCGCGCACAAGGTGCTGCGCGGCGGCTCGTTCGCGGTGGACGCGGTGGCCTGCCGGGGCACGTTCCGCAACTGGGACTACCCGGTCCGGCGGCAGATCTTCGCCGGGTTCCGCACGGCCCGGTCCGCGGAGGGCCTCTGATGTGCCGCCACCTCGCCTACGTGGGGCCCGCGCTGCCGCTCGGCGGGCTCCTCGTGACGCCCCCGCACGCCCTGTACCGCCAGTCCTGGGCGCCGCGCCGGCAGCGGTACGGGACGGTCAACGCCGACGGGTTCGGCGTCGGCTGGTACGCCGAGGACGACCCGGTGCCGGCCCGCTACCGGCGGGCCGGGCCGATCTGGGCGGACCGGTCCTTCGCCGACCTGGCCCGGGTGGTGCGCGGCACGGCGGTGCTCGGCGCGGTGCGCGACGCCACCCTGTCCGGGGCGGACGCGGAGGCCGCGGCGGCGCCGTTCGCCGCGGACACCTGGCTGTTCAGCCACAACGGGGCGGTGCCCGGCTGGCCCGGCTCACTGGCCGCTCTGGTGCCGTCGCTGCCGGCCGGGGAGCTGCTGTCGCTGGAGGCCCGCAACGACTCGGCGTTCGTGTGGGCGCTGGTCCTCGACCGGCTGCGGGCCGGTGACCCGGCGCCGCGGGCGCTGGCCGGCACGGTCCTGGAGGTCGCCGCGGCGGCCCCCGCCTCCCGCCTCAACCTCCTCCTCACCGACGGGACCGCGATCGCCGCCACCGCCTGGGGCGACACCCTGTGGTACCTGTCCCGGCCCGGCGGCGGCACCGTCGTGGCCTCCGAGCCCTACGACGACGACCCGCACTGGCGGGAGGTGCCCGACCGCACCCTGCTGGCGGCGAGCCGCACGGAGGTGCGGCTCGCCTCGCTCGAGGAATCCGCGCCCGTGACCTTGGAGGAGTCCCGTACGTGAGCACGTTCCGCGTCACCCGCGTCCTGCCCGAGGACGCCACGGACGCCGCCCTGCGCGCCGACGTCTTGGCCGGCCTGACCGGCAGCCCCCGCACGCTGCCGCCGAAGTGGTTCTACGACGCGCGCGGCAGCGAGCTGTTCGAGGAGATCACCGCGCTGCCCGAGTACTACCCGACGCGCGCCGAACGCGAGATCCTCACCGCCCGGGCCGGCGAGATCGCGGCGGCCTGCGGCGCCCGCACCCTGGTCGAGCTGGGCTCCGGCTCCTCCGCGAAGACCCGGTACCTGCTGGACGCGCTGACCGGGCTGCGCGCCTACGTCCCGGTCGACGTCAGCGAGAGCGCCCTGGAGCGGGCCGGCCGGGCGATCGCCGCCGAACGGCCGGGCCTCGGCGTCCACGCCCTGATCGCCGACTTCACCACCGCCCTGGAGCTGCCGGACACGCCGGGGCCCCGGCTGCTGGCGTTCCTCGGCGGCACCATCGGCAACCTGCTGCCCGCCGAACGGTCCGCGTTCCTCGCCTCGGTCCGCTCCGCGCTCGCCCCCGGCGACACGCTGCTGCTCGGCACCGACCTGGTCAAGGACGAGGCGGTGCTGGTGCGGGCGTACGACGACGCGGCCGGGGTGACGGCCGCGTTCGACAAGAACGTGCTGTCCGTGATCAACCGCGAGCTGGACGCCGACTTCGACCTCGCCGCCTTCGACCACGTGGCGCGGTGGGACGCGGAACACGAGTGGATCGAGATGCGGCTGCGCTCGCGCACCGCGCAGACGGTGAAGGTCCAGGCGCTCGGTCTGGCCGTGGGGTTCGCGGCCGGGGAGGAGCTGCGGACCGAGGTGTCGGCGAAGTTCCGCGAGGCGGGCGTACGCGCCGAACTGACGGCGGCGGGGCTGGAGCCGGTCCGCTGGTGGACGGATGCCGAGGGCCGCTTCGCGCTGTCGCTGAGCACGGTGCGCTGACGGCGCCGGGCGTCACCGGGCGCCCGCGTCCAGGAGTTGGGTGATCCGGTCGGCGGCCCGGCGGGCCACGGTGGCCGGGCCGGCTCCGGGGAGCACGTTCGTCATGTACTCCTTGATCGGGTTGTCCGCCTCGACCGCGCCCCAGCCGGGCGTGGTCGAGGCGGCCCGCCCGCGCGCGGCGCCGGCGGCCATGGCGGCGACGCCCTCCTCGCCCGCGACGGCGCCGGCCAGGGACTTCTTGTTCGGTACGCAGTCCATGGTCCGGGCCAGTTCGGTGTTCCACTTCTTGCCGGTCAGCGCCTCGACCACGGCGACGGCGGCCTCCCGGTCACCGGTGTTCTCCGCCACGACCAGACCGCAGCCGCCGGTCAGGAGGGCGGCGGTCAGGAGGGCGAGCAGGCGAGGACGTCTCACGAGGGGGTCCTGTTCTGTCCGGAACGCGGCGAGGAGACACCCGTCATGGGGGGGACGAGCCCGTGGCTCGTACGGGTGCCTGGATTTTGGTCCGCACCAATGCCGGGGTCAAGGGCCCGGGAGGCGTCGCCCGACATGTCGCGCGCCGGCGCGGTGTGGGGCACCGTGGAGTGATGACGAACCACACCTATCGCGTCACGGAGATCGTCGGGACCTCGCCCGACGGCGTCGGCCAGGCCGTCCGCAACGGCGTCTCCCGCGCCTCCCAGACCCTGCGCCACCTGGACTGGTTCGAGGTGACCCAGATCCGCGGCCAGATCGAGAACGGCCAGGTGGCCCACTGGCAGGTCGGCCTCAAGGTGGGCTTCCGCCTGGACGAGTGAGACCCGTCCCCAACACTTTGTAAATGGGATCCATTTTCATGTAGCGTCCTCGGTGACCTTGCCGGGCCCCGACCACCGAGGAGCACGCCCATGGCCGTCCCCAAGCGGAAGACGTCCCGCAGCAACACCCGCCACCGCCGCGCCCGGTGGAAGGCGGCCGTCCCGGCCCTCGTACCGGTCACCGTCGACGGCGTCCGCCACCTCGTCCCGCAGCACCTGCGGCGGGCCTACGAGCGCGGCCTGCTGCGTCCCGGGGGCTGACCACCCGGGAATGCCCCCGCCCGCGGGACGTTGAACCCCGTGTGAGCTCGCTGACCGCCCGGACCCCCTTCTCCGTCCTCGACCGCTCCCGCGTCCGCCGGGGGCACCCGCCCGGCGAGGCGCTGCGCGACACCGTGCGGCTGGCCCGGGAGGCCGAACGGCTGGGCTACCACCGCTTCTGGGTGTCGGAGCACCACGGGGTGCCCGGGGTGGCCGGTTCGGCGCCGACCGTACTGGCCGCCGCCGTGGCCGGGGCCACCCGGACGATCCGGGTCGGGACCGGCGGCGTGATGCTCCCCAACCACCGGCCCTTCGTCGTCGCCGAGCAGTTCGGCGTACTGGAGTCGCTGTTCCCCGGCCGGATCGACATGGGTCTGGGCCGCTCGGTGGGCTTCACCGACGGGGTGCGCCGGGCGCTGGGCCACGACAAGGACGACGCCGGCCGCTTCGAGGAGCAACTGGCCGAACTGCTGGGCTGGTTCGAGGGCACCTCGCCCACCGGCGCGCACGCCCGGCCCGCCGAGGGCCTGACCGTGCCGCCGTTCGTGCTGGCGACGGGCGAGGGCGCGGCCGTCGCCGCCCGCGCGGGCCTGCCGATGGTCATCGGCGACCTGCGCGACCGCGACCGGATGCGGCGCGGCATCGACCGCTACCGCGACGCCTTCCACCCCTCCCCGTGGGCCCGCGATCCCTACGTCGTCGTCTCCGGCACGATCGCCGTCGCCGCCACCCCCGAGGCGGCCCGGCGGCTGCTGGTCCCCGAGGCGTGGTCCATGGCGTACGCCCGCACCCACGGCACCTTCCCGCCGCTGCCGCCCGCCGAGCGGGTCGAGACCCGGACGATGACCGCGAAGGAGCGCGACCTCCACGAGGCCGGCCTCGCGGGCCACATCGCCGGCACCGAGGAGCAGGTCGCGCGGGAGCTGGAGACCCTGCTGGAGGAGACGGGCGCCCAGGAGGTGCTGGTCACCACCAGCACCTACGACCGCGCGGCCCTGTACGACTCCTACCGGCGGCTCGCGCGGATCACCGGACGGCAAACGGCCGCCGGCGGCGCGGCGCTCCCCCGGCCGGAGGCGTCACGCCGCCGGGCGGTGCGGGTCACTCGCGGCCCGGACGCCTGATGTCGTCGACCGTCCCCTCGGTCTCGATCCGCTCCTTGCGGACCCGGCCCCGGACGGTCTCGTCCTCGACGTGTTCCTCGGTGGTCAGCCGCACGCGTTCCACCGGTACCGTCTCGGTCTCCACCACGGGGTGCTCCTCGTACAGGGTGACCTCGTGCTCGGCCTCGCCGATCTCCGGGCCGGAGAGCGTGGCGTCGAGGTTGGCCTCCGTGATCGGCTCCCGCTCCAGGCGCACCTCCTCGTGCCGTACCGGCACGGTCTGCTGCACCTCCTCGGTGACCACGTACTTGCGCAGTCGCGCCCGGCCGGCCTCGCGCCGCTCGACCCCGATGTGCAGCCGCTCCTCGGAGAGCGTCATGGCGTCGTCGTCGAGCGCGCCCGCGCGGTCCGGACGCCCCCGGCCGGCGGTGCCCGCCATGTCCGCCGTGCCCGCCGCCGTGCCCACGCCCGTGCCCGGGTCACCGCCGCCGGACGTCTCGGCCTGGGACAGCACGCTGTCCCAGTTGACGCCGTAGTAGTCGTAGAGACGGTGCTCCTCGCTCGCCGACAGGTGCCCGCCCGCGTCGATGTCGACGTTGGGCGCGCCCTTGACCTGGTCCTTGGGGTAGGGAACCTCGAGGTGGTCCTCGACCAGGGTCGCGTCGTGGATGGGGACGAACGACTCGTTGGAGCCGAACATGCCGGTCCTGACGCTGACCCACTCGGGGCGCCCGGTCATGTCGTCGAAGAAGACGTGCTTGGCGTCACCGATCTTGTTGCCGTCACCGTCGTAGACGGGGTGGTCCAACAGCGTCGTGATCTCTTCGCGGGTGATCATCTCGGTCTCACCCTCCTTCTGGAGTGACGTCTATCCGGTTTTCCGCATCAAGAGGCGGAAAACGGCGCTCTCATCACAAAGTGCACGTACTTTTCGAAGGTGCTTTCCCGTGGTGACCGGCCCGGGCGGTCCCGTCCGTCCCTTCGGCGGTCCGGGCGCCGGCGGTGACGACCGGCTGTACCAGCACCTCGGCCACCAGGCCGCGCGCCGACGCCACCCGCCACAGCGAGGCGAGCAGGGTGTCCTCGCCGACGAAGGCGGGTGTCGTGGTCACCGTCCGCCCGTCTGCCAGATAGCGGATGCGCACCGGCTGGACCGGTACGCCCGCGTCGAGCGCGGCCTGGAACACGGCCCGGCGGAACGGCCCCCGGGCGCGTCCGCACCAGGTGCTGCCCTCGGGGAAGACCGCGACCGCGGCGCCACCGCGCAGTTCGGCCGCGATGCGGGCGACGGTCCCGGGCAGCGCCCGCAGCCGGTCCCGTTCGATGAACAGCACTCCCCCGCGGGCGGCCAGCCGCCCGGCCACCGGCCAGCCGCGGACCTCGCTCTTGGCCACCATCCGCGCCGGGCGGACGGCGGCCAGCAGCGGGACGTCCAGCCAGGACACGTGGTGGGCGACGAGCAGCAGTCCTCCGGCGGGCGGTGCGCCGCCGGTGATCCGGACCCGGACACCGCAGGCCCGCACGATCCACCGGCACCACCGGCGCACCAGGGCGGCGGGCACGCGGTGTCCCACCGGCGTCAGCGCGATCCCGGCCAGCAGCAGGAGCGCGACGGCCGTCAGCCGCAGCACGGCACGCGGCACGGCCGCCGCGGTCCGCGCCCGTTCCACGCAGCGCCCGGGGGTGCAGGGCGCGCCGGGCAGCCAGACGCTCACCGGGCGGCGGGCACGAGCGAGAGGAAGTGCCGCAGGTAGCGCGGGTTGATCCGGCTCATGGGCAGCAGCACGTACAGGTCGGCGACGCCGAAGTCGGGATCGTGCGCGGGTTCCCCGCAGACCCAGGCGCCGAGCCGGAGGTAGCCGCGCAGCAGGGGCGGCACCTCGGTGCGTCCGGCCGACGCCGCCGGGTGCGGGACCCACGGCAGCAGCGGCCGTACCCGGTACTCCTCGGGGGCGAGGTCGCGCTCTCGCACCCGGTCCCAGGTGGCCGACGCGAGGGCGCCGCCGTCGGCGAGCGGGACGGAGCAGCAGCCGGCCAGCCACTCGTGGCCGCGGTCGGTCATGTAGCGGGCGATGCCGGCCCAGATGAGCCCGATGACGGCGCCGTCGCGGTGGTCGGGGTGGACGCAGGAGCGGCCGACCTCGACCAGGTCCGGGCGGATGGGGTCCAGCGCGGTCAGCTCGAACTCGCTCTCCGCGTACAGCCGTCCGGCGACCGCGGCCCGCTCGGGCGGCAGCAGCCGGTAGGTGCCGACGACCTGCCCGCCGGCCTCCTCGCGGACCAGCAGGTGGTCGCAGTACGCGTCGAAGGGGTCGATGTCGAGGCCCGGCTGCGGGCCGGACAGCAGCGCGCCCATCTCCCCGGCGAAGACCTCGTGCCGCAGCCGCTGCGCGGCCCGGACCTCGTCCTCGTCGCGGGCGAGGGAGACGGTATAACGGACGGGTGCCGCGGGCTGCGGGGGACGGTCGACGGTCAGTGCACCGCTCATGGCTGCTCTCCTGGTCATCGGGCCGGGCTCGCCACAGTTCTTCCGACCGCGGCTGTCCTGCGCATGACCAACGCCGGGAGAGCGGATGTGCGCTTGCTGAATGCCAGGGGCGCGACACGCGGGACGGGGCCGGCAGGAGCACCTCTCCCGGCCCCGCCCGTCCGCGCCTTTCCGGCGGACGTTCACCGAAGCTCCCCGTCAGGGGCGCGGGGCCTGCCGGGTCCGCGGTCCCGCCGCGCGGGCGCGAGCGACCGCGCCGGGCCCTTGTCCCTCACCCCGTACCCCGTGACGGCGCCTACCGCTTCCCGGCCTTCCGGGTCGCCCGCAGCCACTCCTTGTTCATGCTGGTGATGGACATCAGCGGAATGCCCTTCGGGCAGGCGGTCGCGCACTCGCCCGCCAACGTGCACCCCCCGAACCCCTCCGCGTCCATCTGCCCCACCATGTCCAGCACCCGGGACTCCCGCTCGGGCGCTCCCTGCGGCAGTACGTTGAGGTGGTTGACCTTGGCGGAGGTGAACAGCATCGCCGCCCCGTTGGGGCAGGCCGCCACGCACGCCCCGCACCCGATGCACTCCGCGTGCTCGAACGCGAAGTCGGCGTCCGGCTTGGGCACCGGCGTGGCGTGGGCCTCCGGCGCGGCACCGGTCGGCGCGGTGATGTAACCGCCGGCCTGGATGATCCGGTCGAACGCGGACCGGTCCACGACCAGGTCCTTCACCACCGGGAAGGCCGACGCCCGCCACGGCTCGATGTCGATCGTGTCGCCGTCCTGGAAGGAGCGCATGTGCAGCTGGCAGGTGGTGGTGCGCTCGGGTCCGTGCGCGTCGCCGTTGATGACGAGCGAGCAGGCGCCGCAGATTCCCTCGCGGCAGTCGTGGTCGAAGGCGACCGGGTCCTCGCCCTTGAGGATGAGTTCCTCGTTAAGGGTGTCGAGCATCTCCAGGAACGACATGTCCCGCGAGATCCCGTCCACCTCGTACGTGGACATGGCGCCTTCGGCGTCGGCGTTCTTCTGGCGCCAGACGCGCAGGGTGAGCCTCATGCGTAGCTCCGCTGGGTGGGGTGGACGTACTCGAAGACCAGGTCTTCCTTGTGCAGGACGGGAGCCTCGCCGGTGCCGGAGAACTCCCAGGCGGCGGCGTAGGAGAACTCCTCGTCCCTACGGGCGGCCTCGCCGTCCGGGGTCTGGGACTCCTCGCGGAAGTGGCCGCCGCAGGACTCGGCGCGGTGCAGCGCGTCGAGGCACATCAGCTCGGCCAGCTCCAGGTAGTCGACGATGCGGTTGGCCTTCTCCAGCGACTGGTTGAACTCCTCGCCGGTGCCGGGCACCTTGACGCGGCGCCAGAACTCCTCGCGGATCTGCGGGATGCGCTCCAGGGCCTTGCGCAGTCCGGAGTCGGTGCGCGCCATGCCGCAGAACTCCCACATCAGCTCGCCCAGCTCGCGGTGGAAGGAGTCGGGGGTGCGGTCGCCGTCGACGGACAGCAGCAGGTTGAGCCGGTCCTGGGTCTCGGCCAGCACCTCCTGGACCACCGGGTGGTCGTCGCCGACCTCGTCCTGGTGCGGGTTGCGGGCCAGGTAGTCGTTGATGGTGGCCGGCAGCACGAAGTAGCCGTCCGCCAGGCCCTGCATCAGCGCGGAGGCGCCGAGCCGGTTGGCGCCGTGGTCGGAGAAGTTGGCCTCGCCGATCGCGAACAGACCGGGGACCGTGGTCTGCAGGTCGTAGTCGACCCACAGGCCGCCCATCGTGTAGTGCACGGCGGGGTAGATCCGCATCGGGACCTCGTAGGGGTCCTCGTCGGTGATCCGCTGGTACATGTCGAAGAGGTTGCCGTACTTGGCCTCGACCGCCTTGCGCCCCATCCGCCTGATCGCGTCCGCGAAGTCCAGGTACACGCCCTGGCCGCCGGGGCCCACGCCCCGCCCCTCGTCGCAGACGTTCTTCGCGGCGCGGGAGGCGATGTCGCGGGGGACGAGGTTGCCGAAGGACGGGTAGATGCGCTCCAGGTAGTAGTCGCGCTCCTCCTCGGGGATCTTGTTCGCGGGGCGGTCGTCGCCCTTGGCCTTCGGCACCCAGATCCGGCCGTCGTTGCGCAGCGACTCGCTCATCAGCGTCAGCTTGGACTGGTGGTCGCCGGTGCGCGGGATGCAGGTGGGGTGGATCTGCGTGAAGCAGGGGTTGGCGAAGTACGCGCCGCGCCGGTGCGCCCGCCAGACGGCGGTGGCGTTGGAGTTCATGGCGTTGGTCGACAGGTAGAAGACGTTGCCGTAGCCGCCGGAGGCCAGCACCACCGCGTCCGCGTAGTAGGTGTCGATCCTGCCGGTGATCAGGTCCCGGGCGACGATGCCCCGGGCCCGGCCGTCGACGACGATCACGTCGAGCATCTCGGTACGGGGGTGCAGCTCGATGTTCCCCGCCGCGACCTGGCGGCTGAGCGCCTGGTAGGCGCCGAGGAGCAGCTGCTGGCCCGTCTGGCCGCGGGCGTAGAACGTGCGGGAGACCTGGACGCCGCCGAAGGAGCGGGTGTCGAGCAGGCCGCCGTACTCGCGGGCGAAGGGCACGCCCTGCGCCACGCACTGGTCGATGATCTCGACGGAGATCTGCGCGAGGCGGTGGACGTTGGACTCCCGGGCGCGGAAGTCACCGCCCTTGACGGTGTCGTAGAACAGGCGGTGCACGGAGTCGCCGTCGTTGCGGTAGTTCTTCGCCGCGTTGATGCCGCCCTGCGCGGCGATGGAGTGGGCGCGGCGCGGGGAGTCCTGGTAGCAGAACTGGACGACGTGGTAGCCCTGCTCGGCGAGGGTCGCGCCGGCCGAGCCGCCCGCGAGGCCGGTGCCCACCACGATCACCGTGTGCTTGCGGCGGTTGGCGGGGTTGACCAGCTTGGCCTCGAAGCGGCGCTTGTCCCAGCGCTCGTTGATCGGCCCCTTGGGGGCCTTGGTGTCGACGACCGGCTCGCCGGTCGTGTAGTCGGCGTAAGAAGTCATGTTCAGCTCACCACTCCGGTCATGACGCCCACGGGGACGGCGATGAAACCGGCCGTGAGCAGCAGCGCGAGGACGCTTGCGACGGTCTTCAGGGCGCGGTCGCGGGTGCGGCTGCCGGCGCCGAGGGTCTGGGCGGCGCTCCAGAAGCCGTGCTGGATGTGCAGGCCGAGGGCGAGCATGGCGACGATGTAGATCGTGTTGCCGTACCAGGTGGAGAAGGTGTCCACGACGTTCTGGTAGGGCTTGCCCGACTCGAAGCCGCCGGAGTGCACGGTGCCGGTGGTCAGGTCCAGGATGTGCCAGACGATGAACAGACCGAGGATGATCCCGCCCCAGCGCATGGTGCGGGTGGCGTAGCTCGCCCGCTTGCGCCGGTGCACGTACCTGGTGGGCCGTGCCTTGATGTCGCGGCGGCTGAGCTGGTACGCGGAGGTGGCGTGGGCGACGACGGCGACGACCAGCACGACGCGGACCACCCACAGCGTCCACTCGTAGTGCATGAACGGCTCACCGACCGTGCGCAGCCAGTGGGCGTAGTGGTTGAACTCCTCCGTACCGAAGAAGATCTTCAGGTTGCCGATCATGTGGACGACCAGGTACAGCAGCATGACGAGCCCGCTGACCGCCATCACGGTCTTCTTGCCGACGGTCGAGTCCCACACGGTGCGTGCCAGGGACGGCCGTCGGTCCGTCCGCGTTGCCAGAGCCATGTCACCAGACGCTAGGACCGAAGGGCCCCATCGGTCCAAGACATGATCCGGCTCGTTCCGATAGGCGTTGCCTATGATGAGCGGATGCAGTTCCACCAGCTCCAGTACTTCGTGGCGGTCGCCGAGACCCGGCACTTCACCCGGGCCGCCGAGCTGGTCCACGTCTCCCAGCCGTCACTGTCGCAGCAGGTCAAGGCGTTGGAGCGGGAGCTGGGCGCCGACCTGTTCCAGCGGGCGCGGGGCAACATCACGCTGACCGACGCCGGGGAGGCGCTGCTGCCGCTGGCCCGGCGCATCCTGGCCGACGCGGACACCGCCCGGCACGAGGTGCAGGAGCTGGCGCAGTTGCGCGGCGGCCGGGTCCGGCTGGGGGCGACGCCGAGCCTGTGCACCGGCCTGCTGCCGGACGTGCTGCGCGCCTTCCACGACCGCTACCCCGGCATCCGGCTGCTGATCGAGGAGGGCGGCAGCCACGACCTGGTACGGGAACTGGCGCGCGGCGCGCTCGACCTCGCGCTCGTCGTGCTGCCGCTGCCCGCGCCCTCTCCGGCGCTGACCACGGTGGAGCTGCTGCGCGAGGACCTGGTGGTGGTCTCCTCGCCGGAGGAGCCCAGGCCCGGCGGGGGACGGCGGGCGGTGGAGATCGGGGACCTGGCGGGCGAGCGCCTGGTGATGTTCCGGCACGGCTACGACCTGCGGGAACTGACGGTGGCGGCGTGCCGCTCCGCCGGGTTCGAACCGGTCTTCGCCGTCGAGGGCGGCGAGATGGACGCCGTGCTCGGCTTCGTGCGGGCGGGGCTCGGGATCGCGGTCGTGCCCCGGATGGTGGCGGCGCGGTCGGGGCGGGGGCTGCGGGTGACGCCGCTGGCGCGGCCGGGGCTGCACCGGACCATCGCGCTGGCGCACCGCAGCGACGTGGCCCCGCCCCGGGCGGCCCGGGAGCTTCAGCGGATGCTGCTGGAGCGGTGAGCGTCCGGTGCCGGCCGAGGGGTGTTCCCGCGCCCCTCGGCGGCGTCACCCCGCCCGGCGCCGGACGCTCACCCCGTGGCGTCCACCAGCGCCAGCTGGTGCAGCCGTTCCGGCGGGCCCGGACGGGCGTAGTACCAGCCCTGGGCCGTGTCGCAGCCCAGCAGGCGCAGCTGTTCGGCCTGGGCACCGGTCTCCACGCCCTCCACGGTGACGGCGAGGTCGAGGCCGTGGGCGAGGGAGACGATGCCCTCGACGATCCTGAGGTCGACCGGGTCGGCGGGGAACCGCTGCATGCTCTGGGTGAAGGAGCGGTCCAGTTTCAGGACGCTCACCGGCAGCCGGCGCAGGTTGGCCAGGTTGGAGTAGCCGGTGCCGAAGTCGTCCAGGGCGATGTCGACGCCCATCTCGGCGAGGCGCCGCAAGGGCTTGAGCAGGTCGTCGTCGGCGCCGATCAGCGCCGACTCCGTCACCTCCAGGCAGAGCGCGTCCGGCGCGATCCCGGCCCGCTCCAGGATGTCGACGGTGTCCTGGACCAGCCCGGGGTGGGTGAGCTGGCAGGGCGAGAGGTTGACGTTGATGCGCAGCGGGTCCGCGCCGCCGTCGCCGTACAGCTCCCGCCAGGCGCGGGCCTGGCGCACCGCCTGCTCCAGGACCCAGCGGCCCAGCGGCACGATCAGGCCGGTGTGCTCGGCCAGCGGGATGAACCGGTCCGGACCGAGGACGCCGTGCTGCGGGTGCAGCCAGCGCACCAGGGCCTCCGCGCCGCGCACGCTGCCGTCACCGAGGTGGACCAGCGGCTGGTACTCGATGAAGAACTCGCCGCGCTCCAGCGCCGCCGGCAGCGCGGTGGTCAGCCCGTGCCGGGTGATCACGCGGGCGTCGGCCTCCGGGTCGGCCAGTTCGTAGCGGTTGCCGCCCGCCGACTTGGCCCGGTACATGGTGATGTCGGCGCTGCGCAGCACCTCGGCCGCGCTGCGCTCCCCCGCCGGCCCCTCGACGACGCCGATGGAGCCGCGCACGGTCAGCTCCCGTCCGTCGATGCTGATCGGCGCGAGCAGCGCGTTCATGATGCGGCCGGCCAGTTCGTCCACCTCGTGGGCGGTGTCCGGGCCGCAGGTCAGGGCCACGAACTCGTCACCGCCGAGCCGGGCGACCATCTCGCCGGGCGCGGTGGCGCAGGCCTGGAGCCGGTCGGCGACCTCGACCAGGAGCCGGTCGCCGGCCGCGTGCCCGAGGCTGTCGTTGACGGTCTTGAAGCCGTCGAGGTCGAGGTAGCACAGGCCGAAGCGCTGGCCCTCGCCGGCGTTCAGCGCCTTCTCCAGGCGTTCGAAGAAGAAGCTGCGGTTGGGCAGACCGGTGAGCGCGTCGTGGGTGGCCTCGTAGCGCAGCCGCAGGTTGAGCAGCCGGCGCTCGGTGGTGTCCTCCATCAGCGCGAGCTGGTACTGGGGGACGCCGTCGGCGTCGCGCAGCAGGGAGACGGTCAGGTTGGTCCACAGGACGGTGCCGTCGGGCCGGTAGAACGCCTTCTCCAGGTGGTAGTGCTCGCGCTCGCCGCGCACCAGTTCGTCGTAGAGCCGCCAGGTCTGCGGGGCGTCGTCGGGGTGGGTCCAGTCCCGGACCCTGCCCTGGCGCAGCTTCTGGTCGGTCAGGCCGAACATGCGGGTCAGCGCCTCGTTGACCTGGAGGATGTTGCCGTCGAGGTCGGCGATGCCGATGCCTATGGCGGCGCCCTCGAAGACCGCGCGGAAGCGGGCCTCGCTGGCGTGCAGCGCGGCGGCCACCACGCCCTGCGCCTTCAGGGCGGCCTGGGCGATGGCCTCCTGCTCGGCCAGGGTGCGGGCGCGCAGCGCCCGCGCGAACCCGGCCGCCATCGCGTGCTGCATCCGCGAGGAACGGGCCCGCAGGGCCTCCTGGTCGCCGCCCTCCCCGCAGTACAGCACCAGATACGCGTCGACGCAGTCCAGCGTGCGGCTGAGCGCCTCGGGGTCGGTGCAGTGGACGTCCACGAGCGCGGCGCCGACCGCCTTGGCCTCCTCCGCGTCGAACGCCCTCGCGCGCAGCACCCCGCTCAGCCGCCGGGCCAGCGGCAGCAGTTCGGCCTCGAACTCCAGGCGGGTCGACGACGTCGTGGTGACCGGGAACACCGCCCGGCTCCAGATCGTCGCGAACCTGCGCAGTCTGTCCTCCGGCCCGTCCGGCTGCGCGGTCACGCGGTACGCCCCACGCCCGCGAAACCGGAGAACGCATAGGGGTCCTCGTCCTCCGGTGCGCCCTCGGGGCGCCAGCGCGCCATCGGCACCAGTCCGGGTTCCACCATGTCGTACCCCTCGAAGAACCGCGCGATCTCCTCGCGCGTGCGCATGATCAGCGGGTTGCGGATGTCCTTGTACACGTCCACCGCGCCCCCGGCCCGCTCGGGCGGCAGCGGTATGCCCTCGTACGCGGCGTGCGTGAGGATCAGCATGCTGCCGGGCGCGAGCGCGGAGCTCAACTCGGCCACCGCCGCGTACGGGTCCTCCTCGTCCGCCACGAAGTGCAGTATGGCAACGAGGAGCAGGGCCACCGGACGATTCAGGTCGATCAGCCGCTCCACCTGCTCGCTGGTGAGGATCTCGTCCGGTTTGAGCAGGTCGGCGGCGACGACGTCCGCGTCCGCGTCGCCCGCCAGGACCGCCTGGCTGTGCGCGACCGCCACCGGGTCGTGGTCGACGTAGACGACGCGGGCGCCGGGGCAGGCCCGCCGGGCCACCTCGTGGACGTTGCCGAAGGTGGGGATGCCGGAGCCGATGTCCAGGAACTGGGTGATGCCCTCACCCGCGGCGAAGTCCACGGCACGGCGCATGAACGCCCGGTTGGCCTGCATGACCTTGGGCAGTCCCGGGATGAACTCCATGGCTCTGCGGGCCGCTTCCCGGTCGACCTCGAAATTGTGCGAACCGCCCAGGTAGAAGTCGTAGATCCGGGACACACTGGGCACCGTGATGTCGATGCTCCGCGGGGCCCAGGCGGGACGCTCCATCTGGCTCTCCAAGGCTGAAGGCGATCCGGTGTTCGAGCAGAGGCTACTGATCGTCCGCCAAAGGAGCGAGCCCAAACGGAAATTGACCATCCGTTCCCGGTCTGCCTGCGGCATGTGCCGCACGCGGGCGGCACGGCGGCGGAGCGCACGACGGGCCGCCCCCTCCGTCCGGTGCGGAGGGGGCGGCCCGGTCCCGGGAAGGGCTACTTCCGCGGCGCGCCGACCGCCTTTCCGTCGGGGGCGACGGCGTACCAGGTGCCGCCGACGCCCTGGCCGTTGACGTCGCCGGGCTCCTCGTCGCCGGCGAAGGTGTACAGGGGCCAGCAGTCGAGGGTCTGCTGGGCCGCCCCGTCGGGCCGGGTGAAGCTCATCAGGCCCTTCTTCTCCACGCCCTCGGTGTCGTCGGTCTCGACGGGTGCGACGACCGGCCACTTCTTCAGGCAGTCGCCGGTGCAGGCGGACACCGGATCGGGCCAGGCCTCGTCCTTCAGGAAGCGGTAGACGGTCATCCCGTCCTTGTCGACGACGATCTCGCCCAGTTCCGGGTCCTCACGGGTGGACAGGCCGGGCCGGGCCGCCTTCGTGCCGTCGGCGGCGAGCGCGAACCACTTGCCGTTCACGCCCTGCCCCTTGACGTCCCCGGCGGCCGTGTCCTTGGCGTAGCGGTACGCCGGCCAGCCGCCGATGGTGAGCTGTTTGCTCCCGTCGGCACGGGTGACCTCGCCGAGCAGGGACTCGTCGATGCCCTCGCCGGCGATCGCGTCGTCGGCCGCCACCGGCGGCCAGGCGGTGGCGCAGTCCGCCTCGCAGGTGGTCCTGGGCGGCTCGGCGGTGTCCGCGTCGAAGCGGTACAGGGTGCGGCCGGCGCCGTCGGTCACCAGCTCGCCGAGTTCTTCGTCGGTGGTGACGGACAGCTTGCCGGCGGCGGCCGGGCTCGCCGACCGCGCGTCCCCGGCGCCCGCGTCCGCTTCCAGCCCCTGGCCGGCGCCGACGTCGCCGATCTCGCCGGGCTGGGCCGAGGCGCCCACGTTCTGGCCGGCGCCGGTGGTGCCGCCGTCCTGACCGCACGCCGTCGTCAGTGCCAGCACCACCGCGGCGCTCGCCACGAGTGAGGCGTTCCGCCACGAGGTCCTCATCGTCAACTCCCCCTCCTTGTCATGGATGGTGCGGAGAACTGCCGCTCCTCCGCACGGCAGGGGGTACGGACGGACCGCCCGCCGGTGTTCAACGCGGGCACGAGTTTCTTCGACGGCCCGTCACTCCGGGACACCCGGCCATACGCGCGTACGAGCCGACGGACACCTGATCGGCCGCCCTCCACCCCTTCGGGGTAATTCGGTGACACCCCGGCGCGCCCCGTCGCCGCACACTCGATGATTCGCCACGTGCATGGACCCGAACCGATCCGATCCGCCCCTGCCGGACGGACGTTGGCCCTGGTGACGCTGGCGTTCGCGCTCGTCGGCGCCCCGGTGGGGCCCGCGGCGGCGGACGCGTGCGCGTACGTGTCGAACGGCCGGGGGGACAACCGGGCCGTCGCCGGGAGCGGCGGCGCCTGGCCCACGTTCCCGCCCTGCCCGCCGCCCGCGCCGAGCCCCACGCCCCCGCCGCCCGCCCCGCCCAAGCCGCCGTCCCCGAAACCACCGCCTCCCAAGCCGCCGTCCCCGAAACCACCGCCCCCCAAGCCGCCCGCCCCTCCTCCTCGGGCACCGTCTCCGCCGGCCCGTCCCACGCCCGAGCCCGAACCGCCCGCGCCGCCACACACGCCCCCGCCGCCCGCCCGGTCACCGGTCCCGGCGCCCAGCGCCACCCCGGCGCCCGCGCCACCGCCCCCGTCCCCGTCGCCTCCGCCGGCCTCTGCCGCACCCACGCCCACGCCGTCCCTTACCCCGGTGCACTACCCGAGCTACCACTCCGCCCCGCGACGGCCGCGCTCCACGCACGGTGCCGTCTCCCCGCTCGTCTTCGTCCTGCTCATCCTGATCCCCGCGCTGGCCGCCGTCGTCGCCCTGCGCCCGCGCTGATCCCTGGAGGCTTCTCTTGCCCGAATGGCTTGTTCTCATCCTCGCGATGCTGGCCGCCTGCGCGGTCGTGGTCGTCATCACCCTCGTACGGCACCGCAGGGCCGCGGACGACGAGGACATCACCGAGACCCCGGACGTCATCGAGTACATGACCATGTGGATCGGCGTGGTGTACGCCATCGTCCTGGGTCTGGCCATCGCGGGCGTCTGGGAGGCACGCAGCGCCGCCCAGGACCACGTCCAGGCGGAGGCGGTGGCGCTGCACGAGGTCTCGGAGCGGGTCCGGGTCTACCCGCCCGAGGTCCGCGACCGGATCCGGGACGATGTCAATGCCTATGTCGGACACGTCGTCAGCGTCGAGTGGCCGGCCATGGCCGACACCGGGGAGGTCACCGAGCGCGGCGGCGCGCTCCTCGACCGGATCCGCGCGGACGTGACGGACTACGAGCCCCGGTCCGACTTCGAGGCGCAGGCCTACCAGCCGCTCCTGGACCAGGTGAGCGCCGCCGACCAGGCCCGTACCTCGCGGGCGGAGTCGACCGGGTCGACCATGCCGGGCGTGGTGTGGTTCGGGCTCATCACCGGGGGTGTCGTCACCATCGGCATGGTCTTCGCCCTGCAGATCCGGCGCACCGCGCGCGAACTGGTGCTGGCCGGGCTGTTCTCGGCGCTGATCGCCTTCCTCCTCTTCCTCATCTGGGACTTCGACGACCCCTACGGCCGGGGCTTCGGCGCCTCGACCGGGCCGTACCTGGGGCTCTTCCCGGGCGTCACGGGCTGAGGGCGGCCGCCCGGGCGCGGGGGCGTGCCCTGCTTCCCCCGGGCGGCCCACGCCTTTGCCCCATTCGCGCGACTGCGATCGCGCCCGCCCGCGCGCCTTCCTAGCGTTTCGGGCATCGAGGTGCATGTCCGTCGCGAGCGGAACAGGTCCGCAACTGCTCCTCGGGATCCGGAGGATCCTTCATGCGCGCGATATCCGTCGCTGCGGCCGCGCTGCTGGGCGCCTGCGCCCTCACGTCCTGCGTCCCGGTCGCCGGCGCGGCCGGCGCGGGCACCGTCACCCCGTTCGGTTTCCGTGTCCAGCCCTCCACCGTCGCGGCGGGCGGCGAGGTGACCCTGATCGTCGACCGCGCCGACGGCCGCTGCAAGGGCCCCGCGACGGTCTCCGCCCCGGTGTTCGACCCGGTGACCATTCCGCCGCGGCACACATCGGCCACCGCGGTGGTCGACCGGGACGCCGGACCGGGCTCGGTCCACCAGGTGGTGTTCCGCTGCGACGGGGCGACCGGGACGACCGGCCTGACCATCGCCGGCGGGCCGAGCCCCACGCCCACGTCGCCACCCCCTCCCACCGTCACCCCACCGCCGCCGCCGGAACACCCCGGGCACGGGCATCACGCGCACCCCGACAAGGGCGTGCACGCCGGCGAGGGCGGCACCGTGGCGGGCTTCGACCTGAGGAACATCGGGCTCGGCGCCGTGCTCGTCACCGGCGCGGTGGGCACGGCGTACCGCCTCTCCCGCCGCCGCGCCGGCGAGGACGGCGGCTGACCGGGCCGTCCTCGCGCCCGTGCGCGGGGCGTCGCCCCGCGCACGGTCCCCTACGGCTCCGTACGGCGCCCGAGAGCCCGCCCTCCGAAGGCGGGGCCCGGCCGGGCGCCGGGCACACCGGTCAGGCACGCCGTTCGGCCCGGCGGCGCATCCAGAACAGCCCGCCGCCCGCCACCGCCGCGGCGACGAGCCCGCCGCCGATCGCCATGTCGGCCGGCGTGGCGCCGCTGGAGTTGCTGCCGCCGATGCCGCCGCGGACCCCGCCGATGACGGTGAAGGCGGCCGGCCGGGTCAGCCTGCGGCCCGAGCAGTTGACGGTGATGTCGTACGAGCCGGGACGGGCGTTGGCGTTGATCGTGGCGACCCCCTTGGAGGTCTCGTTGGCGCCCTTGACCGGCGTCAGGTGGGTGGTCGGGAAGGCGCGCGAGGTCATCGTGCCGCCGCGCGGGCAGCCGTCGACCGTGACCGTCATCTGGCCGCCGCGGGCGATGACGCTGGGCAGGGCCACGATGTTGCTCGGCGTGTCCCACGCGACGGCCGTGGGAGCGGCGAGCCCGAGAACCCCGGAGACGACGACGGCGGCGCCTGCGGCCGCCAGGACACGGGAGTTACGCATGTGATCCTCCGCGGAAGACGCCCCGGGACCCGTCCCCGGTCGATCGGCGAGAAAGCGCCTCCCGGAAAAACCCTCAGTTGGTGTGGCGGCAGCCGCATTTCGGCGCTGGTCCGTCCTGGTGAGCGGCCGTGCCGCGGCGGAACCGCGGCAGTGGATATCACCGCAGGTCACGGACTGTCAGAACATTCCCGCGCCCGGCGCCTCGGATGGCGCACCGGACGAATGCCGGGCCACCCGTTCGCACCCGCCCCCGTCGCCGTCGCGCCGGACGGCACTTAGCGTTTCCCGTATGCGCGACCGACACGGCGACGGCTGTGCCGAGAGGGGATGTCGAATGTCTGCGTCCGAGCTGGCCGAAGAGGAGGAGCGGCGCGGGAAGCGCGCTCCGTGGGGCGTCATAGCTCTTGTCCTGCTGACCGGCCTCGCGCTCATTCGCAACGGTTCGGGGGAATTCGACGCGGGTCCGCCGCAGCCCGCGTCGGCCGCGGCCGCCGAGACCCGCCGCGCGGAGGTCGGCACCGCTCCCAAGGGCCTGGCGCCGCTGCCGTACTCGGTGCCCGACCGGGTGCGGATCCCCGCCATCCAGGTGGACGCGCCGATGATGCCGGTGGGACTGGACGCGGACGGCTGGGTCGGCGCGCCGCCGCCGGAGGACCCGAACCTGGCCGGCTGGTTCACGGGCGCGGTCTCGCCCGGGGAGAAGGGCACGGCGGTCGTGGTCGGTCATGTCGACAACAAGCAGGGCCCTGCCGTCTTCTACGGACTCGGCGCCCTGGAAAAGGGGAACCGGGTCGAGATCGGCCGCGCGGACGGGAAGACCGCCGAGTTCGAGATCTACGGCATCGAGGTCTTCGAGAAGGACGACTTCCCCGGCGACCGGGTGTACGCCTCCAAGGGAGGTCCCGAACTGCGCGTCATCACCTGCGGCGGTGGATTCTCCAAGCAGAACGGATACGCCGGGAACGTGGTCGCCTTCGCCCGCCTGACCGGAATCCGCTGAGCCGCGTACCGGCCGGGCGGGCGCGCTGGTCTCAGACGTACTGCCGCCGGGGGACGGTGAGGTGGTAGCCGGAGTCCAGCAGGCTCGGAAGGTAGGAGCGCAGGGCGCGCACGCTCTGCGAACGGTCGCCCCCGGCGTCGTGCGAGAGCACCACGACGCCGGGGGCGGCGCCGTCCTCGACCCGGTCGACGATGGTGCGGGTGCCGGGGGTGGTCCAGTCCAGGGTGTCGACGGTCCAGGCGAGCGGTTCCATGCCGAGTTCGGCGCCGAGCTGGAAGGCGGCGCGGTTCCACGCCCCGTACGGCGCCCGGAACCAGCGGGGCGGCTCGCCGCAGGCCCCGTCGATGACCTCGGCGGTGCGCTCCATCTCGGAGCGGATCTCCCCGCGGCCGAGCCGGGTGAGCAGCGGGTGGGACCAGGTGTGGTTGCCGACGACGTGCCCGTCGTCGGCCATCCGGGCCAGCAGGTCCTTGTTGTCCGCGGCCATCTCGCCGCACACGAAGAACATCGCGCGGACCTCGTACTGGGCCAGGGTGTCCAGGATGTCGGGGGTGTAGCGGGGGTCGGGGCCGTCGTCGAAGGTCAGCACCATCACGCGGCCGCGTCCGGCGATGTGCAGGAGCGGCTCGCGCCGGACCGGGACGGGGGCGTGGACGGCGTGCGGCGGGCCGTGCCCGGTCAGGGGCCGCAGGCGGTAGGCGGAGGGCTTGAGCGCGCGGCGGGCCGGTGGGCCGGGGACGGCCGGGCGGGGCGGGACCGGTTCCTTCCCGGTCAGGGCCCCGAGCACGCCGGCGGTTCCGGCCGCCCCCACAGCGGCGACGCCGGCGAGCAACGCCCCGCGCCGGGTGAGCAACTGATCCGTCTTCATGACTCATCAGTCGCCCGGCCACGGACCGGCGCACCAGCGCGGCACCGGGGCGGCGGCACGAATCCACCCGCCCGGACCAGCACCCCCTTCCGATAACCTCGCCGCGTGACGGAACCGGAGCAGCAGCATTCCCATCAGTTCGAGCGGGGCACGGACGGTCCCAAGGTCATCGTGGTCGGCGTGGACGGATCGGACTCCTCGCTGCGTGCGGCGGCCTACGCCGGCGGGCTGGCCCGGCGGCAGCACGCGCTGCTCGCCGTGGTGTACGTGCAGCCGACGCTGGCGGCGGGGGCGGTGCTCGGGGCGCCGGTCGCGGAGACGACCGACGAGATCGCGGAGGACCTGGTAGCCCAGATCCGGGAGGCGACCGAGCGGGTGAAGGGGATCTTCGAGGTCCGCTGGGAGTTCCACACCTTCCGCGGCGATCCCTTCACCGGCCTGCGGAAGGCGGCCGACGACCTGAAGGCGGACGCCGTGGTGGTGGGCGCCTCGGAGCAGGCCGGCCACCGCATCGTCGGCTCCGTCGCGATCCGGCTGGTGAAGGCGGGCCACTGGCCGGTGACGGTGGTTCCGTGACGCTGCCGCCGGGACACCGCCCGGCGTTCGCTCTCCGCGGTCCCCGCGTCAGGGGTCCGTCGGGTTACTCGCCCGTCACCAGCCCGTCCTCCGCCGCGCCGCGCCCCGGCACCACGTCCCGTACACGGCCGGCGAAGGCTCCGGCGCTCCCGGCCGGCGAGGCCGCGGAGGGCCCAGATGCCTCGGAGGCCCCGGAGGACCCGGAGGACCCGGAGGACCCAGATGCCTCGGAAGCCCCGGAGGCCGCGGAGGTCCCGGAGGGGGACGGGGCCGGCCGGCCCGGCGGTGGCTGGTGGTCGCGGGCCTGGCAGGCCGCGCCCGCCGCGAGGACGGCCGTCAGGGCCAGGGCGACCTGTCGGCTGCGTGTGATCATCCGCTCACCCCGGTGTGGTCACGTGCGAATAAAAATCAGATTTACGCACGAACAGATAAGAAGTTCCGGCTCTTCTCGGGCGACTCCGACACGCCCATTAGCCCGTCCGGCGTACGGGTACGAGGGCCACCGACCGTTCGTCGAACCGTTCGTCGACGCGATCGACCGTCCGCCGCACACCCGTGCGCCCGGACTGTCCCCCCGGCCACCCCCTGCGGTGCCATACGGCCATGACGGCCGGAACCACCCTCACCCACGGGACGACGACCGCCGAGCACGAGCTCGCCGCGCTCCAGCGCGAGCACGGCCGGCCGCTGTTCGGGCTGCTGCTGCGGCTGTGCGACGGCGACCGGCAGCGCGCCGAGGACCTCCTCCAGGAGACCCTCGTCCGTGCCTGGCAGCACCCCGAGGCGCTGCGCGCCCACGACTTCGCCTCCGTACGGCCCTGGCTGCTCACCGTCGCCCGGCGCCTCGCGATCGACGCGCGGCGGGCCCGGCAGGCCCGGCCGCCCGAGGTCGGCGACGCGGCCCTGGAGAACACGCCCGTCTGCGCGGACCACGCCGAGCGGGCCGCCGCCGCCCTCGATGTGCGCGAGGCTGTGAAGACCCTCACTCCGGAACACCGTGAAGTCCTGGTGCTGGTGTATTTCCAGGGGGCGAGTGTGGCGGAAGCGGCGACGGCCCTGGGCATACCGGCGGGTACCGTGAAGTCCCGGGCGTTCTACGCACTGCGCGCCCTGCGCCGGGTGCTGCCGGGATACGCCACCGACCTGCGCTGAAACCGGACGCTGGGTCAAGCCTTCGTAAAGCGCCTTGCCGTGGACCCCGGTCGGGTAATCGGCTGTCCTCATCCGTGTTCCGGACGGGACCCTCGGCGGGGTCCGGGTGGGGCGACGCACACGCACCGGAGGAAGGGCAGGAAGGGATGCTGCACAGAGGTCACGAGAGCACGGACGGCGGCGACGGCGACGGGGACGGACTGACCGTCCCCATGGCGTGGTTGTACGCCGAGTACGTCGCCGACCAGCTGCTGCGCGGCGGCGATCTGATGCCGCCCGCGTCCTTCGAGTTCCGCGCCGGGCGCTACGCGCTGGCGCTGACCGTCTTCCTGTCCGACACCGACGGCGAGCTGTGCGGCGCCGAGGTCGTCTCCCGCCTGGAGACCTGGCTCTCGCTGACCGCGTACGACCAGCCGTGGCGGGAGTGGGTGCGCGAGCGGCTGGCCGAGACCGCGGCCGGCGGCGGTCCGGACGGCGACCTGGTCCTGGCGCGGGCGGCCTGGCGCTGGCTCCAGGACACCGAACTGCTCGCGCCGGACCTGAACGCGGTGCCGGGCGGCGCCCCCGCCACCGGCGAGGACGAGGGGCCGAAGGTGTGGACACCGGCGTGGCAGCTGGGGCTGCCCCTCGGCCACCTCGCCATCCACCTGTTCTAGGCCCCGGCGCCTGTCGCGGGGTCTGGCGGACCCGCTCGGCCGGCCGGCCGTCAGCACGGCGCCGGCCGGCTTGAGCGATTCGGCGGTGGGCCGCGTACGGGAGGGAGCAGGAAGCCACCCCCACCCGACGGCACGAGGAATGCGGCATGAGGTCCCTGGAGAGGCATCGCGACGCGGGCGCCTACGCGCTCGGTGTCCTCGACGAGCGGGACGCGTTCCGCTTCGAGGACCACCTCATGGGGTGCCCCCGCTGCACCGCGACGGTGACCGGGCTGCGGCCGGTGACCCGGCAGTTGCTGCTGTACCGCAGGGCCACCCCGCGCGCCGTCCACCCCTTCGCCGGGCCCGGCCCCCGGCTCCTGGAGCGGCTGCTGTCCGAGGTGGCCGCGCGCCACCGGGCCGCCCGCCGCAGGCTGTGGTACGCCACGGCCGCCGCGCTGGTGTGCGCGGTGGCCGCGTCCGGCGCCGCGGTGCTCGCGGTGCGCGGCGAGGCAGCGGTGCGGGTGGCCGCCACCGACCAGCGGTCGGGGGTGTGGGCCCGGGTGACCGCCGAGGACCGGCCCTGGGGCAGCGGCGTCGAGGTCGAGGTCAAGGACGGGGCGGGCCCCCGCTCCTGCCGGCTCGTCGCCGTCGGCCGGGACGGGTCCGAGACGACCGTGGCGGGCTGGAGCGCACCCGGGCACGGCGCCCGGGCCACCACCGTGCGCGGTGGCGCCGCGCTGCATCCGGACGAGATCGTCCGGTACGAGGTGCGGACGTCCGGCGGGGAGCGGCTGGTCACCCTGCCCGCCGGATGACCCCGGGGCCGCTCCGGACGCCTGCCGGCGCCCGGACGCGCGTGTGGCCGGCGGCCGGGAGCCGTGCGGCCAGGACACCGCGCGAGGTTGGCGCGGACGGTCCCGCGGCCGGTGACGTGCCCGGTCAGGAACCGTCCGAGCGCCTCGGCCCCGGGCGGTCCGGACATGGACCCGGGGTGCCGCCGCGGACCGGCGTCGCCGCGTGAGCGGCGGGCTCACCGCTCCCGGCGCCGCACCGGGAACTCCGCCCACACGCACTTGCCGCCGCCCCGCGCCTCCACGCCCCACCCCTCGGCCAGCGCCTCCACCAGCAGCAGTCCCCGTCCGCAGAGGCCGGCCCCGTCCGCGTCCCGGCGGCGCGGCAGGGCGCTGGAGGAGTCCTCGACCTCGATCCGCAGCCGCCGGCCGGCGCCGGTGAGCAAGCGCAGGGTGAGGACCGCGGCGCCCTCGGTGTGCGTCAGCGCGTTGGTGATCAGCTCGTCGGCGACCAGTTCGATCTCGTCGCCGTGTTCGTCCGCGCCCCAGGCCCGGACCGCCGCCCGGACCAGATGGCGGGCCTCGGTGAGCGCCTCGGGGTCGCCGGGGGCGACCTGCTGCTGGAGCCGGCCGTGGGAGCGCGGGGCCTGAAGGCCGCGGCGGCGCAGCAGGAGCAGGGCCACGTCGTCCTCGCCGCCGCGCTCCTCGGCCTCCCGGATGAGCAGGTCGGCCAGCTCCCGGACGTCGGACGGCCCCGAGGCGACCGTCGCGGCGAGCGCCCGCACACCGTGGCCGAGGTCGGTGCCGGGCCGCTCGACCAGGCCGTCGGTGCACAGCACCAGGGTGGCGCCGGGGTCGAGTTCCAGGGTGGAGACGGGACAGTCGAGCCGTCCGAACTCGGCGGACAGGCCGAGCGGCAGCCCGCCGGCGACGGGGACCCGGCGGCAGGTGCCGTCCGGGTCCCGCACCAGCGGGTCGATGTGCCCGGCGCGCACCACCTGGACGACGCCGGTGGTCAGGTCGGCCTCGGCGTACAGGCAGGTGGCGAAGCGGTCGGTGTCCAGTTCGTGGAGGAAGACGGAGGCCCGGGCCATCACCGTGGCGGGGGTGTGCCCCTCGGCGGCGTAGGCGCGCAGCACGATCCGCAGCTGGCCCATGACGGCGGCGGCGTGCGTGTCGTGGCCCTGGACGTCGCCGATGACGGCGCCGACCCGGCCCCCGGGCAGCGGGATCAGGTCGTACCAGTCGCCGCCGATGTCGCGGCCGGGCGTCCCGCCGATGGTGGCGGCGCGGTAGCGGACGGCGACGTCGCAGCCGGGGACGGAGGGGATGGTGCGCGGCAGCATGGCCTGCTGGAGTCCGGCGGCGAGGTCCATCTCCTGCTCGTAGAGCATGGCCCGCTGCAGGCTCTGGGCGATGCTGCTGCCCAGGGCGATCAGGACATTGCGTTCCTCGGGCGAGAAGCCGTACCGGTCGTTGTAGAGCAGGCCGATGGCGCCGACCGGCCGGGCCTGCGCGATCAGCGGCAGATAGGCGGCCGAGGTGATGCCCAGGTGGGCGAGGTGCGGCCACAGCACGGGGTAGCGCTCGGCGAACTCCTCCGGTGACTCGATGAACCGCGGCCCCAGGGTCCGCACCACCTCGCTCATCGGGTAGGGCTCGTCGATCCGGGTGACACGGGTGCCGGGGGCGAAGCTGTTGTCGGGGCCGTCGGCGACCAGCCGGATGCGGCCCGCCTCCACCAGGCCCATGACCAGGCTGGTGGCGCCCAGCCGGGTGAGGCCGTCGGTGTCCCTGAGGACCTCGATGACGTCGTCCACGGTGCGGGCGTGGGCGAGGGCGGCGGTGGCGGTCTCCACGACGTCGGTCTGGCGGCGGCGTGCCTCGTCCCGCACCGCCCGTTCGCGGTGCGACTCGATCTCGCTCAGCTCCTGGGTGGCGTCCCGCACGATGCCGATGACCCGGCAGGGCCGGCCGGTCTCGTCGCGCCGGATGTAGCCCTGGGTGTGGGTCCAGCGCAGCCGGCCGTCGCGCAGGCGCAGCCGGAAATAGGTGCCGTAGTTCTCGCTGCCGTCCTTGATGGCCTGGGCGACCAGGGCGTCCAGGCGGGTGCTCTCCGGGCGGGGGACGCGCACGGACAGGGACTCCGGGCGTCCGTCGTACTCCTCCGGGCGCAGGTCGAAGACCTCGTGGGCCTGGGCGTCCATGTGGAACGTGCCGCTGACCAGGTCCCAGTCGAAGCTGCCCATCCGGTTGAGCGCCAGGATCGGGTCCGGGTGGGCGGGCCAGTCCTCTGGGAGGGACAGCTCGCTCGCTCCCCGTTCAGCCATGAGCCCACCTTGCCAGCATGTGCCCGATTCCTCGACTCGTTCGGTCCGCCCGGGGAGGGTGACCCGGAGGGCGGAGACCTGGGGGGGGCGGGGGCCTGGGGGCGGGGACCCGGGGGACAGGGACCCGAGGAACGGGGACCCGAGGGACGGGGACCCGGGGAAGGGTGACCGTGCCCCCGCGCGGATCGGAGAAGGAGCGCACAGCCGTGGAATGGTTCACCGCACCCGACTACTGGGTCAGCCGACTGGTCTTCCAGAAGGCACTGGCCGCCGTGTACCTGGTGGCGTTCCTGACGGCCGCCCTCCAGTTCCGGGCGCTGATCGGCGAGCGCGGCATGCTGCCGGTGCCCCGGTTCGTCGAGCGGGTGCCGTTCAAGCGGGCGCCGAGCCTGTTCCAGTGGCGGTACTCGGACCGGCTCTTCGCCGGCTGCGCCTGGACGGGGTGCGCGGTGGCGGTGGCGCTGCTGGCGGGGGCGGACGGGCTGGTGCCGCTGTGGGCGGCGATGCTGCTGTGGCTGGTGCCCTGGGCGCTGTACCTGTCGATCGTGAACGTCGGGCAGACCTGGTACGGCTTCGGCTGGGAGTCGCTGCTGCTGGAGACCGGTTTCGTCGCGGTGTTCCTCGGCAACGACGAAGTGGCCCCGCCGGTCGTCGTGCTGTTCCTGCTGCGCTGGCTGCTGTTCCGGGTCGAGTTCGGGGCGGGGCTGATCAAGATGCGCGGCGACGAGTGCTGGCGCAAGCTGACCTGTCTGGACCACCACCACGAGACCCAGCCGATGCCGGGCCCGCTGAGCTGGTTCTTCCACCACCTCCCCCGCCCGCTGCACCGCGTCGAGGTGGCCGCCAACCACGTCACCCAGCTCGTCCTCCCCTTCCTGCTGTTCACCCCGCAGCCGGTGGCCACGGTCGCCGCCGCGCTGATGATCGTCACCCAGCTGTGGCTGGTGCTCTCGGGCAACTTCTCCTGGCTGAACTGGATCACGATCGTGCTCGCCCTGTCGGCGGTCCGCTTCCCGTCCGCTCCCCCGTCCCTGCCCGCGACACCGCTGTGGTACGAGGCGGTGGTCCTGGCGGTGGCCGCGCTGCTGCTGGCGCTCAGCTACCGGCCGGTCGCCAACATGCTCTCGCGGCGCCAGGTGATGAACCGCTCCTTCGACCCGTTGCACCTGGTCAACACCTACGGCGCGTTCGGCAGCGTCAGCCGGGTGCGCTACGAGGTGGTGATCGAGGGCACCGCCGACGAGGTGCCGCGCGAGGACGGGGACTGGCGGGAGTACGAGTTCAGGGGCAAGCCCGGCGACCCGCGGCGCTGGCCGCGCCAGTTCGCCCCCTACCACCTGCGCCTGGACTGGATGATGTGGTTCGCCGCGCTGTCGCCCGCGTACGCCGGGACGTGGTTCGCCGCGCTGGTGGAGCGGCTGCTGGAGAACGACCGGGACACCCTGCGACTGCTGCGCCGCTCCCCCTTCCCGCCGGACGCGCCGCCGCGCCACGTCCGCGCCCGCCTCTTCCGCTACCGGTACACGACCTGGCGGGAGCTGCGGGCCACGGGTGCCTGCTGGGAGCGGACGTACGTGCGCGAGTACCTGCCGCCGACCCGGCTGACGGGGACGGCCCGGCGGCCCTAGCCCGGCACGGGGACGGCCTCGGCGATGAGTCCGGTCCGCTTCAGCTCCCGCCAGAACGCGGCGGGTACGGGCTCGGCGAACCGGTCGGCGCAGTCGTGGACCTCGGCGGCCGAGCGGGCGCCCGCCAGGACGCTCGCGACGGCCGGGTGGGCGGCGCCGAAGGCGAGGGCCGCGGCCCGCAGGGTGGTGCCGTGCCGTTCGGCGAGCGACTTCAGGCGCAGCGCGCGCTCCAGCACGTCGGCCGGTGCCCGGGCGTAGTCGTACGACGCCCCGGGCCTCGGGTCGGCCAGCAGGCCGGAGTTGAAGACCCCGCCGACGACGACGGAGGTGCCGCGTGCCGCGGCGGCCGGGAGGAGGTCGTCCAGCGCGCTCTGGTCGAGCAGCGTGTAGCGGCCGGCGCACAGCACCACGTCGACGTCGGTGTCGCGGACGAACCGGGTCAGCGGCGCGGTGTGGTTCATGCCCGCGCCGATCGCCCCGACCGTCCCCTCGGCACGCATCCGCTCCAGGGCCGGGTACCCCTCCCGGAACGCCTGCTCGGCGTGGTCGTCGGGGTCGTGCAGGTAGACGACGTCCACCCGGTCCAGGCCGAGCCGTTCCAGGCTGGCCTCCAGGCTGCGGCGTACGCCGTCGGCGGTGAAGTCCCACACCCTGCGGTGGGTGGCGGGCACGGCGAAACCGTGGGCCAGGTCGTCACCGTCCGCCTTGATCGCCTCCAGTCTGCGGCCCACCTTGGTGGAGACGGTGTACGCGGGGCGGGGGAACTCGCGCAGGGCCGCGCCCAGGCGCCGTTCGGACAGGCCCAGGCCGTAGTGCGGGGCGGTGTCGAAGTGGCGGACGCCCCGCTGCCAGGCGGCCCGGACGGTCTCCCGAGCCTGCTCCTCGCCGACCTCGGTGTAGAGGTTGCCGAGGGCGGCGCAGCCGAGGGCGAGGGGGCTGACGGCGACGCCGCTGGCGCCCAGGGTGTTCACGAGCCCGCCGGGCGCGGCCGCAGGCCCTGCATGCCGCCGTCCACGGCGAGGGCGGTGCCGGTGGTGGCGCCGGACAGCGGGCTCGCCAGGTAGGCGATGGCACCGGCCACCTCGTCCGCGCCGACCAGGCGGCCGAGGGGCTGGCGGGCCTCCAGCGCGGCCCGCTCGGCGGCCGGGTCGGGAGCCTTCTCCAGCAGGCGGCCGATCCACGGGGTGTCGGCCGTGCCGGGGTTGACGCAGTTGACGCGGATGCCCTCGCGGACGTGGTCGGCGGCCATGGCGAGGGTGAGGGAGAGGACCGCGCCCTTGGTGGCGCTGTACAGCACCCGCTGCGGCAGGCCCGCGGTGGCCGCGATGGACGACGTGTTGACGATCGCCGCGTGCGCCGACCGGCGCAGGTACGGCAGCGCGGCGCGGGCGACCCGGACCATGCCGATCACGTTGACGTCCAGGACGCGGTGCCACTCGGCGTCGTCGTTGTCCGCGACGGTGCCCTGCGCGCCGACGCCCGCGTTGTTGACGAGGACGTCCAGGCCGCCGAGCGCGCCGGCGGCGGCGGTGACCGCGGCGCGTACGGAGGCGTCGTCGGTGACGTCGGCCCGGTGGGCGAGGAACGGCTCGTCCACCGTCGATATGTCGATGTCGAGGACGGCGACGGTGGCGCCGCGCCGGGCGAGGAGCTCGGCGGTGGCCCGGCCGATGCCGGAGGCCCCGCCCGTCACCAGGGCCCGTAGCCCCTGGAAGTCGTTCATGCCGTCCGCCCTCCGGTCCGCTCGGCGTCGGCGGCCCAGAAGGCGCCGCCGGGGTAGGTGTACCGGGCGATCGACTCGGGCCGCAGGGCGGCCGAGAAGCCCGGCGCGGTGGGTGCCGCGTAGTGGCCCTCGCGGATCACCACCGGGTCGAGGAAGTGGTCGTGCAGGTGGTCGACGTACTCGACGACCCGGTCCTCGGTGGTGCCGGACAGCGCCACGTAGTCGAACATCGCCAGGTGCTGGACGAGTTCGCACAGGCCCACGCCGCCGGCGTGCGGGCAGACCGGGACGCCGTACTTCGCGGCGAGCAGCAGGATCGCGAGGTTCTCGTTGACGCCGGCCACCCGGGCGGCGTCGATCTGCACGATGTCGACGGCGCCGGCCTGGAGGAGCTGTTTGAACACCACCCTGTTCTGCGCGTGCTCGCCGGTGGCCACCTTCACCGGGGCGACGGACCGGCGGACGGCGGCGTGGCCCAGCACGTCGTCGGGGCTGGTGGGTTCCTCGATCCAGTAGGGGTCGAACTCGGCGAGCGCCCTGGTCCAGCGGACGGCCTCGGGGACGTCCCAGCGCTGGTTGGCGTCGAGGGCCAGGCGCACCCGCGGTCCGACGGCCGCGCGGGCGACCCGGCAGCGCCGGATGTCGTCGTCGAGGTCGGCGCCGACCTTGAGCTTGATCTGCCGGAAGCCGTCGGAGACGGCCCGGGCCGCGAGCCGGGTGAGCTTGGCGTCGTCGTAGCCGAGCCAGCCCGGGGAGGTGGTGTAGGCGGGGTAGCCGGTGGCCAGCAGGTGTCCGGTGCGCTCGGCGGCGCCCTTGCGGCCCCGGCGCAGGAGGTCCAGGGCCTCGTCGGGGGTGAGCGCGTCGGTGAGATAGCGGAAGTCGATCTGGCCGGTCAGCCACTCGGGGTCGGCGTCGGCGAGCAGTTGCCACAGGGGTTTGCCGGCCCGTCTGGAGGCCAGGTCCCAGACGGCGTTGACGACCGCGCCGGTCGCCATGTGCATCACACCCTTCTCCGGTCCCAGCCAGCGCAGCTGGCTGTCCGAGGTCAGGTCGCGGTAGAGCGCGCCGGGGTCGGCGCACAGCCCGGCGACGGACCGGCCCACCACGTGGTGGCGCAGGGCGTGGATCGCGGCCACCTGGACGTCGTTGCCCCGCCCGATGGTGAACGCGAAACCGTGCCCCTGCTCCTCGTCCGCCCCGTCGGTCCGCAGGACGACGTAGGCGGCCGAGTAGTCGGGGTCCGGGTTCATCGCGTCGGATCCGTCGAGCTCGCGGGAGGTGGGGAACCGGATGTCGTAGGTGTCGACGGCGGTGATGCGGGCGTCGGTGGCGGGCACACGGCTCCTCGGGGTGAGCGACCAGGTGCCGCATATTTATCAGACGTATTGATCCGACGAACACCCCTCGTGCCGCTGAAACGCCCGCTATCTCCCTGATCGGACGGCAAAGTCATCCGATCACTGGCCCGGCTCACCGAACGAGCCGGGCCAGTGGCACGCGCGCTGCGCCCGCCGCGGCCGCTACGCCCGTCGCAGCCGCAGCGTCACGAGCTGGAACGGGCGCAGCCGTACGGTGATCCGGTCGCCGTCCCTGTCCGGCGCGGGCCGCCCGGCGAGCGGCCGCTCCAGCAGGTCGGTCACCGTGGCGCCGGCGACCGCGAAGGAGGCCGTCAGCGTGGCCCGGGCCCGGCCGCCGTGCGCCTCGTGGAAGCGGACCACCACGTCCCCGCTGCCGTCGTCGGCGAGCTTGACGGCGGTGATCACCACCGCGTCCCGGTCGACCGTCACCAGCGGCGGCACCTCACCGGCGCCGGTGAGGTGCCGCTCGGGCAGGTTGATCCACCAGCCCTCGCGCACCGCGTCGCCGACGGCCGCGCCCGGCACCAGGGCGTGCCGGAAGCGGTGGGTGCCCTGGTCGGTCTCGGGGTCGGGAAAGCGCGGGGCGCGCAGCAGCGAGACCCGGACCGTGGTGGTCGTGCCCCCGTCGGCCGCGTCGCCGTCGGCGCGGACGGCGCGGGTGACGTCGTGGCCGTAGGTGGAGTCGTTGACCAGTGCGACGCCCCACCCGGGTTCCTCCAGGTGGACGAAGCGGTGGTTGCACGCCTCGAACCTGGCCGCCTCCCAGGATGTGTTGGTGTGGGTGGGGCGGTGGACGTGCCCGAACTGGGTCTCGGAGGCGTACCGTTCCGCGTGCAGGTCGAGCGGGAAGGCCAGCTTCAGGAACTTCTCCGTCTCGTGCCAGTCGACCTCCGTGTCCACCTCCAGCCGCCGCTGCCCCGGCGGGAGCGCCAGCACCTGGGTGACCGTCGACGACCCGAAGGACCGCGCCACCCGCACCGAGGTACCGTCCTCGCCGGCCGTCACCGAGTCGGCGCCGGTCAGGTCGGTGACCGTGTTGCGGTAGAAGGCGTCCACGTCCCAGGCGTCCCACTTGTTCGGGAGGTCGGGGTGGAGCTGGAGGAGGTTGCCCGCCGCGCCGGGGGCGACGGTCTCGCGGTCGGCCTCTACGTCGTACACGGAGACGAGCAGGCCCCGGTCGTCGATCTCGGCCCGGAGCAGCCCGTTGTCCAGGACGTGACCGCCGCCGGGGCGCGGGGTGAGGCGGGTGCTCCCCTCGGTGACGGGGGTGCCCGCGCCGCCGGCCGGGACGCCGTGGCGGGCGTGCGGGGCGGAGTTGAAGACGAGGGGGGTGCCGCCCTCGCCGGCCAGGGCGCGCTGGGCGGCGTCGATGATGCCGTTCAGCTCACCGGCGACGCGGTCGTAGGTGGCGCGGGCCTCGCGGTGCACCCAGGCGATGGAGGAGCCGGGCAGGATGTCGTGGAACTGGTGCAGCAGGACCGTCTTCCACAGGCGGTCCAGGTCCTCGTACGGGTAGGGGAGGCCGGTGCGTACGGCAGCCGTCGCCGCCCACAGCTCGGCCTCGCGCAGCAGGTGTTCGCCGCGGCGGTTGCCCTGCTTGGTCTTCGCCTGGCTGGTGAGGGTGGCGCGGTGCAGTTCGAGGTACAGCTCGCCCACCCACACGGGTGGTTCGGGGTACTCGGCGGCGGCCTTCTCGAAGAAGGCGCGCGGGGTGTCCCAGGTGACCGCGGCGGAGCCTTCCAGGTCGCGCAGGCGGGCGGCGCGGGCGACCATCTCGCGGGTGGTGCCGCCGCCCCCGTCGCCGAAACCGGTCGGCGCGAGGGAGTGGCGGGCGATGCCCTTGTCCTTGAAGTTGCGCGCGGCGTGGGCGAGTTCGGCACCCGTCAGGGCGCAGTTGTAGGTGTCGACGGGCGGGAAGTGGGTGAAGATCCGGGTGCCGTCGATGCCCTCCCAGCGGAAGGTGTGGTGCGGGAACCGGTTGGTCTGGGACCAGGAGATCTTCTGCGTCAGCAGGTACTTCGAGCCGGCCGCCTTGATGATCTGCGGCAGTCCGGCGGCGAAGCCGAAGGTGTCCGGCAGCCACACCTCGTCGTTCTCGATGCCGAACTCGTCCAGGAAGAACCGCTTGCCGTGCACGAACTGCCGGGCCATCGCCTCCGAGCCGGGCATGTTGGTGTCCGACTCCACCCACATGCCGCCGGCCGGCACGAACCGGCCGTCCGCCACCGCCTTCTTCACCCGCGCCCACACCTCGGGCCGGTGGTCGCGCACCCACGCCCACTGCTGGGCCTGCGACATGGCGAAGACGAAGTCCGGCTCGTCCTCCAGCAGCGCGGTCATGCCGGCGGTGGTGCGGGCGACCTTGCGGACGGTCTCGCGCAGCGGCCACAGCCACGCGGAGTCGATGTGGGCGTGGCCGACCGCGCTGATCCGGTGGGCGGAGGGGACGGCGGGGGCGGCGAGGGCGCCGGCGAGCGGCTCGCGGGCGCGGGCGGCGGTGCCGTTCACGTCCTGGAGGTCGAGGAGGTCCAGGGACCGGCCGACCGCGTGCAGGATCTCGTAGCGGCGCTGGGAGTCGGCGGGCAGCTCGGCCATCAGCTCGCCCAGCACCTCCAGGTCGAGCACGAGGTTCCAGACCGTCTCGTCGAGGACGGCGAGGTCCATGCGGGCCAGGGTGTACAGCGGTTCGGTACCGGCGGTCTCCTTCTCGCCCAGCGGGGTCGGCAGGAAGCCGCGGGGGCCGAGGATCACGGGGTTGGAGGCGGCCTCGACGTGCAGGCGGACCCGCTCGCCGCCCTCGGCGGGGGCACCGATCCGGACCCACTGGTTTCGGGGGTTGAGACCCTTGACCGGGGTGCCGTCGGGCCGGTACACGAGCCCCTCGCACTGGAAGCCGGGCATGTTCTCGTCGAAGCCGAGGTCGAGCAGGGCCTCGACGGTCCTCCCGGCCCAGTGCTGGGGGACGGTGCCGGTGACGCGGAACCAGCTCGTCCCCCAGGGGGCGCCCCAGCGGGCGCCCGGCGCGACGGGTTCCCCCTCGGCGGCCAGCCCCTCGGCGACCGGGACGGGCTCGCCGGGGGCGTGCCAGACGGTCACGTCCAGCGGTACGGATTCGGGGTACAGGGCGGGGCGGACGCGTTCGCCGAGGACGCGCTGGAGGCGGGCTTCGACCAGGCTGCGGTCATCATGCATGCGGGTCTCCGTGGTTCGGGAGCGGGCGGTTGCCGGGAAGCGGGTCACGGCGACGGGCGGACGGGGGTTGAGCTCCCCCACCGCGCCCGGTCCGAACCGCGCGGCCCGCGTGTCCCGGCGTCCGGCCCGCGGCCCCTGGACGGAAACTTTGCCGGAACATATTGTCAACAATTTCGTCGGCCGTTACGTTGAACCTGGTCCGCGCCCCCCACAGACGCCGGGGCGACTTCTCACAGCAGTCAGGAACAGCCATGATCATCGATTGCCACGGCCACTACACCACCGCTCCCGGGGCGCTGGCGGCCTGGCGCGACCGGCAGATCGCCGGACTCGACGACCCCGCGTCCGCGCCCTCGCGCGCCGACCTGGAGATCGGTGACGACGAGCTGCGCGAGAGCATCGAGTCGAACCAGCTCCGCCTCATGGACGAGCGCGGCATCGACCTGACGGTCTTCTCCCCCCGGGCGTCCTTCATGGCACACCACGTCGGCGACTTCAAGACCTCGGCCGAGTGGGCGTCGATCTGCAACGAGCTGTGCTTCCGGGTCAGCCGCCTCTACCCGGAGCGGTTCGCCATGGCGGCCATGCTCCCGCAGTCCCCGGGCGTCGACCCCGCCACCTGCGTGCCCGAGCTGACCCGCTGCGTCGAGGAGTACGGCGCGGTCGCGCTCAACCTGAACCCCGACCCCTCCGGCGGGCACTGGACCGCTCCCCCGCTCACCGACCGCTCGTGGTACCCGGTCTACGAGAAGATGGCCGAGTACGACATCCCGGCCATGGTGCACGTCAGCACCAGCGTGAACCCCGCCTTCCACACCACCGGGGCGCACTACCTCAACGCCGACACCACGGCGTTCATGCAGCTCGTCCAGGGCGACCTGTTCAAGGACTTCCCCACCCTGAAGCTGATCATCCCGCACGGCGGCGGCGCGGTGCCCTACCACTGGGGCCGGTTCCGCGGCCTGGCGATGGCGCTGGGCAAGCCGGAGCTGGAGGAGCACGTCCTGGGCAACGTCTTCTTCGACACCTGCGTGTACCACCAGCCGGGCATCGACCTGCTCCTGGAGGTCGTACCGCCGAAGAACATCCTCTTCGCCTCCGAGATGATCGGCGCGGTCCGCGACATCGACCCGTGCACCGGCTTCCACTTCGACGACACGCGGCGCTACGTCGAGGCGGCGAAGCTGCCCGCGGAACACCGCTCGGCGATCCAGGAGCACAACGCGCGCACCGTCTACCCTCGACTGGACGCCCTGCTGAAGAGCCAGGGCCGCTGACCCCCGGGCGGCGGGGGGGGGCCCCCCCCCCCCCGCCCACCACCCCCCCCCCCCCGCGCCCCACCCCGGGCCCGCGCGCCCGCGCCCCCCGCCCCGCCCCCCCCCCCGCGCCGGCGGGCCCCCCCCCCCCCCCCCGCCGCGCGCCGCCGGGGGCGGGGCCACCGGCCCCCCCCCCCGCCCCCGCGACTCCCCGCCCCCCCCCCCCCGCGAACCGGCCCCGCCCGCCCGAACGCCCTCCGGGACCCGCGCACCGGCCCGGAAGCCGCGCACCGAGCACCCGCACCGGCCCAGGCGCCGGGACCGCTCGTGAAAGGAACGACCGAAATGCCCGATCTCGCTCCCAAGACCCCCGGCTGGCTCGACTGGTACGCCGACCCGTCCGAACCGGCGTTCCGGCTCCCGGAGGGGGCCGTCGACGCGCACTGCCACGTCTTCGGGCCGCAGGCCGAGTTCCCCTTCGCGCCGGAGCGGAAGTACACGCCCTGCGACGGCGGCAAGGAGGACCTGTTCGCGCTCCGCGACCACCTGGGCCTGTCCCGCAACGTCATCGTGCAGGCCACCTGCCACGGCGCGGACAACTCGGCCATGGTGGACGCCGTGCGCGCCGCCGGCGGCCGGGCCCGCGGCATCGCCACCGTCCGCCCGGACGTCACCGACGCCGAGCTGCGGGAGCTGGACGAGGCCGGGGTGCGGGGTGTGCGCTTCAACTTCGTGCGCCGCCTGGTCGACACCTCGCCCGAGGAGGACCTGCGCGCCATCGCGGCGAAGATCGCCCCGCTGGGCTGGCACATCGTGCTCTACTTCGAGGCCGCCGACCTGCCCGACCTGGAGGACTTCTTCTCCTCCCTGCCCACGCCGCTGGTCATCGACCACATGGGCCGCCCGGACGTGACCCGGCCGGTGGACGGTCCGGAGTTCTCCCGCTTCCTGCGCTTCGTGGACCGCAACGACGTCTGGGTCAAGGTGAGCTGCCCGGAGCGCCTGACCGTCACCGGCCCGGCCGCCCTGAACGGCGAGCGCCACGCCTACACCGACGTCGTGCCGTTCGGCCGGCGCACGGTCGAGGAGTTCCCGGACCGCGTCCTGTGGGGCACCGACTGGCCGCACCCCAACCTCAAGGACCACATGCCCGACGACGGGCTGCTGGTCGACCACATCCCGCACATCGCCCCCACCGCCGAGCAGCAGCACAAGCTCCTGGTCGCCAACCCCATGGGTCTGTACTGGCCCGGAGAGGCCGTCTGAGCACCCCTTCCCTCTTACCGCAAGGGCACATCGCATGCATCGCGTCAACGCTCTCAACCGGCTGGACAGACTGCCGGTCTCCCGGTTCCACAAGATGACCCTGCTGGCGGTGTCGTTCGCGTACTTCTTCGAGTTCGCCGACATCAACAGCTTCTCCGTCACCGCGCCCAAGCTGATCAAGCTGTGGGGCGTCACGGTCGACCAGGTCGCCTACGTGACCTCCCTGTCGTTCGTCGGCATGTTCATAGGCTCGATCGTCGCCTCCAACCTCGCCGACCGCTTCGGCCGCAAACGCGCCCTGATGCAGACGACGGTCTTCTTCGGCTTCTTCTCCTTCCTCTCGGTCTTCTCCTGGGACCTGCTCTCCCTCGGTGCCTTCCGCGTCCTGACCTCGGCGGGCCTGTCCGCGATGACCGTGGTGGCGGTCATCTACGTCAGCGAGATGTACCCGGCGGCCGTCCGCGGCCGGTACCAGGCGTACGCCATCGTCATCGGCATCTGCGGCACCCCCGTCACCAGCCTGCTCGCCAGTTTCGTCGTCCCGCTCAGCGACTGGTCCTGGCGCCTGGTGTTCCTGTGGGGCTCGCTGGGCATGCTGCTGGTCCTGTTCACCCGCCACCTCAAGGAGTCGCCGCGCTGGCTGGAGAGCCGGGGCAGGCACGAGGAGGCGGAGCGGGTGCTGGGCGAGATCGAGGCCATGGTCTCCGCCGAGAAGGGCCCGCTGCCCGAGCCGGCCCCGCCGGTGCAGGAGGCCCCGGTCACCAAGGCCCCGCTCAAGCTGCTGCTGCAGCGGAAGTACCTGCTGCCGACCCTGCTGCTCACGGTCGTGTGGGTCACCCAGACCATCGGCTTCTTCGGCTACTCCAGCTGGGCCCCGACCCTGCTGGCCAAGGAGGGCTTCAGCGTCGAGGACTCGGTCTTCTACGTCGCCCTCACCACGGTCGGCGCCCCGCTCGGCTCGTATCTGGCGGCGCTGGTCACCGACCGGTTCGAGCGCAAGTGGTGCCTGGTCGCCTTCGGCACGGTGATCGCGGTCTGCGGCCTGTTCTACGGGCTCACCTTCAACCCGGTGCTCATCATCGTCTTCGGTTTCCTGGTGAACCTCTTCGAGCGCGGCTACACCGCCCTCGGCTACGCCTACTCGCCCGAGCTGTTCGACACCCGCAGCCGCTCGCTGGGCACGGGCGTCTCCTACGGGCTGGGCCGGCTGTCCAACGCCGCCGGCCCCCTGGTCGTCGCGGCGCTCTACAACAGCCAGGGCTACCAGAGCGTGTTCTACTTCATCGCCGGTTCCTGGCTGCTGGGCGCGATCGTGCTCGCGGTCTTCGGGCCGCGCACCCGGGCCGCCCGGCAGGCGGCGGCAGCCGCGGCCACGGCGCAGAAGACGCCCGCCTAGAGTGCGCGGTACATGACGTGCAGGCCCACCAGGCCGTGCCGGGGGTGTTCGAAGGCCTCCGGCACGGTGCCCAGGACGGTGAAGCCGAGGGAAGTCCACAGCTTCACCGCCGGGTTGGTCTCCACGACCGCGTTGAACACCATGCCCCGGTAGCCGTGGGCCTTCGCCTCGGCCAGCACGTGCTCGGCGAGGGCCCGGCCCGTGCCCCGGCCCGCGTGGTCGGGGTCGACCATGAAGCCCGCGTTGGCGATGCGGGCGGCCGGGCCGCCGTAGTTGGGGGTGAGGTAGGCGGAGGCGACGACGGCGCCGGTCCCGTCCTCGGCCACGTACACGCGCTTGGCGGGGTCCATCCACAGACGCCGCGCCTCCTGTTCGGAGGTGGCCGGGTCCCAGGTGTAGGTCTCGCCGGCGGCGACGATGCGGTGCCAGAACGGCCAGACGCGCGGCCAGTCGTCCGTGGTTGCTTCCCTGATCGGCATGGACGCGAGTCTCGCACGCCCACGCCGATCGTGATCATCCGGGTTCAGTCCACGCTGGGCAGGATGTGCGGCTCGGCGAGGTCGTCCTCGTAGCCCGCCAGGCGGATCGGGGCGGACCGGGCCCACACGTCCAGGCTTCCCAGCTCTCCTGGCCGGCGGCCCGCGGACCGGATGCGTTCCTCGGGGCCTTCGTCGGTCTTCGTCTTCTCCGGTGTCACCGCGCACTCCTTATGTGTCGGGTCACCCTCGGGCCTCGCCGGTCAGTCTGCTGTCCGGTGCCTGACGCCCGCTCGGGTGTCGGTCTAGAGCAGTTCGGACGCGGTGGCGCCGGTCACTCGGACGGACGATGGGTGTGGGTGGGGCCCGTACTGCGGTCCGTCCGCTCCACATTAACCAAATGAGCGGGGGTCCGCTCTATGGGGCCGTAAACTCCTGGTAATCATCATGCTTCACCCCGCGCACAGTTGGGTCCGCCGCACTCCGTTCCGTCACGTTTCGTCCACTGATGTGAGTCACCCGTTCGGTCTACGCGGTCCAGGGGCTCGGGGCAGTTCAGACGGCGTTGGCCGGGCCGCAAGGTCGTCATGGTCTGCTGCGGTGCGCAAGGAGCCGTGTCGCGGGAGATCGCGGGAGGACGGACGCGTGGAGCTGCGCAGCGTCGAGGAGCTGATGGACCTGCTGTACGCCTGCCGGGAGACCACCGCTGCCGGCGGCGCTCCGGCCGACGCGCACGGCCACGCGCTGCGGACCGCCGCGCTGCTGCGCCGCGGGCGCCCCGCCGACAAGGAGTTGCAGATCGCCGGTCTGGTGCTCGGCGTGGGCGGGCTGCTGTGGCCCGGTGACCCGGCCGGCCGCGCCGGGCGCACCGCCGACGCGGTCCGCGGACTGCTCGGCGAGCGCGTCGCCCGTCTCGTCGCGGGCCGCCCCGGCCCGGACGCCGTGGCCGACGACGATCTGCGCCGGCTGCGCGAGGCGCAGGAGGAGGGCCGCGCCGCCGTCTTCGACGCCGGGGTCCTGGAGGACTGGCGCACGGTGCTGGAGCTGGTGGCGGCGCGCACCTCGCGGCTCGGCGCGGGCGGCTGACCGCTCACCGCGTGCCGGGTGGCCGGCTCCTCACCACTTGCCGGGCGCGTAGTCCTTCAGGAAGACGCCGTACAGGTCCTCGCCCGCCTCGCCGCGCACGATCGGGTCGTACACGCGGGCCGCGCCGTCGACCAGGTCGAGCGGGGCGTGGAAGCCCTCCTCGGCCAGGCGCAGTTTGTCGTAGTGGGGGCGTTCGTCGGTGATCCAGCCGGTGTCCACCGAGGTCATCAGGATGCCGTCGCTCTCGAACATCTCCTGGGCGCTGGTCCGCGTCACCATGTTCATCGCGGCCTTGGCGGCGTTGGTGTTCGGGTGGCCCGCGCCCTTGTAGCCGCGGGCGAACACGCCTTCCATCGCCGAGACGTTGACGACGTAGGCCCGCCCGGACGGCGCCTTGCGGGCGGCGTCGGCCATCACCGACCGGAGTTTGCTGATGAGGATGAACGGCGCCGTGTAGTTGCACAGCTGTGTCTCCAGCAGCTCCACCGGGGAGATCTGCTCGATGCTCTGCACCCAGGTGTTGCTGTCGACGACGTCGGGGACCAGGCCGCCGGCGTCGATGGCGGTGCCGTCGCGGTGCCGGACCACGCTGGCGTTGCCGGCCACCAGGGCGAGGTCGGCGACCTGCTGCGCGTCGAGGCCGCTGACGCCTGCGGGCAGCGCGGCCAGTCCGTCGACCGAGCCCGAGCCGAAGGCGCCGATGACGTGCTGGGCGGGCAGCTCGCCGGCGGGCAGCGGCGCGCTCTCGCCCTCGACCAGGGCGGCGTACGCGGAGGGCAGGCGGCGTACGGTCTGCGTGGCGTTGTTGATCAGGATGTCGAGCGGGCCCTGCTCGGCCACCCGGTCGGCCAGGGCGACCGCCTGGGCGGGGTCGCGCAGGTCGATGCCGACGACCTCCAGGCGGTGGATCCAGTCGGCGGAGTCGTCCATGGCCTTGAAGCGGCGGACGGCGTCCTTGGGGAAGCGGGTGGTGATGGTGGTGTGCGCGCCGTCGCGCAGCAGCCTGAGCGCGATGTACATGCCGATCTTGGCCCGGCCGCCGGTGAGCAGCGCCCGCTTGCCGGTGAGGTCGGCGCGGGCGTCGCGCCGCATCCGGTTCTCGGCCGCGCACGGCGGGCAGAGCTGGTGGTAGAAGTAGTCGACCTCGACGTAGCGCTGCTTGCAGACGTAGCAGGAGCGGGGGCGCTGGAGTATCCCCGCGATGGTGCCCTCCTCCGTGCGGGAGGAGGGCAGGATGCCCTCGGTCTCGTCGTCGATGCGCTCCGCCGAGCCCGTGGCGGTGGCCTCGGTGACCGCCTTGTCGTGGGCGGTCTTGGCGGCCCGGCGCTCCTGGCGGCGGCGCTGCTTGACCGTGCGGTAGATGTGCGAGGTGGCCCGGCGGACCGCGATCGCGTCGGGGTGGTCGACCTCGATGCCGTCGAGTTCCTTGAGCACGCTGAGGCAGACGGCGAGCCGTTCGGGGTCGATGCCGGGGCCGTACCCGGACGCGCCCACCTCGTCCGTGGCCGCCGAACCGTCCTGTGTCACCGTCATCGCCGCTGCCGTTTCCCTGGTCACCCGCGCGGCGCTCCGTCTCGCGTCCGCTGTCGAACGCCGGATTTTACGCGAGCGACGGGCCCGGCCGCCAAACCGTCCGCCCCGGCACCGCGGGCGACGGGGCGGGACGCCGGCCCCGCGGCACGAAGAGAGCGGGCGACCGGCCGGGGCCACCGGCGCCCCCGCACGAAGGGCGCGGGCAACCGGCCGGGCCGCCACCGTCTCCGGCTCAGGAGTCGCAGGCCCTCAGCAGGGCCGTCGCCTCCTCGGTCACCGCGTGGGCGAGGCGGTCGAGGTCCGGCACGGCCTCGGCGTCCGCGACCAGCCCGTAGTGGACCCGCCCCCGGTACGTCGAGACGGCGACGGCCAGCGAGTGCCCCCGGGCCAGCGGCGCGAAGGGGCAGATCTCGGTGAGCGGGTGCCCGCCGAGCTTCAGGCCGAGGCTGGGCAGGGGGACGCTGGTGACCAGGATGTCGAACCAGAGCCGGGCGGCCTGGCCGACCAGGGGGCCGCTGAGCCGGTGGCCGAGGGCCGGGACGTGGTCGGCGAGCAGCGCGACCGCGCCGGCGCCGCGGGCGGGCCCGGCGTCCTTGTTGCGGTCCATGGCGGCGCGGACGGCGCCGAGGCGGGAGAGCGGGTCGGGGTCGCAGACCGGGAGCCGTATCAGGTAGCCGGAGAGCCGGTTGCCCTGGGGGTGGGCGGTGCGCGGGCGGCGCTGGGAGACGGGGATCAGGGCGCGGGGCGCCACGCCCTCGGTGCCGTCGCCGCGCTGGTCCAGCCAGCGGCGCAGCGCGCCCGCGACGACCGCGATCAGCACGTCGTTGACGGTGCCGCCCTCGGCCTTGCGGACGCGGTGCACGTCGTCGAGGTCCAGGCTGACGCCGGCGGTGCGGCGGGTGCCGGAGGACTCGGCGGTGAGCGCCGGCGACGAGCGCACGTCGAGGGTGGACAGGGCGACGGAGGCGCCGATGTCCAGGGCCCGTCCGGCGTCGGAGAGGGCCGCGCGCACCAGATCGGGCAGTCCGCGCACGTCCGGCAGCAGGCCGCGGCGCGACGGCGCGGGCCGGGGCCGGGGCGCGGGCAGGTCCATCGGGTCGAGGACGGCCGCGGCCAGCCCCAGCGCCCTGAGTCCGTCGGCCAGGGCGTGGTGGAACTTGAACAGCACGGCGAAGCAGGCCCCGTCCTCGCCCGGCAGGACGTGCGCCTCCCACGGCGGCCGGTCCCGGACCAGCGGGCGCTGCATGAGGCGGCCCGCCACGGTGTGGAAGTCATCGGCCGGGGCGTGCAGCCGGACGTGGTCGAGGGGGTCGAAGTCCGGGTCCGGCTCCCGGGCGGCGCCGCCGAACGAGAACGGCTGCCGCAGGGCGAGCGGCGGCTGCCACACGTCCCGGATGCGCATCCGCAGCCCGGGCACGCCCGCCGCGCGCAGGGCGAGCAGGTCCGCCGCGTGGGCCCCCGCGGTGGGCGAGTGGGCCGAGAAGACGCCGAGCGCCCCCAGGTGCATGGGGTGCTCGGCGGACTCGATGTTCCAGAACGCCAGATCGAGGGGAGCGAGCAGGTCGGAAGTCAATGGCTTGCCTCGCATCGATGAGGGTGAAGACAAACAGTCAAACTCTCCTCACCGATTACGGTCAAGTACGATCTAGTTACCCACAGTTAACAACGGATTGGGTCCCGCCCCTCGGAAAGGGGCGGGACTCATGGGGCGTCTGAGGTCACGTCAGCGCAGGTGGCGCCGCCTGGGGTGACGTTCCCCACCCGGACGGCTGCGGGCCGACCGTGAACGCGAGCGACCGCGTCGAGCGCAGCGCGTCGGTGGTCAGATAGGTCCGGTCGTAGCCCTTCCCGTCCGTCCGGGCCGACTGGACGTAGCGGTCGGTGTCCGAGGTGCCGGGCGCGGTGATCGTCAGGGCGCCGCGCGGGTAGTAGCGGCGGTCCAGGGCCAGGTCGACCCGGTCGAAGACCGGTGTGGACAGGCCCCAGGTGTCGTGACCGGGCTGGATCGGGAAGATCCCGATCGAGGACAGCACGTTCCAGGCGGACATCGTGCCGAGGTCGTCGTTCCCGGTCATGCCGGTCGGGGTGTCCGTGAAGAGGGTCAGCGCGGCGTGGACCACGTCGGTGGTCTTCCAGGGCTGCCCGGTGGACAGGTAGGTGTACGGGGCGATGAGGTCGGGCTCGTTCTGCGGGTTGTACTTGTCGGCGTTGTAGTAGTCGTAGGGCCCGTTGACCCAGACCTCGCGGGCGGTGCCCGCCGGGTCCGCGAGGAGCCGCTCGTAGGCGAAGAAGGAGTCCAGCCGCTCGTTGGCGGCGTCGGTGCCGCCGATCAGGTCGATCATGCCGGGCAGGTCCTGCGGCACCAGCCACTGGTACTGCCAGCTGGTCCCCTCGTGGAAGCCCTCGCTCCGCGCCGGGTCGGCCGGGCCGGTGAAGGCGCCGGCCGCGTCGCGGGCGCGGAAGAAGCCGGTCGAGGGGTCGAAGACGGTGCGGTAGTTCTGGGCGCGGGCGGCGTACCGGGCGGCGTCCTCCTCGTGGCCGAGGTCGCCGGCCATCCGCGCCAGCATCGCGTCGGACAGGGCGTACTCCAGGGTGGCGGAGGCGCCGTGGTCGTAGTCGGAGTCACCGGGCTTGGCGTGCGGGCGGCCCTTGACGTAGGGCGCGTAGCCGTGGGCGAGGTACTCCCGGTTGGCCTCCCGGCCCACGGCCGGGGACTCGGCGGGCGGCACCCCGTCGGCGTTCTTCTTCAGCGCCCGGTACGCCTGCTCCTCGTACCCCTTGAGCAGGCCCTGCTGGTAGGCGTTGGTGAGGAACGGGGTGACCGGGTCGCCGGTCATGATGTTGGTCTCGACCGTGCCGTAGCCCCACTTGGGCAGCCAGCCGCTCTGCTCGTCGATCTTGAGCACGGAGACCGCCATGTCCCGCGCCTGGCGCGGCGCCAGCAGGGACAGCAGCTGGGACTGGGTGCGGTAGGTGTCCCACAGTGACCAGTTCTGGTAGTACGTGAAGCCCTTCGCCCGGTGCTTGTTCTGGTCCCAGCCGGTGTAGCGGCCGTCGACGTCGCTGCCGATGTTCGGGGCGAGGAAGGAGCGGTACAGGGACGAGTAGAAGGTGCGGCGCAGGGTGTCGTCACCGCCTTGGACCCGCACGTCGTCGAGCCGGTCCTCCCAGGTGCGGTCGGCCGCTTCGCGTACGGCGTCGAAGGAACGGCCGCCCTCGGCGCGGAGGTTGAGGGCGGCGCCGCGCGCGTCGACGTAGGACAGGGCGGTGGTCGCCTCGACGGTGCGGTCCTTCGTCGTGTCGAAGCGCAGGTAGGCGCCGTCGCGGCCGGTTTTCGCCCCGGCGGTGACGGTGGCGCCCTCCCAGGTGCCGTAGGCGGTGAAGGGGCGGTCGAAGCGGGTGACCGTGTGGAGGGTGTACGGCTCGGTGTCCTGGCAGAAGCCGCTGCCGGTGATGGTGGTGCGCACGGTACGGCTGTCCAGGACCTCCACCTCCGTGGCGACCGTCCGGTGCAGCGACTGGCCCGCGTTGAGCAGCACGTTGGCCTTGTCGGTGGCCGGGAAGGTGTAGCGCTGCACGCCGGTGCGCTCGGTCGCGGTCAGCTCGGCCTCGATGCCGGAGTCCAGGCCGACGCGGTAGTAGCCGGGGCTCGCTGCCTCGTCGTCGTGGCTGAAACCGGCGGCGTACTTCGCGTAGTCCGTCTCGGTGACGTCACCGGTGGTGGGCAGCACCGGCAGGTCGCCGCCGAGGCCGCAGCCCACGCCGGAGAGGTGGACCAGGGAGAAGCCCCGGACCCGGTCGTTCGAGTAGTCGTAGCCGACGTTGTGGCCGGTGTCCGGGGAGAGCTGAACCATGCCGAAGGGCACGGCGGCACCGGGGTAGGTGTTGCCCTCGTTCTCGGTGCCGATGAACGGGTTGACGAGGCCGGTCAGCGGGCCGTCGTGGCCCGTGGCCGCCTGCGCGGACGGCGCGGCGAGCGCGCAGGCGAGCAGTGCGGCCGCCGCGCCGGCCGCCACACCCCGCAGCCGATGGATCCCTTTCATGAGAACTTGCCTCCATACGTAACGTACGACAACGTTGTCACCATCTCCGTGCCGGGCACGGCGCCCCCTCGGGGGCGGGGGGATTGCTGCCGGGCCGGCCACGACGGGCCCGCGCCCGGCGCACGGGCCCGCCCGCCCCACCACGGGACGGGCGGGCCCTCACCGGTCAGGCGCAGCCCACCGGCGTCGCCCGCGAGATGTCCGCGATCAGCTGCTGGTGCGCCGCCCTCAGCCGCGGCACATCGGGCTTGACGACCTTGCGGTCGTACGTCAGCAGCCCGTTCAGCTCCCCTTCGACGTCGGTGATCTGCGTGTACACCGCGCCGTTGCCGCCCTTGCAGGCCAGGGCGCGCACCTCGGCGAGCTTGGCGAGGTAGTCGTCGGTGTACGTGGCCGGGTCGACGTCGACGTACGACTGCTGCACGGACCAGGCGTGTCCGGGCACCGCGAGACCGAGGCCGCCGTACTCGCCGCTGACCAGGGCCCGTTCACCGTCCGGGGACGGCGGCAGGGCCGGGCTCGGATAGCCGTGCTCGTCCATGATGTCGCCGGCGCCGCCGTCGGCGCCGAGGTTCAGGCCGGACTGGTTGTTGACCAGCCGGGTTGGGTCCCAGGCCTTGGCCTGCTCGGCGATCCGGCCGACGTCGTACTGGCCCCAGCCCTCGTTGAAGGTGACCCACATGATCACTGACGGGCTGCTGATGTGCTCGTCGATGATCTCCTTCATCTCGCGTTCGTACTCGGCGCGGGCGGCGGTGGACGGGTCGACGCCCGCCGTCATGGCCGGCATGTCCTGCCAGACCAGCAGGCCCAGTCTGTCCGCCCAGTAGAACCAGCGGTCCGGCTCCACCTTGATGTGCTTGCGGACCGAGTTGAAGCCCATCTCCTTGTGCGCCTTCAGGTCGTACGCGAGGGCCTCGTCGGTGGGCGCGGTGTGCAGGCCGTCGGGCCAGAAACCCTGGTCGAGGGTGGCCATCAGGAAGACCGGTTCGCCGTTGAGCAGGGTGCGCGGGGTGCCGTCCACCTTCTCGACGGAGACCGAGCGCATGCCGAAGTAGCTGCCGACGCGGTCCTTGCCGACGGTGACCTCCAGGTCGTAGAGGAACGGGTCGTCCGGGGACCACAGCCGCGGGTTCTCGATCTTCAGGGTGAGGGGCCCGCCGGTGCGGCCGGTGACCGTGGCGACCTTGCGCCGGCCCTCGTAGGCGGTGGCCGTGACCCGTACGCCGTCGCGGATACCCTGCGGCTCGACGGTGACGGTGGACGCGTCGACGTCGGGGGTGAGCTTGAGCGAGTCGACGTGGTCGGCGGCGACCGGCTCCATCCACACCGTCTGCCAGATGCCGGAGGACGGCGTGTACCAGATGCCGCTCGGGTCCAGGCGCTGCTTGCCCAGCGGCGGGTTCTCGCCGTCGGCGGCGTCGGTCGGGTCGTAGACGCCGACGATCAGCTCCTGGACGCGGCCGGGCTCGAGCGCGTCGGTGATGTCGGCGCTGAACTTGTCGTAGCCGCCCTGGTGGTCGGCGACCTTGACGCCGTTGACGTAGACCTCGGAGCGCCAGTCCACGGCGCCGAAGTTGAGCTGGAGCCGCTGCCGGGAGCCGACCTTCCAGTCCTTGGGGACGGTGAAGGTGCGGCGGTACCACATGCGGTCCTCGTGCCGCTCGATGCCGGAGAGCTGGGACTCCACCGGGTACGGGACCAGGATGCGCTCCTTCAGCTTCCTGCCGACCGGCGGCTGCTCACCGGCCTCGGCGGCGGCGAACTGCCAGCTGCCGTTGAGGCTGCGCCAGTCGTCGCGGGTCAGCTGCGGGCGCGGGTACTCGGGGAGGGCGTTGTCCGGGCCGACCTCGTCGGCCCAGTCGGTGCGCAGCTCGTAGGTGGAGCGGTTGGAGCCGCTCGTCCAGAAGGCGCTGACAACGTTGCCTTCGGCCGTCGTCAGGCCGCCCTCGCCGTCGTAGCGGATGTCGGCGGTGCCGGGGGCGGTGCCGGTCTTGTTGCCGACGACGGGTTCGTCGAGGGCGACGAGGAGGGCGTAGGGGTCGTCGGGGTCGGCCTTCGCCCCGCCCAGCGGCCAGGTGGCGCCGCCGATGACCGCCTGGAGGTGGTCGGTGAAACCGGCCGGGGGCGTGGCGACGGGGTGGGCGAAGCCGAGCTTCAGGGTACGGCCGGTGGCCAGGACGGCGGCCGAGGTGGCACCGTCGTAGTCGTAGCCCTCGGGCAGGCGGAACGCCGACTGCGGGACCGCTTCCTTGACGCCGCCGGGCTCGGTCCAGCGCAGGTGGAGGTTGGAGCCGCCGTAGTGCTCGAAGTACTCCAGCTTGATGTCGTAGGACCGGCCCGCCGTCAGGTCGATCGGCTGGGCGGTCTGTTCGCGGTCCCAGTCGTCGACCCAGTGGTCGATGGCGAGCTGTCCGCCGATCCAGAGGCGGAAGCCGTTGTCGCCGATGACCGAGAAGGTGTGCGGGCCGGTCTCCTCGGGGACCAGCCGGCCGGTCCAGCGGACGCTGACGTCGTCCGACTGTCCGGTGGCGGACCTGAGGCGTGACTCCAGGTTGCCGAAGTCGACCTGCGGGTCGAAACCGGTGGCCTTCAGCTCGTGGAAGTCGAAGGCGCCGGGGGCGGAGTGGGTGTAGTACTCGCCCTTGAGGCCGTGGGCCTCCACGGCCGTGCCGTCGGGGGCGGCAGCCGCGCCGGCGGCGGGCACGGCGGCGAGGGTGCCGCTGCCGAGCGCCGCGGCCAGCAACAGGGCCAGGCGGTCTCTGAGTCGTCTGATGCGCACGAATCCTCTCCTTCGAGGAGGACGGGGCCGGTCGTCACACCGATGCCTGGTTACATCGTTGTAACGGCAGATGCATGACAACACGGATTCCGATTGTCGTCCAGGGACATGACAACGCCGTCCGGTGGCACCCGTCTATGAGCCCGCCCGTCGGCCCGACCGCTCCGGACCGACGGGCGGCGCACCGGCCGGGCGGCGCACGGGACCGCCCGGCCGGGGTCGGGAGCCGGGCGCGCTACAGCACCCGTCGGCCCTTGCCGAGGGCGATCACCCCGCCCCGGGAGACGGTGTACAGCTCCGCGTCCCGCTCGGGGTTCACGCCGATCGTGGCGCCCGGCGGCACCTGGACGTTCTTGTCCAGCACCGCCCCGCGCACCACCGCGCCCCGCCCGACGTGCACGTTGTCGTGCAGCACCGAGCCCTGCACCACCGCGCCCGGGTCGACCACGACCCCCGGTGACAGCACCGACCGCGTGACCTGGCCCCGGATCAGGCACCCCGCGCTGACGATGGACTCGCTGGCGATGCCGCCGGCGTTGAACCGGGCCGGCGAGAGCTGCCCGGAGGAGGTGTAGATCGGCCACTGCCGGTTGTAGAGGTTGAAGGCGGGACGCTCGGCGATCAGGTCCATGTGGGCGTCGTAGTAGGCGTCGAGGGTCCCCACGTCCCGCCAGTAGCCCTGGTCGCGGCTGGTCTCCCCGGGCACGTGGTTGTCACCGAAGTCGTACAGCCCGGCTTCGCCCCGGTCGGTGAGCTGCGGCAGGATCGAACCGCCCATGTCGTGCGCGGAGTCGTCGTCCTCGGCGTCCCGGTGCAGGGCGTCGATCAGGGCCTTGGTGGTGAAGACGTAGTTGCCCATCGAGGCGAAGACGCACGCGGGGTCGTCCACCAGACCGGGCGGGTCGGCGGGCTTCTCCAGGAAGCTCTCGACCGTCCGGCCGTCCGAGCCGGGGGTGATCACCCCGAAGGACGCCGACTCGGTGCGCGGCACCCGGACGCCCGCCACGGTGACGCCCGCGCCGGATTCGATGTGCTGGGCGAGCATCTGGCGCGGGTCCATGCGGTACACGTGGTCGGCGCCGAACACCGCGACGTAGTCGGGCTGTTCGTCGTACACCAGGTTCAGCGACTGGAGGATCGCGTCGGCGCTGCCCAGGTACCAGCGCGGTCCCAGGCGCTGCTGGGCGGGGACCGGGGTGACGTAGTTGCCGAGCAGGCTGGACATCCGCCAGGTGGTGGTGACGTGCCGGTCCAGGGAGTGCGACTTGTACTGCGTCAGCACGCAGACGCGCAGGATGTCGCCGTTGACCAGGTTGGAGAGGACGAAGTCGACGAGGCGGTACGTGCCGCCGAACGTCACCGCGGGTTTGGCCCGGTCCGCGGTCAGGGGCATCAGCCGCTTGCCCTCCCCGCCCGCGAGGACGACACCGAGCACCGAAGGACCTCCACGACGCATGGCCGCACCCCTCCCACCCTCTACGCCAGTTGCTCCGTCACACCTGTTCACGCCTGTTTCAGGACGTTCCCGTAGAGCCGGACCGTGCGGCGGGCCACCGCGTCCCAGCCGAACTCGGCCACCGCCCGCTCCCGTCCCGCCCCGCCCATCCGGCGGGCGCTCTCCGGGTCGCCGATGACCGCGTCCAGGGCCCGCGCGAGTCCCGCCTCGAAGTCGTCGTCCACGTCGACGAGTACCCCCGTTTCGCCGTCCGCCACGACCTCGGGGATGCCGCCGGTGCGCGAGGCCACGACCGCGGTGCCGCAGGCCATCGCCTCCAGGTTGACGATGCCGAGCGGCTCGTACACCGAGGGGCAGACGAACACGGCGGCGTGGGTGAGCAGTTGCACCACCTCGGGCCGGGGCAGCATCCGCGGGATCCAGTGCACGCCGTCCCGCGTCCGGCTCAGCTCGTCGTACAGGTCGCGGAACTCCCGGTCGATCTCGGGGGTGTCGGGGGCGCCGGCGCACAGCACGACCTGCGCGGCCGGGTCGATGTCCCGTACCGCGCGCAGCAGATGGGGCACGCCCTTCTGGCGGGTGATGCGGCCGACGAAGAGCACGTACGGGCGGGAGCGGTCCAGGCCGACGCGGTCCAGGACGTCGGTGGCCGGGTCGGGCCGGTACAGCCGGGTGTCGATGCCGTTGTGCACGACGTGCACCCGGTCGGCGGGGAGCGCCGGGTAGCAGGTGAGGATGTCCTCGCGCATCGCGCCGGAGACGGCGATCACCGCGTCGGCCGCCTCCACGGCGGTGCGTTCCGCCCAGCTCGACAGCGCGTAGCCGCCGCCGAGCTGCTCGGCCTTCCAGGGGCGCAGCGGCTCCAGGGAGTGGGCGGTCACCACGTGCGGGACGCCGTGCAGCAGCTTGGCGAGGTGGCCGCCGAGGTTGGCGTACCAGGTGTGGGAGTGGACCAGTTCGCGGCCGGCCAGGGCGTCGGTCATCGCGAGATCCACGGAGAGAGTGCGCAGCGCGTCGTTGGCCCCGTCCAGGGCGGACCAGGGGCGGTGGCGCCGCACCCCGGCGCCGTCGGCGCCCGACGCCTCGCCCCAGCAGTGCACGTCCAGGTCGACCAGCGCGGACAGTTCCCGCGCGAGGAACTCGACGTGGACGCCGGCGCCGCCGTACACGTCCGGCGGGTACTCCCGGGTCAGCAGTCCCACACGCACCCGGAACCTCCCGTCTCGGCGGCTGGTCCCCCCCATGGTCACCCAGCGGGGGCGCGGGGGGAAGAGCGCGGGACGCACGGCTGGACCGGTGCGGGGACCGCTTGTGCGGCCGGGCGGGCGCCGGGAGCGCTCGTACCGCCTCGCCGGGCCGGTGCGGTGCGGTGCCGTGATCGGCCCGTACGGCGCGGGCCGGTGCGGTGCCGTGCCGTGATCGGCCCGTACGGCGCGGGCCGGTGCGGGCCGGTGCGGGATCCGTTCCCACGGTGCGGTGCGGAGCCGGAATCCCCCCGGGACCCACCCTGGGGAGGACCGGGAGGCGGCCGTACTCCATCGGCAGTACGACCCAAAGAGTGCTCAGGGCTGACGACGGGAGGGGGGCGCGCGCGGCAAGGTGTCGGGTATGGAAGCCGACTGTTCGCCACGCCGGGCCGGGACGACCGGGCCGGGCCGTCGCCGCACGCCGAGGAGCCACCGATGAGCGCCCTCGCGTTGTCCGTGGTGCTGTCGCTCGTGTCCGCCGTCGCCTACGCGGGCGGGGCCATCGTCCAGGAACAGGTCGCGCTGTCCTCCCCTGGCCGGCGGTACGCGCCGCTGCGCCGGCCCGCCTGGTGGGCGGCGGTCGCGCTGAACGGCCTGGGCGGACTGCTGCACGTGGTGGCCCTCGCCTACGGCCCGCTCAGCCTGGTGCAGCCGCTGGGCGCGCTGACCATCGTCTTCGCCCTGCCCATGGCGGCGCTGTTGGTGCGGCGACCGGCCGGTGCGGCGGCCTGGCGGGGCGCGGTGATGGCGGCGGTGGGGCTGGCGGGTCTGCTGTCGCTGGTCGGCTCGGCGGACTCGCGGTCGCTGGACACCACGCAGCGGACGGTGGTGGCCCTGGTGACCGCCGGGTCGGTGGTGGCGCTGATGGCCGCCGCCCGGGCCGCCCACCGGCACCCGACGGTGCGCGGCACGCTGCTGGCGACCGCGTCCGGCGTCGCCTTCGGCATGTCGTCGGTGTTCACCAAGACGGTCGCGGTCGACTGGACCGGCGGCGTGTCCCTCGCCGATCTGCCGTCCCTGGCCGTGATCGGCGTGCTGGCCACGGCGGGCATGCTGCTGTCCCAGGCGTCCTACCGGGGCGCGGGCCTGGCCGCCCCGCTGGCCACACTGACGGTGGTGAACCCGGTGGCGGCCGCGGCGGTCGGCATCACCATGTTCGGCGAGACCTTCCGGTACGGCGCGGCCGGCACCGTGCTCGCCCTGGGCTGCGGGGTGGTGGCCGCGGGCGGCCTGATCCTGCTGACGACGGAGCGGATCGCGCGTACGCGGGGGCGGGCACCGGCAGACGGCGGGGCGGTGCCCCGCACCGGTGAGGTGCCGGCGCGGGGCACGCCGGTGTCCGGGGACGCGGTGCGCGAGCGTACCGACGTGACCGGTGGGACGGACGTGACCGGCGGGACGGGGACGGCACCGTCGGCGGAGCGGGGACGGGAGCGGGCACGGGACCGGGAGCAGGCACGGGACCGGGAGCAGGCGCAGGACCGGGAGCAGGCGCAGGACCGGGAGCAGGCGCAGGACCGGGAGCAGATCGTCCTGCCCGCCCCGGCGCCGTCCCCGGCCGCGGAGACCGCGCCGGCGGAGGGGACGTACCCGGACGGCGGGATACGCGAGCCGGCCGGAACGGCGGCCGCCGTTCCGGCCCTGGCCCACTCCTGCGGGGCCCACTCCTGCGGCTCCGGTGTCTTCACCGGCCTCCCCCGCCCCCTGCCGGCCGTACCCGGGCCGGCCCGGAGTCAGATGCTGACCCCGCCGGCCCGCAGATAGGCCACCGGGTCGACGTCCGTGCCGAAGCCGGGCCCGGTCCGCACCTCGAAGTGGAGGTGCGGACCCGTGCTGTTGCCGGTGGACCCGGAACGGCCGATGCGCTGGCCGGCGCCCACGCTCTGCCCGTCCTTCACCGAGATGGCGGACAGGTGCGCGTACTGGCTGTACCGGCCGTCGTCGTGCCGGACGACCACCTGGTAGCCGAAGGAGCCCTCCCAGCCGGCGCTGACCACCCGGCCCGCGGCGACCGACTTGACCGACGTACCGGTGGGCACGGGGAAGTCGACGCCGGTGTGGTAACCCTGCGACCAGGAGGAACCCGTCTGGTGGTAGGGCGTGCCGGTGGCGGCGTCGACGGGGGCCACCAGGGAGTGGCCGGTGGTCGCCCTGTTCGCGCCGCGCTCCGGGGACTTCTTCTTCGGCTTCGCCGACGCGGTCTTGCGCTCGGCCTTGCGCTCGGCCTTGCGTTCGGTCCTGCTCTCGGCTTCGCGGTCGGCCTTGCTCCCGGATTCCTTACCGGTGAGTGTCAGCCGCTGGCCCGGCAGTATCACGTCGGGGTCTTCTCCGACCTCAGCGCGGTTGGCCTCGTACAGCTTCTGCCAGCCGCCCCGCACCCGCTGGGCGTCCGCGATGCCGGACAGCGTGTCACCGGAGATCACGGTGTACATCCGGGACCGCCCGGCACGGGACTGCGGGGTGCTCTGCGGCCGCACGTCCACCGCGGCGTTCTTCTTGCCGCTTTTCTCGCTGCTTCCGCCGTTGCTCTTCTTGTCGCTCTTCTGTTTCTGCCGCTCGCTCTTGGCGTTCTTCTCGGTGCCGCCGGCCGGGTGGATGTCAGGGGCGTCGCCGCCGCGGGTCAGCCCGGCCCGGGCCGAGCAGACCGGCCAGGCACCGGGTCCCTGCCCGTCCAGCACCTTCTCCGCCACGGCGATCTGCTGGTCCCGGGTGGCCAGATCCGCACGCGGCGCGTACCGCGTGCCGCCGAACGCCTCCCACGTGGACTGGGTGAACTGCAGTCCGCCGTAGAAGCCGTTGCCGGTGTTGATGTCCCAATTGCCGGTGGACTCGCAGGCGGCCACCTTCTCCCAGGTGTCCAGGTCGGCCGCGTGCACGGTACCGGTGCCGATGAGCGGGAGCGCTATCCCGGCCCCACCCGCGGTGACGGTCAGTGAGGCACGGTTGATCCTGTTCGGCTGATACCGGCGGTGCCGACCGCGTACGGCCATGGAGATCCCCCTCGACACGGAGTCAGGAGCAGCGAAGGCAAGCACTGAGAACCGGCCACGACGATACGGCCCCCGCCCGTTCCGCGAGGCGCAATGGCGTGGAACCGGCGGTTGTTGGCCGGATGAGGCGCGTGTCCGGTGAGCCGCCGGACCCCTCGCGTGCGTACCGGTGTGTGCGCCGGTCGCAAAGGTGCGGCCGGCATACCGGCACGTCAGGATGGCCGGACGGCGGCCGTGGACTGACAGGCACGACCGGCGCCACCGACACTGGGTCACTAGGAGCCAACGCACATGAGTACTGCAGCGCAGATCGGCGTCACGGGTCTCGCGGTCATGGGCCGCAACCTCGCCCGTAACTTCGCCCGCAACGGTTACACCGTCGCCCTGCACAACCGGACGGCGTCGAGGACGCACGCGCTGGTGGAGGAGTTCGGGAGCGAGGGCGACTTCATCGCCACCGAGACCGCCAAGGAGTTCGTGGCGGCGCTGGAGCGGCCGCGACGCCTGGTGATCATGGTGAAGGCCGGTGATCCGACCGACGCGGTGATCCAGGAGTTCGCCCCGCTCCTGGAGCCGGACGACATGATCATCGACGGCGGCAACGCGCACTTCGCGGACACCCGGCGCCGCGAACGCGAACTGCGCGAGCAGGGTATCCACTTCGTCGGCATGGGCGTCTCGGGCGGGGAGGAGGGCGCGCTCAACGGCCCCAGCATCATGCCCGGCGGTCCCTCCGCGTCCTATGACTCCCTGGGCCCGATGCTGGAAAGGATCTCGGCGAAGGCGGCGGACGGCGCCCCCTGCGTGACGCATGTCGGTCCGGACGGCGCCGGGCACTTCGTGAAGATGGTGCACAACGGCATCGAGTACGCCGACATGCAGCTGATCGGCGAGGCGTACCAGCTGCTGCGCGACGTCGCCGGCTACTCCCCCGCGCGGATCGCCGAGATCTTCCGCACCTGGAACACCGGGCGGCTCGACTCGTACCTGATCGAGATCACCACCGAGGTGCTCTCACACGTGGACGCGGCGACGGGCGAGCCGTTCGTGGACGTGGTGGTCGACCGGGCGGAGCAGAAGGGCACCGGCCGCTGGACGGTCCAGATCGCCCTGGACCTCGGCGTGCCCGTCTCGGGCATCGCGGAGGCGGTCTTCGCCCGCTCGCTGTCCGGGCACGCGGCGCTGCGGGAGGCGTCCCGCGGACTGGCGGGCCCGAAGCCGTCGCCGCTGCCGGAGCCGGAGGCGGCGGCCTTCGCCGACCGGGTGGAGCAGGCTCTGTACGCGTCGAAGATCGTGTCGTACACGCAGGGCTTCCACGAGATCGCCGCGGGCAGCGAGGAGTACGGCTGGGACATCGACCTGGGCGCGGTCTCGGCGCTGTGGCGGGGCGGGTGCATCATCCGCGCGGCCTTCCTGGACCGCATCCGCGCCGCGTACGACGCCCGGCCGGACCTGCCGAGCCTGCTGTCGGACGAGACGTTCGCGCGGGAGATCGCCCAGGCGCAGGACGACTGGCGCGAGGTGCTGGCCGCCGCGGTCCGGCAGGGAGTGCCGACGCCCGGCTTCGCCGCCGCCCTGGCCTACTACGACGCCCTGCGTGCGGAACGCCTGCCCGCCGCCCTCACCCAGGGCCAGCGGGACTTCTTCGGCGCGCACACCTACCGGCGTACCGACCGGGACGGCGCTTTCCACACGCTGTGGGGCGGGGACCGGTCCGAGGTGGCCGGCTAGGTCTCGTCACCGGGGCCGTGGACCGTCCGCGGACGTCAGCTGAGCGGCGGTCCCGGCTCCGGGTTCGGCACGGGTTCCGGTCCCGGTGGGATCGGCGACGGCCAGGGCTCCGGCGGACCGGGGTGCGGGGGCGGCGGGGCGGGCCGCGGACCGGGATCCGGAGGCGGGGGTGTCGGCACAGGTCCCGGTCCCGGACCGGGGACTGGGCCGGGCGGCGGCTCGGGGGGCGGGACCGGGTCCGGGTACGGCTGCGGCGGTTCGGGGTCCGGGCCCGGCGTCGGCCCCGGCGGGACGGGATCCGGATACGGGTTCGTCATGACGGGTGTCCTCCGGCCTGTCGGTCGGTCTGTCTCTCTGTCTGCGTCGGCTCTGGACTACTCCCCCGCCTACCCGAGGCCCGCCCCGCCACTCACTCCCCCGTATGAACGAGAAGGCCCAGGTGGGCTCGCCGCGCGGAACGTCACCGGGCTATCCGGAGCCGTCCGGGACGCGCCTTCAGCCAGTCCCACGCCGCGCAGCCGCTCCGGACCGGCCGCCGGGACCTGGCCGGGGCGCCGCTCGGCCCACGTGACGGCGTACGGCCACGGCGGCGCGGCGCTGTCCGCCCTCGCACGGTGCGAGGGCGGACAGCGCGAGGGCGAGCGAGCCCACGACACCCTTCCCCGTGGGCCGGCTCGACGGAGGCGCGCGCCGGGACCGGGGCGTGGCCGGGAGCGCCGGGCACGAAGCACCCGATCCGGCCGACGGCCTCGTCACCGGCCGCCGCCTCCAGGCGGCCTCCCGCCCGGTCGTCACGGATCCCGGCGCCGCTCGCGGCCACGCTCCGCCCGTTCCCGGTCCTCGCCGCGCTCGCCGCGTCAGGCCGACGCGGCCTGCGGGCTGCGCTCCTGGTCCGATCCCGGGACCGGCTCGGACGGGTCCGCGCCCAGGGCGACGACGCGGTTGTCGCGGTCCACGTGCACGACCCTCGGCTTCAGCGCCCGCGCCTCGGCATCGGTGACCTGGGCGTAACTGATGATGATCACGAGATCGCCGGGATGGACGAGATGAGCGGCGGCCCCGTTGATCCCGACCACACCAGAGCCGCGCTCGCCCTCGATGACGTAGGTCTCCAGCCGGGCACCATTGGTGACGTCGACGATGTGCACCAGCTCACCCGGCAGCAGGTCGGCGGCGTCCAGCAGATCGGCGTCGATGGTGACCGATCCCACGTAGTGCAGGTCGGCCTGGGTGACGGTGGCTCGGTGGATCTTGGACTTGAACAGAGTACGCAGCACTTTGGACTCCTCGAAGACGGCTCCCTGCCTGCTTTGTGCAGGTCAAGGGCAGTCTCGACTGTACACCGGCACGCTCGAACGATGTTTGTGAGGAACATTGCTCCGGCCTGGCTGGACGGCTTCCCGCCTGGGGTTTCCCTTCGCACCGACGCCTGTTGGGGCGGCCGTCCCGGAACGCGCGGGGACTCATGCTGACCGGATGCTGACGTACCTGGTGATCTATCAGGTAAGCAGGAGACCACTCTGCACACACGGACGACGTAAGCACGCACACCACCGCCCTGTCGAGCACGGCATCGCTCTGGTTCACGGAACACGGCTCCCTCGGCCATCAGCCGGTCGACGCTCGGCCGCCTCGGAAGCCAGCTCGCTGCCTGCCACCCACCCGAGGCCCCTCGGCAGCGCGGAACTCGCGAGCGAGGCGGGTCCAAGGCGCCCACGCCAGCCCGCCCGGTACGAAGCCAAAGTCACACGCCCCTGCGCACTCGCGTGCGCCGCTCCTCCCTTCCGTACGGTCTAGCCCGATGGCGAACCGCCCGCGCACACCGTGAAGGAGAGCTGTTGAAGCCGACCGAGGAAGTGCTCCAGGACCTGACTCAGCCCTCGAACGTCTCCGTGTACTCCGATGACGCGCTCGTCGGAAAGGTGAAGGCCGCCATCGCAGCGGACGACGAGAAGCGGAAGGAGAACGAGGACGAGCCGCTCCGCCGGAAGCCCGCCCTCGCCCCGATCCTGCCGACGGAGCTGCCCCGGCACTTCGAAGTGACCCTCTGGGACGTGCTCCACACCCTCGCCCGGGCCACCGCTCTGTCGTGGCGAGGGGCGGGCCGGGGGCTGGCGGAGCACTGGGGCGCACTCAAGTACACCCAGGCCCTGGCCGGCGGTCGTGACTCCTTCCTCGGCCTCACCGACGAAGGCCACCGCATCGCGGACCACTACAAGTCGCTGCAGTCCAGCGAGCTCGGCATCGGCTTCGCGTTCACGCTCGCCGAGCACATGCTGCGCAGCCGTTTCCCCGACCATTCGGTGACGATCGTCCCCGCAGACACGGCGTTACGCGCGGGCTGGGCCCTCACCAGCAGGGACAAGGGCGAGAAGGTGAAGTACCGGTATCGTCCCCGGTACTTCGCCGAGGTCTGGCGGCCGGGCGAGCCGTCCCTTGTCATCCCCCTCGCCTGCAAGGACAACCACAGCGACTCCGCCACTTCCGCCGAGCAGCTGGCCTCCGCCTCGGCCCACGCCGAAGCGGTCCACATAGGCGCGTGGAACGAGACTCCCGGCCTGCTGTTCAGCACACAACTCCCGACGGACGGCGGCACGATGACCGTCCACGCCCTCCAGGCGCCGGGCAGTGGCGGTCGGCTGTCCCCGGCAGAGGGCCGGGAAGCGAACCGGAACGCCCCGCCCCTCCAGGCGAACGTGATGCCGGACATCCATCCGCCAGCCGAGGGCCTGGTGGCACCGGAGCCCGTACGGGGCTGCCACGTGCAGCCGAAGGACTACGCCTGGTTCCAGGAGTCCCTGGCCCACACCACCGCGGCGGGCCTCATGGCCTTCACCGGCTCCGGCCACGCCACCGCCCGCCACCTGACCGACCGGCAGGGCCGCAAACGCTACACCGGTCTCGAACACGCGGCCAGCATGAGCGTCCAGGACGCCGCCCACACCCTCTTCGGCAACGAGTACGTCGGCACCGACCACGTCTTCCGCCTCAACGGCCCCCGCGTCGAGGCGTTCTCCGGTGTGGACGAGGAGGTCTTCCGACTCCTCGCCAGGGGCGACATCGAGCAGTACCGCGCCCTCGTCCACGCGAGCCGCCACGTCCGCCCCCGCCTCACCATCGACGAGGACTGGGGCGGTCCGGTCTCCGTCCACGCCGACGGCTCTGTCTTCGCCCTGCGGCTGTTGCCGGGGCAGAAGGAGGAGCCCTGCGCGTGCTCGTCTCGCTGACGCACCGCTGAGACGACAGTTCCGTCCAGACGGCCTCTGGGCGGACGACCAAACCACATGACGGCCAGCAGTGTGGGCCTCGACTCGCGGTGACGGTGTAGGCGCGGGCGATGCAGAGCATGGTCTTGCTCACCCGCCCGAAGGACGGCAGCGGATCCAGCCGGAAGCCTTCCGACCAATTCTTCGAGGTGGCCGTTACCGAGTTCCACCGTTGAAGCCCTGACTGGACCTGGGAGTGGGAGCGGGATGCGGTGTTCGACCGTTACCGCAGCCCGGTCTCGCCGTGAGTCCACTGCGGGGTATCGCGCGGCCGCCCTGCACATCCGTCGTGCAGGGCAGTCACCCACCGTGGACGAACCCGGGTTGGAACCTGCTGGCCACACCGCATCCTCTGGTTGCAACGGCGGTAGAGGGGATGGACGCGATGACCGCCTCTCAGGCGTTCTCGTCATGGATCCGCGCACCCAGATCCTCCGCCCACTCCAGCGCCCACGCCTTGAGTTCCTTGATCTGCCGGGAGGTGAGCCCGTACGCGGTGTAGTCCTCATCCTCGTACCAGTCCGCGCCGATGAGCCGGTCCCGGAGGTCTTCGAGGCTGAACTCGTCATGGGCGCGACGGCGGCCCAGGGATTCGAGGTCGGCGGTGGAGCGGTGGCGGGAGGCGGCCCGGACGTCGACGAGGTCGCGGACGGTGCCGCGGTCGGCGAGGGCAGGGACCTTGGTGCCGATCATGTCGTCGGTCGAGGGAAAAACGGGGCCGTAGGGGGTCTGGGCGGGCGGAGCCCAGAACGCCTCCTCGAGGACGTCGGCCTCACACTCCTCGCCGGGGGCCGGATCGGTGACGAGGAACCGGCCGCTGAGCGGATCTGTCCGGACCTGCGTGGTCCGCCATCCGCGCGCGCTGAGGCCTGCTGTGAGTGAGGCGACGAGCCCCCCTCGAGTCCTGGCGCGTCCTGACCACGGTCCGCATGAACGCCCGCCACGCCACCACCCTCCTGCGGGCCCTCCTCGTCCTCGCGAACACCGGGTCTGGAGGTGACCGGCGATCACCCCCGCAGTGATCATGATGCCGGCCGGCAGGAATCCATCACTCCCGGACCGCACCAGCCCCACCCCCGCGAGCTGCGGAAGCAGGACGAAACGATCCCGTTGCCGACCGTACCGGCCCACCGCCGACCGTACCGACCGCTCTCCGGCCGCCGTTCCCGAACCGTCCTCGGCCGACGGTCCCTCACTCGCACCTGAGACACTGGCGATCAGTCACAGCGGGGCGGCGCGATCAGTTGCGCACCGTTCTTGCCGCGGCTGGGGAGGACGGTGCTCGGCGACGGTGTGGCTGAGGGCGGTGATGCCGTCGGAAGACGGGCTGAGGATACGGGGTGCTGCTGTTCATGCGGTTTCGAAAGAGCGCTGTCATCGCGGTTGTGTGCGCCTTGGTCGCCGGTGTCTCGGGGGACCGTGCCGGCACCTCCGCGCCCGCGGGGGGACCTGTGGAGGACCTCCTGAACGGCAGGGGCTGGGCTCACTTCGCCGGCGCCAAGCCCACGCGCACAGGGGTACGGGTCACACCCCTCGACCGGCGCATCACACGCCAGGACGGTACCGGCGGACAGCCGAACCCACCGGTGAACCTGCGCGGTCCCCGCATGGTGTTCCGAGGGGATGTCCGGATCGAAGCCGGCCTGCGGCGCACGGATGACACGGGCGCCTACCTGCATCTGTACGGTGAGACGCCGGTCATCTACGACGAATGGCGCCACGAACGGCGCGGCGTGCGCATCGGCGTGGTCGGCGGGAGGCTCCGGATCGACCGCTGGGACGGGGACTCCGACAGACCCGCGATGACCCGGACCTTCGGGAGCGGCCTGGGGCTCGAGGTCCGCCTCGCCGTCGAAGTCCGCGCGAACAGGCTTGTGCTGGAGGCCGACGGCAGGGTCGTGGGAACCGTTCCCGCGCGGGACGTCTTCGCCAGTGGCCGCATCTGGTTCGGCGCGGATGCGGGAGCCCGTGGGAAGGGCTGGACCCTCAGCGATCTCCACGCGCGGTCACTGGGACGGGGCCGGATGTCCGTCGTGGACGCGCCCGGCCTGCGAGTGCCCCGGTCCAGCGATGCGATGCGTGATCTGGCGGCGGTTCTCCCACGCCCGATCCGTGTGGGAACCGCCCTGGCCGCGGGCCCCTTGCTGACGGACAGCGCCTACCGCCGGACGGCGGGTGAGGAGTTCTCCATGCTTACGCCGGAGAACGACTTCAAGCCGCAGTTCGTCCAGCCTCGACGGGGCGTGTTCGCCTTCGCGGAAGGCGATACTTTGGTGGACTTCGCCGAGGCCAACAAGATGAAGGTGCACGGCCACACCCTCGTCTGGTTCGAAGCCCTGCCCGCATGGATGCGTGCCGGGATGACGCACGAGCGACGCAGACGCGTCATGGTGGAGCACATACGCGCGGTAGCGGGCCACTTCCGGGGGAAGGTGGCGGAGTGGGACGTGGTGAACGAGCCCATGTCCGACGAGGATGAGGACTACTCCAACGGCAACCGGGGCGTGCGGCCACAATTGTGGTTCGAAGCGATGGGTGAGCAGTACATCGACATCGCTTTCCACGCTGCCCGCGAGGCCGACCCGCACGCGGTGCTGTACCTCAACGAGTACGGGGTGGAGGAGGACGGTCCACGCTGGGATGCCCTCTACGCGCTGCTGGTCCGGTTGAAGGAGCGGGGCGTTCCGATCGATGGCGTCGGTTTCCAGGACCACGAGTACGCCGCCGGCGACCGTACCGACCCCGAGGTCTTCCGGCGCAAGGTCCGGGCTTTGGCCGGGCTCGGCCTGAAGGCCCGGGTCTCGGAGGCGGACGTCCTCGTCGCCGAGGACGAGGAGGACATCCAGGCCCGCCAGTTGGCGGGGAAACTCGCGGTCTGCGCCGAAGAACCCAACTGCACCTCCTTCTCGACCTGGGGTTTCACCGACAAGTACGGCTCCACGGCCGACCTGCGACGCTATCCCCCGAGTCCGGGAAACGCTCTTCCCTGGGACGCGACGTACGAGGCGAAGCCCGCCTACTGGGCACTGCGTGACGTCCTGGACGACGCTCGCCGCTCAGGTACTGGACAGGTACGGTGAGCACCGCGCGAACGACCAGTGGGATCGTCTCGTCCTGCTTCCGCAGCTCGCGGGGCTGGGGGTGGGGCTGGTGCGGTCCGGGAGTGACGGACTCCTGCCGGCCGACATCATGATCACTGCGGGGGGGGGTGATCGCCGGTCACCTTTGGCCCCGGTGTTCGCGATGACGAGGAGGGCCCGCAGGAGGGTGGTGGCGTGGCGGGCGTTCATGCGGACCGTGGTCAGGATGCGCCAGGACTCGAGGGGTGAACCCGTGCTCGGCGGCGGCCCGTTCGCGTGTTCCCGTCCCTGAGGGCCGGTCGAGCAGGCCGGCGGCGCGGCGGGTGTCATGGGTGACTCCCGCGCCTTCCTCGTTCAGGAAGCGCCCCTTCCCGCGCGCTCTGTCGGGCAGCGGCGTACTCCCGCACCACCAGCGTGTCGCCGTCTCCGCTCGACGGGGAGCGTGGGCACTTGGCGTCGCCGGACCGCGGCGGGCCGTCAAGGCACTTGTGGCCCCCGCGGGCTGCCGAGCGCGTGGGCCCAGGCCAGCAGTTCGGGAGCGGCCAGTGACGGTAACCACGCGTCGGCCCGGGTGGCGCCGTCGCCCTGCGGCCGGGGACCGACGCCCAGGACCCGCAGGCTTGCCCGGCGGGCTGCCTCCACACCGGTCAGGGAGTCCTCCACCGCCAGGGCCCGGTGCGGGGGGACACCGCAGAGCCGGGCGGCCACGGCGTACACGTCGGGATGCGGTTTGGGGCGCACGCGGCCCCCGGTGTCGGGGACGACGAGGTGCTGGAAGTGCGCGAGCAACCCGGCCCGTTCCAGGCTGCCTTCGACCACCACCCTGGGGCAGTTGCTGGCCACCGCCAGCGGCAGGCGGCCGGAGAGCAGCCGTACGAGCCGGACCGCACCCGGCATCGTCACCGGTTCGTCGGCGACCAGTGCCAGGAAGTGGTCGAGAAGCGCGGCTGTCAGGTCCTCGGTCAGTTCGGGTTTGTGCACGGACTGGGCCATGAGCCGGCCGCAGTCCTCGTAGTGCAGGCCGAGGGCCTGCTCCGCGAACCCGGGCGGTGGCCGAAGGCCGTGCTCCCGGAAGGCCCGGCTGCGAGCCTCCTGCCAGTGGCGTTCGCTGTCCATGAGGGTGCCGTCGCAGTCGAAGACGACGGCTTCGGGCGACCAGTCGAGCAGATCGTGGTCCGAGGTGGTCACTGGGCCTCCCATGCTCTCGCATGTGTGTGGCGTTCCCGTCTCCACAGGAAACGGAAAAATAGTTTCCGCTACGTTATTTCCGTCCAGGCAAATCGGGCAATAACTCTTTTCAGTGACTCGACGGGCGCCGGAAACGGACGCATGACCATGCGGCAACCCGCGTCACGCGGCCGTTGGAAACGTCAACACCACGCGTCTACAAGCTGGTTGGCACGCGGGCTCGCCCTGCGAGGCCCGGAGCGTCGGGCTTCCTTTACCACTCGCACGCGTTCACGTTCGAAAGAACTACGTAATTGCCGCCCGAAAGGGACCGTTTGGGCTCCGGGCGTGCGCTGGCGCACTAAATTCGTGGCCCGACATCAAAACAGACGAGGGCGGACGGAACGTTGCAGGAACGGGCGAAGGCAACCCGCAGATCACTGCTGGAAGCGGCGGCCCAACTGTTCGCCGAACAGGGATACGCGGCCACCAGCGTCAACGACATAAGCGCGAGGTCGGGCCGGACCAGCGGTGCGGTCTACTTCCACTACACCGGCAAGGAAGGAATCGCCGTCGCCGTCGTCGAGGACCGGTTCGCCACCTGGTCCCAGCTCGCAGCGCGCTACGGGGACGAGACCGTCCCCCCGCTCGAACGGCTCGTCGCACTCAGCTACGACATCGCCCACGCCCTCACCCGGGACCCCGTGACGCGTGCCGGGGCCCGTCTGTGGGCCGAGCGCACCGTCATCAAAGCTCCCGTCCCCGACCCCTTCGCGCTCTGGACCGCCGCCACCACGCGACTGCTCGCGCAGGCCCGCCTGGCAGGGCACGTCGACGAGCGCGTGCGCCCCGCACGCGCGGCTCGCGCCCTGGTGCCCGCGTTCTTCGGCCTGTGCACCCTCACCGAGGCACTCGAGGGCACAACCGTCCTCGACGACCGCCTGACCGACTGGTGGCACCTGACCCTCCCCTCCCTCCGGCCGCAACCGTCCCCCCGAAACCTCCGGACAGGCCGGTGAGACACATACTCCGGAAGGGCACGCCGACCCGGTGCGGTGGTCATGGACCGCCTGGGACCGCCAGGGAGTGCGCGACGACATCCACGAAGCCTTCCCCGGGCCCGCCACCTGCGCGATCACCCACAGCGCCACGCTCAACGGGTTCGCCAGGAGCCGTGAGGCGTTGCCGGCCGGCGGGTGCGGTCTCCGGGGTCGTGTCCCCGGTCGTGGTGTAGCCGATCACGGTCCGCCGCTTCCGCTTCGGAGCCGTCCGGTACGTGCCGCGGCCGGCCGTCGTGCGTCAACCGCTGGTCCTGGCCCAGCGAGCCTCAACGGGGCCTCCGGCGGGGGCGATTCGGGCCGCGACCTGGAGATTCCGTCAGCTTGATCGGCTCCACCACTCGGCGGGACGCCATCGGCGCGCGCTCGACGGCGCGGCGCGGAACCGTTATCCGCAAGAGCGCGTCGACGGACGACGATTCACTCAGCGACGTCCCCGAGCCGCCCGACGACAAGCCCGGCCCGCTGCGGCCGCTCACCCTGAAACAGGCGCCTGAGGGCCCTGACCGGCCGGGAGCAGCACCACCCCGTCCTCATCGGCGTGCAGGACATCACCGACGGCGAACGTGACCCCGCCGAAGGAGACGGGCACGTCCACCGCTCCCCGCCCCGCCTTGTCCGCTCTGCGCGGATTGGTGCCCAACGCCTGCACACCGAGCCGTATGCCGCCCAGTGCGACGCTGTCGCGGACGGCACCGTACACGACGACCCCCGCCCATCCGTTGTCCCGGGCCCTGGTGGCCATTCGATCACCGAAGAGCGTGGTGTCGAGGGAGCCGCCGCCGTCGACCACCACGACGGCCCCGTCACCGGGTGAACGGAGCAATTCGTGCAGCAAGGCGTTGTCCTCGCGACAGGAGACGGTCCGCACCGGGCCGGCGAAGGAGCGCAGTCCCCCATAGGTGGTGAACTGCACACCGCAGACACGCAGTCGGTGGCCGTACTGGTCGGCCAGGTCGGCGGTGGGAACGGGAATCAACTGCATCGTTGTAGGCGCTGCCTCTCATTGCTCCTGGCTTCACAGAGGCGCGCATCAGCACCCCGGCCACACTTTGCACCACCATGACGATAGATACAATCCCTTGACGAGGGAGAGTCCAGCGACCGCGTCCGTCGCACCCCGGCCCATAAGATGGTGCGTCCCACGTCCCCTTCCGAAGAGCGCAGACCGATGTCGCGGCCCAACCTGACCACCTCCACCGCCACCCGCCTGGCCGCTCTCCTGCGCCGCAGCGGCCTCGAGGAGGGCGCGCACATCACCGAGCAGTGGGCGGCGGACGAGCTGGACGTCTCCCGCACCCCGGCCCGGAAGGCGATGCTCTTCCTCGCCGAGGTCGGCATCCTGAGGCGGGAACCGAATCGGGGTTTCTTCCTGGACCGTGACGCCGCCACCCTGACCGGGACGGATCTCGCGGCGGGCGCGGACATCGAGGAGGACGCGTACTTCCGGATCGCCGAGGACTACATCGGGGGACGGTTCACCGGCCCGTTCACCGCTGCCGACATCAGCCGCGGCTACGGCCTGTCGGCACGCCAGGCCGACCGGGTGCTGGCCCGCATGGAGTCCGAGGACCTGGTGCGCCGCAAGGCCGGTGGACGCGGCTGGGAGTTCCAGCAGGTGCTCTCGACCGTCGAGGCGCACGACCAGAGCTACCGCTTCCGCATGATCATCGAGCCGAACGCCCTGCTGGAGCCCGGCTTCACGATCGACCCCGAGGCCGCGGCCCTGCACCGCAAGCAGCAGGAGGCCCTGCTGCGCGGAGACATCCTGCTACTGCCCCGGGCCGAGTTGTTCCACGTCAACGCCTCGTTCCACGAGATGCTCGTGAGCTTCTCGGGCAACCAGTTCCTCCTGGACGCCGCCCGCCGCCAGCACCGGCTGCGCCGCCTCATCGAGTACCGCCACCAGGTCGACCGCTCCCGCCTGGCCGGCCAGGCCCGCGAGCACCTGCACATGCTCGACCTGGTGGAGGACGGGAAGCTCGAGGAGGCGGCCGCCTTCCTGCGCCGCCACCTGGACAAGGTCCGCGTCATCAAGACGCGGGGCTGAGCGCCTCACGTCCCGGGTGCCCTTCCCCGCCGTCGGGGGTTTTCGAGAATCCGGCGCTCCAACGGTTGTATCAATCAGCAGCTTGAGACAATATGGGCCGCGCCCGGCGCCATGCGCCCCTGGGCTCCTCTTCCCGGAACGACAGCAGGGACCATGAGCACAGACCCCAGCACGGACCCCACCGTCACCGCCGTCCTGACCGTCGCAGGGCACTCGTACCGGTACCAGCCGCTGGCCGGGCTGCTGCCCGCCGAGCGGCTCGCCGAACTGCCGTACGCGGTCCGGGTGCTGCTGGAGAACGTCGCCCGCCGTTCCCCCGCCGCGCTCGGCGACGTACTGGCCCGTGCCCGCTCGGGCCACGGTGACTGCGAACTCCCGGTGCACCCGAACCGGATCATGCTGCACGACACCACGTGCCTGCCCGCCCTCGCCGACTTCGCCGCCCTGCGCGACAGCGTCGCCGAACTCGGCGGTGACCCGGGGCGGCTGCAACCGGCCGTCCCCGTCGACCTGACCGTCGACCACTCGGTCATCGTCGAGGAGTACGGGCACCCCGACGCCGTCGAACGCAACCTGCTCATCGACTTCCGCCGTAACAGCGAGCGCTACGCGTTCGTGAAGTGGGCCGAGCGCAGCCTGCGCGGATTCCGGGTCGTGCCGCCCGGCACCGGCATCATCCACCAGGTCAACATGGAGGTCCTGGCCCGCGTGGTCTGGCTCGACGAGGACCCGGACGAGGGCGGCCTGCCCTGGCTGCACCCGGACGTGCTCGTCGCCACCGACAGCCACACCCCGATGATCAACGCCTTGGGAGTCGTCGGCTGGGGCGTGGGCGGACTGGAGGGGCAGGCCGCCATGCTGGGCGAGGCGGTCACCATCCCGTACCCGCGCGTGGTGGGCGTGCGCCTGACCGGGCGGCTGCGGCCCGGCGTCGGCGCCACCGATCTGGCGCTCACCCTCACCGAACTGCTGCGCGCCAAGGGCGTGGTGGACCGGTTCGTGGAGTTCTGCGGCCCCGGTGCGGCCACGCTCGGGTGGGCGGAGCGCGCCGCGGTCTCCAACATGGCACCCGAGTACGGGGCGACCTGCGTCTACTTCCCGTACGACGACGAGACCGCCGCCTACCTGCGGCTGACCGGCCGCGACGAGGCACACGTACAACTGGTCGACGCCTACCTGACCGCGCAGGGTCTCAAGCGCACCGCCGACCGGCCCGAGCCGCGCTACGACGAGGTCATCGACCTCGATCTGGCGACGGTGGAGCCGAGCGTGGCCGGCCCGGATCTGCCCCATCAGCGGCTTCCGCTGTCCCGGGTGCCCGGGTCCTTCCGGTCCACCACCACCGGTCGGACTGCGCACACGACGGAGTTCGGGGAGCGGCTCCCCGAGGGGCCGGTCGCCATCGCGGCCATCACCAGCTGCACCAACACCGCCAATCCGACGCTGGTCGTGCAGGCGGCGCTCCTCGCCGAACGGGCACGGCGGGCCGGGCTCACGGCGAAGCCCTGGGTGAAGACGTCCCTGTCCCCCGGCTCACGGGTCGTCGAGGACTACCTGCGCGAGGCCGGGCTCCTGGCCCCCTTGGCGGAGACCGGCTTCCACGTCGTCGGCTTCGGCTGCATGACCTGCATCGGCAACTCGGGCCCGCTCCACCCCGAGCTGGAGCGGCTCACCGCCGACGCCCACATCGATCCGGTGGCCGTCCTGTCCGGCAACCGCAACTTCGCCGGCCGCGTCAACCCGCGCGTCGCCCAGTCCTACCTCGCCTCGCCACCGCTGGTCGTGGCGTACGCGCTGGCCGGCTCGATCCTGCACGACTTCGAGCGCGACCCGCTCGGTACCGGCCCGGACGGCACCCCTGTGTTCCTGAAGGACCTGTGGCCCACCGACGAGGAGGTCGCCGCGCGCGTCGCCGCCTCCGTACGGCCCGAGATGTTCCGGGCCAACGCCACCCGGCTGCGCGAGGGCACCCGCGCGTGGCACGAGATCGAGGCGCCCGACGGCGTCCGCTTCCCCTGGAATCCGGACTCCACCTACATCCGCCGCCCCCCTCACCTCACGGGCCTGTCCGCCTCGCCGCCCGACCGGCTGCGCGTCGAGCGGGCCAAGGTGCTGATGGTGCTGGGCGACGACGTCACCACGGACCACATCTCGCCGGCCGGTGCGATCGGGGCGCGCAGCGCCGCCGGGCGCTGGCTGACGGACCGCGGTGTCGCCCGCCGCGACCTCAACCAGTACTCGACCCGCCGCAGCAATCACGAGGTCATGCTGCGCGGGGCCTTCACCAACGCCGCCGTGCGCAACCGGCTTCTCCCGGCCGGATGCGACCTCACGGGCGGTCACGCCCACACCGCCGACCGCTCCGCCGTCCTGCCCGTCCACGAAGCCGCGGCGACCTACCGTGCCGCGGGCCACGATCTGGTCGTCGTCGCGGGCCGCAACTACGGTGCCGGCTCCAGCCGGGACTGGGCCGCCAAGGCACAGGCACTGCTGGGAGTGCGGGCGGTGATAGCCGAGTCGTACGAGCGCATCCACCGCAACAACCTGATCGGCATGGGCGTGCTGCCCCTGGAGTTCGAGGACGGCGACACGGCATCGGCCCACCCCTTCACCGGAGAGGAGGAACTCGCCTTCGACGGCCTCGCCGACCTGCGCGTCGGCACGAACCCCGTCATCCTGTCCCTCACCCGGACCGACGCGTCCCGCACCACGGTCCGCCTCCGGCTGCGCCTCCACTCGCGCCAGGAACTCGCCTACCTCCGGCACGGCGGGATCCTGCCGTACGTAGTGCGCCGCGCCATCGCGGCGTCGTAACCGGACGGCACCGCGTCCGTCTCTCGCCACCCCCCACGCCCACCGGCGTCACCCGACCCCGCCGGTCTCTCGAAGCAGCTGACAGCGCCGTCGCGCCTCCTACGAGAAGAGCCGCCATGTCCACCATCCCCCGCACGCCCGCACCGGGACCACTGTCCAGCGCCGGCCCCTCCCGCCGTCACCTCCTGCGGGGCGCCGCGGCCGTCGGAAGCCTCATCGCCCTGGGCGGCGCACTCTCCGCCTGCACGGCCGACGAGGCGAACGCCGCCACCCCACAAGCCCCCGCGTACTACCCCGCCTCCTACGACACGATCGTCGACGCCTCGCGGCGGGAGCGGAAACTCCTCATCTACTCGAACACCTCGCAGACCAACTGGCAGCCGGTCTTCGACGCGTTCGTCCGGCGCTACCCGTGGCTGTCGGACATCCGCGCCACCAACCTCGGCGGCTCCGCCGTCTACGAGCGCTACTACAGCGAATCCGCCGCCGGCACCTCCCCCGCCGACGTGCTGGCCAACAACGCGGGGCCCCTGTGGGGCGACTACGCGACCCGGGACGCCGCCGCCGACTACCGCTCGCCGGAGAAGGACCACCTGCCGGACTGGGCCGAGCTGCTGCCCGGCGTATGGACCATGTCGACGGACCCGGTCGCCCTCATCTACAACCGCAAGACCCTCGCCGCGGACCAGTTCCCCGACGGTCTTCGGTCGCTGGCGGAGATCGTGGAGGCGCAGCCGTCCCGCTTCCGCGGGAAGATCGGCGTCTACGACCCGACCAACGCCTACGGCTACGCCAGCAACCAGGGATACACCTCGAACGTCGCGGGCGGCTGGGACACGTTCCGACGGCTGCTGCCGTTCGCCCACGCCGACCACTCCTCCGGCACGCTCGTGGAGAAGGTCGTCTCCGGCGAGTACGACTTCTCCATCAACCTCAGCGGTGGCGTCGCGATACCGGCCGCCGAGCACAGCGGGGGCCTGCTGGGGTGGAGCCACTACGCGGAGGGCACCGTCGTCATGCCACGTGGAGTGTCCATCGTGAAGACCGCCCCGCACCCGAACGCGGCCCGCCTCTTCCTGGACTTCCTGCTCTCCGCCGAAGGGCAGGCGGCAGTCGCCGAGGGCGGCCTGGTGCCGTACCGGCCGGACGTGCGCCAGGACACCGTGGACAGCCTGCAGGACATGCGACGCAAGCTCGGTGCGGAGCGCGTCCATCTGTACCGGCCCGTGCAGGTGCCAAAGCGCGTGCAGGAGGCGTACGTCGCGCGCTGGGAGAAGGCGGCCGGCTGAGCCGCCCCGCCCGCCGAACGCCCCTGCCCCCACCTTGTTCGTACGGAGTCGTCATGGCCATCCAGACACCCCCGGCGCCACCCGCCCCGTCCCGCACCCCGCGCGCGGGCGAGCTGGGCACGCCCCAGTACCGGCGCCTGTTCGGCGCCGGACGTGAAGTCACCATCCACTGGCTGACGTTCCTCGTCACCGCCGTGCTCGTCCTCGCCCCCGTCGTACCGATCCTCTACCAGTCGGTCCGCAACCAGCCCCTGTACGCGGCGGGCGGTGCCTTCACCCTCTCGAACTACACCCACCTGTTCACCCAGGCGGGCTTCGGTTCGATCATCCTCGACACCCTCCTCTTCGCCGTCCTGACGACCGTGTTCGCGCTCGCCATCGCGGTGCCGATGGCGATCCTGCTGGAGCGCACCCGCTTCCCCGCCGCCCGCGTGTTCGGCCAGGTGCTGCGCTGGCCCATCTACATCTCCCCGCTGGTCCTGGCCTTCGGCTGGATCGTCGTCTACGGCCCGGCCGGCTTCCTGACCAGCGCGGTGCGCGAGGGCTTCGGCTGGGTGCCGTGGAACCTGTACTCGCTGCCCGGCATGGCGTTCGTCGAGGCCGTCGCGCAGGTCCCCATCGCCTACCTGTTCTGCGCCAACGCCCTGGCCGCCTCCGACACCTCGCTGGAGAACGCGGCCCGCAGCGTCGGCGCGGGACCTCTGCGCATCCTGCGCTCGGTCGTGGTGCCGATGCTGCGTCCACCGGTGCTCTACGCGGGCCTGCTGATCTTCGGCACGGCGATCGAGACACTGTCCATCCCGCTCATCCTGGGCGAGCCCGCCGGCATCACCCTCTTCTCCAACTTCCTCTACGAGCAGGGCATCGACTCGATCAACCCGGACTACGGCCTGCTGGGCGCGGCGTCCACCTTCATGCTGCTCACCACCATCGCCCTGGTCGTGTTCCAGACGCGGCTGCTCAAACACGCCCAGCGGTTCGTGTCGGTGCGCGGCAAGGCCACCCGCTCCGGCCTGCTCGACATCGGTGCCTGGAAGTGGCTGGGCTTCGCCTTCGTCGGTCTGTACGTCGTCTTCGGCGCGCTGCTGCCGATGGTCGCGCTCGTCCTGCGCGCGTTCACCTCGCTGCTCACCCCGCTGGTGAACCCGTTCGACCTGCTCACCCTGGACAACTTCCGTCTGATCTTCGACTACGCGCCCTACACCGAGTCGATCGTCAACAGCGTCACCGTCGCCTTCGTGGGGGCGGTGGCCGTGACCCTGTTCGGCACGGTGGTGGTCCTGGTGGCACGCCGCTCCGACTTCCGCTTCGCCCGTCTCCTGGAGACGACGGCACAGTCACCGCACGCGGTCCCGGGCCTGATCGTCGGCATCGGCCTGTTCTGGGCCTTCACCTGGATGCCCGGCGGCGACGCGGTGCGCGGCACGCTCCTCGCGCTGATCATCGCCTTCGGCATCCGGGCGCTCCCGTCGGCGTACGGCGCGATCTCCCCGGCGACCATGCAGCTCGGAGCCGAACTCGACAACGCCGCACGCGTCGCCGGCGCCGACTGGTGGCGCACGGTGTCCCGGATCATGCTCCGGCTCCTCGTGCCCGCGATGCTCGCCTCGTTCCTGCTCATCTGGACTCAGATGATCCGCGAGTACGCCCCCGCCATGTTCCTCGCCGGAGCCGAGTCACAGGTCATCGGCACCACTGCCATCGACCTGTGGACCCAGGGCGAGACCGGCTCCGTCGCCGCCCTCGCCACCCTCCAGATCGCCGTCACCGCCGTCGTCGCCGGCCTCGCCGGTCTCCTCCTGAAGGGGAAGAAGCATGCCTGAGCTGGTCGTCGAGAACATCAAGAAGTCCTTCCACGGAACCGCCGTCCTGGAGGACATCAACTTCACCGTCGCCGACGGGGAGTTCTTCACCCTGCTCGGCCCGTCGGGCTGCGGCAAGTCCACCACCTTGTCGTGCGTCGCGGGTCTGGAGACCCCCGACTCGGGCACCATCCGCGTGGGCGACCAGGTCTTCTTCGACGGCACCCCGCGCAACACGGTGCCCCCCGAAGGCCGCAATCTCGGCCTGGTCTTCCAGTCGTACGCGCTCTGGCCGCACATGACGATCGCCGACAACCTCGCACTGCCGCTGAAACTCCGCAAGGTCGCCAAGGACGAGCGACGGCGTCTCATCGACGACGCCCTCATCAAGGTCGACATGGTTCACCTGCGCGACCGCTACCCCCACCAGCTCTCCGGCGGACAGCAGCAGCGCGTCGCCCTCGCCCGAGGCATCGTCTACTCCCCCGGCGTCCTGCTCCTGGACGAGCCGCTCTCCAACCTGGACGCGAAGATGCGCGACCAAGCGCGCGTCTGGCTCAAAGACCTCCAGCGCGAGGTCGGCATCACCACCGTGTACGTCACCCACGACCAGGTCGAGGCGATGTCCCTGTCCGACCGCATCGCCGTGTTCATGCACGGCCGCCTCCAGCAGGTGGGCACACCGACCGAGATCTACGAGACTCCCGCCACCCCCGAGGTCGCCGGCTTCATCGGCCGCTGCAACCTCCTGGAGGGGCGCGTCGACTCCACCGAGGGCGAGACCGTACAGGTCGAACTGGGTAAGACCGGCCAGCGCTTGAGGGTGGCCGGCGTCTGCTCCGCGGGGTCGTCCGCCACCGTGGGCCTGCGCTCCGAACGCATCACGCTCACGAACCGCGCGGACGCCCCGCACGAGGGTGCCGTCAATGTGCTCCGGGCGAGGATCGAACAGTGTTCTTACACCGGAGCGCGATTCGAGTACGAACTCAGCGTCGGCGACCTGCGCGTCCATGCCGAGAGCCCCGTCCGGCACACGGACGGCGAGATCAACCTGATCATCCGCCCGGACGACTGCCTGCTGTTTCCCGCACAGGTCTGATCCGGAGCGCAGCACGCGGCCGGTCCTGGCCGGCATCGGCCTCACACGACGCCTACCGGGACCGGGCCGCCCGCACCCGGTGCGGATGTGCTGCTGGGCGGGGGTGCCACCCATGCCCATGCCGCCACCGGCCGGGCCGCCGCTCGGCATACCGGTGGGCTACCCGCTCGGCATACCGGACGGTCGGCCGTTGGGGGCGCCACCGCCCGCCGCTCATCTGGGTGTTCTCTCCGTAGACCGGCGGGGACCGGGCGTCGTACTCGATGAGCACGACCGGGCTGTGCACCCGGTAGCGGGAGGCGGAGGAGTCCTTGGTCTCGCCGATCCAGAAGAAGTACGTGTCGTCGAGGTGCTCCTCCACCTCCTTCATCTCGACCGCGGCGTGTCCGTCGTCCATGCAGCCGACGTAGACGCCGACCAGGTCCAGCAGTTTCTGGCGCTGGGCGGAGGTGAACTCCTCGGTGGCGAGGCGCTGGTCGCCGAGGGCGACGCAGTTGATGGCCACGTGGTGGCCCTCGAACCAAAAGCCCCAGGGTTCGGTCGTGGACGGGGTGCCCATGAAGGTGACGCGGTAGTGCCCTTCGGTCTGGGCCAGCCCGTCGGCCGACAGGGCCTTGCCGAGCGGGACGTGCCAGCCACTCGTCGTCGTCCACGTCGAACACCGACGGCGCTGAGCCCGTCCAGGAACGCCTGCGCGCCTTCACCACCGCATCCGTCGGAACACCGGTCGAGTGGATCGAGAACAGATCGTCGGCGACCGGGCCGTCGGTGGTGGCGCCCTTGAAACCGGCGTACTTCACCTCGGTGGCCCCGGGGTCCGCGCCCCCGGCGCCGCCGGACGCGGAGCCGCTCGTGCCGCAGGCTCCGGCGGAACAGCCGGTCATGGTCGCTACGGCGGCGACGCCGTCGAACAGCAGAGAACGGTTCGTGAACCAGCGGCGCGGGCGCTCGATGGCAGGGGCGCAGGGGCGGTGTGCGTGCATGTACGTGACACTCACCCAGGACCCCGAACACGGCCATGCACACCCGTCCATTCGCCCAACTGGCGAGGTCACAGAATGTGCGCGGTATCGAGAGGGGCCCGTACACGGACCACTTCTCCCCCTGGAGGAGTTCGTCGTAGTCAGCCGCAGGAAGGTGAACGTCCACTAACCACGGGGCGCACCGTCATACGGCGGTACCCGCCCTGCGGCGCGTCTTCTCCTGGCTCACGGACGACAGGTGTTCGCGCAGGTGGGCCGACGCCTCGGTGCGTTCACCGGTCAGGAGGAGTTCGGCGATGCGCACGTGCTCGGCGCAGCGCAGGGCAGCGCGGTCGCGTTGCAAGGAGCGCCGGTATTCGATGAGGCGGCGCAGGCGGTCGACGCGACGCAGGGAGTCGATGAAGAAGGTGTTGTTGCTGCACGCCATGACGGCCTCGTGGAAGCGGCTGTTGAGGTCGTACAGCTGAGCGTTGCCGATGGTGTGGATCTCTCCGTCGACCAGGCGCTGCTGCTGGGCTCGGACGGTTTCGAGGGCGTCGCGGTTCAGGACGAAGCCGGGTTCGAGGATGGCCGCGGGTTCGATGGTGAGGCGGAAGCGGTAGCTGTCCTGGTAGGCGTCCATCGAGGTGAGCATGGGCTGGAACTCCCAGCCGTAGCCGGGGAGCCGTTCGATCCAGCCCTCCACCGCGACGCGGCGCAGGACGTGGGCGAGTTGTCCGGGCGGGAGGTCGTAGCGGCGGGCGAGGGCGTTCTCGGTGATGCGGTCGGGGAGCCGGCCGTCGAGCCGGTCGGCCGCGATGCGCAGGTAGACGTCCTCGGTGGCGTCCTCGGGCGGCGGGAGCGGGGACGCCTCGGTCAGGGCCGGACCCGTGAGGGCGACGGTGTAGCCGCCCCGTTCGGCGGCGGCCACCACGCCTTCGTCCGCCAGCAGCCGCAGGGCCTGGCGGACCGGTGAGCGCGAGACCTTCAGCTGTTCGGCCAGGGCCCGTTCGACCAGGCGTGCGCCGGCGGGCATGTCGCTCGACGCGATGTGCTCCACGATGCGGGCGGCCGTCCGCCGGGTGAGCGGGGTGGGGCCGTGGGCCGTAGGCGCTGTCATCCTCTGATGCCTCCGCGTGGGCCGGGACCGAGTCGGTCCCGGCCGCCGACGTCATGGTGCAAGGACGGAGTGTACGTGTTCGACCTGCGGCGGAGCCGCGAAGTGCGGTCCGGCCAGGGTCCGCCACTTGGCGAATCCTTCGGAGGCGCGGAAGGTGACGGTGTGGTGTTCGACGGTCTCCCAGCGGACCATCAGCCGGTAGCGCGAGGGGTGTTCGACGCTGCGGTGCAGGTCGACCCCGTCGCAGCCGTCGGCCGCGAGGAAGTGGGGAAGGGCCTTGGCGACGGCCTCTTCGAATTCCCGTTCCTGTCCGGGATGTATCTCGATCTGGGCGATCTCGGTGATCACGGGGTGCTTCTCTCCTGGTCTCAGCCGTTGTTCCGAACGGCGGCCTTGGCGTGCTCGGCGTCCACCCGTGCGGTGACGCCGGTCTCGACGATGGTGCGGGTGGCGTCGACGGTGGCGTAGATCCACAGGATGCGCATCGGCTCGGTGGCGGAGGCGTTGCGGAACCGGTGGGGCATGCCTGCGGGGACGTAGGTGGTGTCGAAGCGGGTGACGGGGTACTCGGTGCCGTCGATCTCCACGATGGCGTCGCCTTCGAGGATGGTGACGCTCTCCGGGCAGTTGTGGGTGTGCAGGGCGATGCCGGCGCCGCCGTCGAAGAGGGTCTGGCCGGTGAGGAAGACCTCGGCGCCGGTCGCCTTGGTGACCAGGGGGATGGTGCGGGCGCCGCCGCCGCGGCTGAAGGCGGTCAGCTCGGCCGGGCGCAGGACCGCGGGCTCGAAGGGGGCGAAACAGGGCTCGTCGGTGTCGTGGTGGTGCACGGTGGTTCTCCAGGTGGGGGTGGTCAGGCGGCCGGGCCGATCCAGACGGTCTTGGTGTTGACGAACTCGCGGATGCCCTCGGCGCCGAGTTCGCGGCCGTAGCCGGACTTCTTGATGCCACCGAAGGGCAGACGCGGGTCGGAGGCGACCATGCCGTTGACGAAGACGGCGCCGGCGTCCAGGAAGCGGGTCAGACGGCGGGCACGGTCGAGGTCGCTCGTCCACAGGGCGGCGCCGAGACCGTACTCGGTCCGGTTGGCCAGGGCGATCGCCTCGTCGGCGTCGGCGACGCGGGTGATGGCGGCGACCGGGCCGAAGGTCTCCTCGTCGAAGGCGGCCATCCCGGGGCGGACGTGGTCGAGGACGGTGGGCGGGTAGTAGCAGCCCGGCCCGTCGGGGATCTCGCCGCCGAGGAGCAGGTGGGCGCCTGCGTCGACGGTGCGGCGGACCTGGTCGTGCAGAGTGTCGCGAAGGTTGGCGCGGGCCATGGGGCCGATCGCGGTCTCGGGGTCGGTCGGGTCACCGACCTTCAGCTCCGCGGCGGCGGCCGTGAAGGCGGCGACGAACGCGTCGGCCACGGCCTCCTCGACGATGAACCGCTTGGCGTTGACGCAGGACTGGCCGACGTTGACGTACCGGGCCTTGACCGCGGTGACGGCGGCGGCCTCGACGTCGGCGTCGGCGAGGACGACGAAGGGGTCCGAGCCGCCGAGTTCGAGGACCTGCTTCTTCAGCACGGCCGCGGCCTGGGCGGCGACGATCGCGCCGACCTCGGTGGAGCCGGTGAGGGTGACCGCCGCGACGCGCGGGTCGGCGATGATCCCGGCGACCTGGTCGACCTCGATGAGCAGGGTGCGGCACAGTCCCTCGGGGGCGCCCGCCTTGCGGACGACCTCCTCGACGGCGAGGGCGCACTGCGGGACGTTGTTGGCATGCTTGAGCAGGGTGCCGTTGCCGGCGGCGAGGGCGGGGGCGGCGAAGCGGAAGAACTGCCAGAAGGGGTAGTTCCACGGCATGACGGCGAGGACGACGCCGAGCGGGTCGTAGACGACGGCGCTCTCGGCGGCGTTGGAGGCGGTCGGTCGGTCGGCGAGCTGCTCGGGGGCGTGCTCGGCGTAGTACTCGCAGGTCATCGCGCACTTCTCGATCTCGGCGCGGGCCTCGGTGATCGGCTTGCCCATCTCGGCGGTGATGAGCGTCGCGTAGTGGTCCTTGCCGTCGCGCAGGACGCGGGCCATCTCCCGCAGCAAGGGGGTGCGGTCGGTGATGTCTCGTCGGCGCCAGGCGGCTTGGGCGTCGACCACCGCGTCGAGGATGCCGTCGACCTCCTCGGCGGACTGGGCTGTGTAGCGGGCGAGTTCGGTGCCGGTGGCCGGGTCGGTGGAGACGATCATCAGGCGGTTTCTCCGGTGTGTTCGATGGTGCGGCGGATCTCGGCGGCGAAGTCGGCGGTGCCGAGGGCACCGCCGATGTCACGGGTACGGGTGGCGGGGTTGTCCAGCACGGTGCCGACCGCGCCTGTGATCAGGGCGGCGGCCCGCTGGAGGCTGTCGTCGCCGTCACGTCGGCCGCGCCAGTCCAGCAGCATCGCGGCGGACAGGATCAGGGAGGTGGGATTGGCGACGCCCTGACCGGCGATGTCGGGGGCGGAGCCGTGCTGGGCCTGGGCCACGCACAGGGTGTCGGAGGCGTTGACGGAGCCGCCCAGGCCCAGGCTCCCGGAGAGTTCGGACGCCTCGTCGGAGAGGATGTCGCCGAACATGTTGGTGGTGACGATGACGTCGAACCGGCGCGGGCTGCGGACGAGCAGCGCTGCGGTGGCGTCCACGATCAGCTCTTCGAGCTCGACGTCGGGGAACTCGGCCGCCACCTTGCGCACCTCGCGCAGGAACAGTCCGTCCGACAGCTTGACCACGTTGGCCTTGTGGACGGCGGTGACCTTCTTGCGACGGGTGCGGGCCAGCTCGAACGCGGTCCGGGCGACCCGCTCGCTGGCCGTCGCGGTGACCTTGCGGATCGAGAACGCGGAGTCCTCGTCGGGCATGAACTCGCCGGCGCCCGCGAACATGTTGCGGTCCGAGTAGAAGCCCTCGGTGTTCTCCCGGACGATGACCAGGTCCATCGGGTCGCGCAGGATGCTCAGGTCGGGGTGGGAGCGGCAGGGGCGGATGTCGGCGTACAGCTTGAAGCGGGTGCGCAGTTCGGCCGAGGGGTTGACGCCACCCTCCGCACGGGGCGGGTAGTCGAGGTGCGAGACCGGGCCGAGGAGCACGCCGTCGGCCTGCGGGACGCGGTCCAGTACGGCGTCCGGCAGGGTCGATCCGGACGCGGCGAGGGACGCGAAGCCGATGTCGTGGGTCTCGTACGTGAGGTTCAGTCCGAGTTGCTCGTCGGCGGCGCCGAGCACGTCGAGGGTGGCCGCGGTGATCTCGGGGCCGATGCCGTCGCCGGGCAGGACGAGGAGGCTCACAGGGTGCCTTTCAGAAGTGAGGTCACAGGCCGACGGTGTGAGCGGTCACACGGGCCAGGGTGACGGTGAGACCGCCGCCGGTGCGGGTGGCGATCTGGGCGAACGGCACGAGCCGCATGCGGTCGGCCGCGGTGAGGACGGCGTTGTCGCCCGCACCGCCCGTGCCGCTGTGCGTCGCCGTGACCAGGGCGGTCCCGGTGGGGTGGAGTCCGACCCGGGGGCGACGAGGAACCCCGTACCGACCATCGCGCACACCGTCAGGGCGCAGGTGAGCAGGGGTGCCGGCAAGAAGCCTTCGACCAGGCTCCGCCAGGGGGTCTGGGTGGCACCGAAGGTGAACAGCGCCGGGAAGGCCATGGCGGCCGGGCAGAAGTCGTACACGAACCGCGAGCCCTGCCGAAGGCGCGGGGTGACGCCGTGGGCGAGTTCGAGGGCGACGGCGAGCGCCGGCATGACCACCGGGGCCGACCGTGCGAAGAGGCCGTGTGCGAGCACGCCGGCCAGGTACAGGGTGACGCCGGCCGCCGCGACCTGCCGCGCGGTCACCGCGGCTCGTCCGCCGTGTGCGGCCTTCGGCTCCTTCCAGCAGGCCGGGACCGTCCCCGGCGTCCAGGCGGCCGTTGCCGGTCAGGTCCGGGCGCCTGCGGCGGACAAGGCCGGGCAGGTCGGCGAGGAGGATCGCGGCGAGGCTGCCCACGAGGATGGCGGGCGGCACCCGGGCGAGCAGCTCGCCCTGCGCGGCGCCGAGGACATCCGCGTAGCCGATGGTCAGCGGGACGGTGCCCTCGCCCGCACCGCCGGCCATGATCGGCACGACGCCGAAAAAGACGGTGTGCCTGAAGCCGAGTCCGGTGACCGTGCCGACGGCGGTCCCCACCACGAGCGCGATCACGCTCCCCGCGAGGAGCGGCACGCAGATCCGGGCGAAGCCGCGGACCAGCACCGTCCGGTCCACGCTCATGATGGAGCCGACGATGACGATGCCGAAGGCGATGAACAGGCTCAGCACCTTGGTGTCGTCGAAGGACCCGCCGATCGAGTCGAGCGCGGCCCTCGGCACGGACCCCTGGTAAGCCAGGCAGGACGGCACGAGGGTGACGAACACCGCGGCGCCCCCGACGGACCGCAGGACGGGCAGCCGCTTGCCGACCCCGGCCAGGGCGAAGGCGAAGACCGCCATGATCCCGCTGACCACGGCCAGTTCGCCGGTGGTGTGGCGGGGGGCGAAGAGACCGGCGACCAGCGTGGCCAGCGCGACGAACAGCGGCAGCGGCACGACGCCGACGTCGAAGTCCGCGCATCGGCGCCACCGGCTGGGAGGCCGGTGTTCCGCCGCGGTGCCGGAGGGGGCGGCGGGACTTGCGGGGTCGGACATGGGCGTCCTCTTAGGCGGCTCAGAGGGAAGTGGCGGAGTCTGGTCACAGAGGCCGGGACGGTCGTCCCGGACCGTCCGTGGCGAGTGATCGCCGGATCGGACGGTGATCGCGCCGCGCCCCGGCACGTCACCGCTGGGGATACGTTAAGCACATCGCCTGGTTTTTTGGAAGGTTGTTGTACCAAAAGAGGGTGGGGAGTAGCGTCCGAGCGCGGCACATCCGGCCCTTCCCCCACCTCCCCCAGCTCGCGTGAGGAGCCAGCATGCCCGCGTCCGCACCCGATTCCCGCACCACGAGGTCCCCGGTGCCCGGCACCACCCCGGCCCCGCGCCCCCGCAGGGCGCCTGCGACATCCACGTCCGCCCCTTCGGCCCGGCCGACCGCCACCCCTGCGCGGCCGACCGCGGCTGCCCGCCGCCCGACGCGCTCCCCGCCGACCTGCGCGGACTCCACCGGCACCTGGGACCGTGCCGGTGGAGCCCAGCCCGTACGGCACCGGCAACGGCCGGCTGCCGGACGGCCTGCGCACCCTCGGCGACGCGGCGCGCGGCATCGCGGTGATCCCCGTGGACACCGCGCCGCGGGAGTCGCGCTCGCTGGAGGCGATGGCCGACGCCGCCCTGTCCATCGTCCCCGACGGCTGGGGCAGTCCCGTGCCCCTGTTCGCCGCGGTGCTCGCCCTGCCGCTCGGCTTCTTCATGTCCAACGACGCGTACTGGTTCGGCGTCGTCCCGGTGCTGGCCGAATCCGCGAGTCACTACGGCATCAATGCCAACGAGATCGCCCGGGCCGGCGCCATCGGGCAGATCCTGCACAGCATGGGTCCCACCTCGGCCCCGCTGTGGGTGCTGCTGGGCCTGGTCAAGGCGGACCTCGGTGACTTCCAGAAGACGGCGCTGCGCTGGGGCGTACCCGTCTCCCTGGCGTACATCGCGTTCGCGGTGCTGACCGGTGCCATCACGGTCGTGTGACGGGGCTGGACGACGCAGCCGGTGGGCCACGGAGCACCGCCCCGTGGCCCACCGCCGCAGAAGATCCCGCACCCGGCTCAGGTGATGCTGATCGCTCCGGTGAGGAGGGCGAAGACGATGTACGCCAGGGAGACCAGGACACCCCAGCGCAGGGCGTGCCTCTGGAAGTCGCCGAGTTCGGTCTTGACCAGACCGATGAGGACCCACAGGGGTGCGCTGGTGGGGCCCATCATGTGCAGGATCTGCCCGATGGCGCCGGCCCGGGCGATCTCGTTGGCGTCGATGCCGTAGTGGGCGGCGGACTCCGCGAGGACCGGCACGACGCCGAACCAGTAGCCGTCGTTCGACATGAAGAAGCCGAGCGGCAGGGCCAGCAGGGCGGTGAAGAGCGGGATGACGTTGCCCCAGCCGTCGGGGACGATGGACAGGGCGGCGTCGGCCATCGCCTTGATCATGCCGGAGTCGGTCATGATGCCGGTGAAGACGCCGGCCGCCAGGACCAGGATCATCACGGGCACGGCGTTGGCGGCCTGGCGCTTGATGAGGTCCTGCTGGTCGCCGATGGCGCGGACGTTGACCAGCAGGGCGATGACGAAGGCCACCATGAACAGGACGAGGAGGTCGGCGACCTCCAGGATGAGCAGCACCATCAGCAGCAGGGTGAGCGCGGCGTTGAACCACATCCGCCAGTCCGCCTTGACCGGCTCGAACGCCTCGCCCGAGGCGATCTCCAGCTTGTAGGCGGCCAGCTTCTCCGGGTCGATCTTGCCGCGCTCGCGCAGGCCGAGCCAGTAGGCGACGGCGACGATGGCCAGGCTGGTCAGGGCCATCGGACCGATCATGTGGACGAAGTACTCACTGGCGTTGAGGTGCAGGACGCTGATGCCACGGGTGGCGGCGCCGCCCCACGGGGTGGAGCCGGAGATGGTGCCCAGCGACATCGCCGCGAGCGTGGCGAGGATCAGCGGGTTCATGCCCAGGCGCCGGTAGATGGGCAGGAACGCGGAACACACGATCATGTAGCTGGTGGTGCCGTCGCCGTCGAGCGCCACGCACAGCGACAGCACGGCGGTGCCGACGACGATCTTGACCGGGTCGCCCTTGGAGGCCCGGACGATGGCCTGGACGATCGGCTCGAAGAGCTTGACCTCCATCATCAGGCCGAAGTAGAGGACGGCGAACAGCAGCAGGGCCGCGGTGGGCGCGACCGTGTCGAGGCCGTTCATGATCATGTCGCCGAGCGCGGTGCCCTTGCCCGCGATCACGGCGGCGACGATCGGGGTGAGCATGATGGCGGTGAACGCGGAGAGGTGCTTCCGCATCACGAGCAGCATGAAGCTGCCCAGAGTGGCGAAGCCGAGGACGGCGAGCATCGTTGCTCCTTGGGGCAGGGCTGAGGGCCGCCGGTCGGACGGCGGCGCGGAACGGCGCGTGGCGCGTGGGGTCAGTGCGTGTCGGTTCGGACGGCGACCGGCAGCGCACACGGGGCCGTACTCGGCTCGTGCGTCGGGTCGGTCATAGTACGTGCGGCTCCTGTACGGCGGCTCGGCGGGCGCACGGTCGCGGCGGGCGGTGCCCGGGGAGGACGTCAGGAGTGCGCCTGGCATGGCTGGGAACACCGGGGCTGCCGGTCAGGGCGGAAGGGCGGCGGCTCGACCGTCGACTTCCGGACAACCGGTTTACCGGATTGCCGGTAGGTAACTAGAATCCGGCCATCGCGTCAATACCGAAGTGAGGAAATCGATGGCCGAACTCGCCAGAATCACGGTCGAGCCGCGCGAGCCACTGGCCGCCGAGGTCTCCCGCCGCCTGATCGACTACCTGATGTCCGGCGAGGTCCAGCCCGGCGACCGCATCCCCTCGGAGCGGCAGCTCACCGAGATGCTCGGAGTGAACCGGCCCACCGTGCGCGAGGCGATCAAGTCGCTCGGCTTCCTCGGCCTGCTGGAGATCCGGCAGTCCAGCGGCACGTACTTCCGGGGCACCGACTCGGACGTGCTCTACCGGCTCTTCGAGCTGGGGCTGGTGCTCGGCGAGCGGGGCGCCCGCGACATGGTGCAGGCCCGCGCCGAGCTGGAGGTCGTCGTCGCGGGTCTGGCCGCCCAGGCCCGCGACGAGACCGGCGTCGAACTGCTGCGGACCCGGCTGACGGCGATGCGGGAGTGCCCGGACGAGGAGTTCCCGGAGGCGGACACCGCCTTCCACGCGGCCCTCGGCGAACTGGCAGGCAACGCGGTGCTGCGGGACATGCTCAAGGGCATGCGGGCGATGATCCAGCGCGGCTGGGTGGAACGCACCGGCGCGGTCCGCTCCCGCGAGACGGCCTACGCCGACCACGTACCGATCTTCGAGGCGGTCGCGGACGGCGACGCGGAGGCCGCCCGCGCGGCGATGGCCCGGCACATGGACGGCGCGTCCCGACGTCTGATGAAGGCGCTCGAACAGCGCGAGGAGTAGCGGTCACGGAGAGCCGCCGGACCGTCTCCGGCACCTCGCGACTCCTCGTCGAATCAACCGGTTGACCGGTTGACCGGTTCGGCCTACAGTGGCGGCACGGCACCGCGACACCACGCTGCCGTCCCCCATCTCGGGCCCGCCTCCTGAGCCGTCAGGGAGTCCGCCCCCCGTCGGCCGTAGCGGCCCCGGTCGGGACCCCTACCGGTCCCCGCCTACCGGAAGAGGAAGAACCCGGTGATCGAATCCCCTCCCCTGGTCGCCATGATCCACGCCGTGCCGGCCGCCCACCGCATCGCCCAGGAGGCGTTCGCCCAGGAGTTTCCGCAGGCCACGGTCTGGAACGTCCTGGACGACCGCCTGCTGGACGACGCCCGCGCGGCCGGCGGCCTCACCGGCACGCTGCGCCGCCGGATGCTCCGGCTGATCGCGCACGTCATGGACGGCGGCGCCCAGGGCCTGCTGCTGACCTGCTCCTCCTACGGCGAGGTGGTCGACACCGCCCGCGCGCTGTGGAACGTGCCGGTGCTGAAGTCGGACGAGCCGCTGTTCCAGGCCGCCCTGGCCGGCCCGTACCGGCGGCTGGCCGTCGTCGCCTCCACCCCGCCCGCCGTCCCGGCGGCCGTCGCCCAACTGGAGGCGCTCATTCCGGCCGTACGCCCGGACCGGCCGGTCGAGATCGTGACCGCGCTGAGCGAGGAGGCCGCCGGGGCCGACCCGGAGACGGCCGCCCGCCACCTCGCGGACGCCCTGCGCACGGCCGGGGGCGCCGACGCCGACGTGGTGCTCCTGGCGCAGTACTCCCTCACCCCGGCCCGCGACGCGCTGTCCGCCCTGCTGGGTGTGCCGGTGCTGGACGGCGCCGGGGCGGCCGCCCGGGAACTGCGCGGCCTGCTCACCCCGGCCGGGGCACCGGCGGTCGCGTCATGAGCGCCGCCCCGCCCTGGCCGCTGGCCTACACCGTCTCCGCCGACGACTGCGCCGCCCGCATGCCGCTCGGCCACTCGGCGCCGCTCGCCGAGGCCGTCCGGGAACTCGCCGAACTCGGCTACGACGGAGTGGAAGTGCAGGTCCGCGAGGCCGGCGCCGCCGACGCCGAGGCACTGGCCCGCACCGTCGAGGCCGCCGGACTGAAGGTCTACGGTATCGGCACCGGACCGGTCGCCGCGCAGGACCGGCTCACCCTGACCGACCCGTCCCCCGACGTCCGCCGGCACGCGCTGTTCCGGCTGCTGGGCGCGGCCCGGCTGGCCGGGGAACTGGACGTGCCGGTCTCGCTCGGCCAGACCCGGGGCACCTTCCTGCCCGGCCTGGCCGACATGCAGCGGGTGTGGGCCGAGCGAGCCGTGGAGCAACTGGCCGAGGAGGCCGCCGCGCGCGGCAGCCGGCTGCTGCTGGAGCCGCAGTCGAGGGCCAACACCTCGCTGTGGCACACCCCGGCCGAGGCCCGCGCCGTCATCGACTCGCTCGACGTCCCCGCCGGACTGGTCCTCGACACCCACCACCTCGACGCCGAGGGCGTCGACGCGGTCCGGGCGGTCACCGACCACGCCGCCGTCACCGGCTGCCTGCAACTGGCCGCCGCCTCCACCCGGGGGCCGCTGGCGGTCGGCGACCCCCGGCTCCCCACCCTGTTCACCGCGTTGCGGGACGGCGGCTTCACCGGCTGGCTGACCCTGGAACACACCCAGGACGGCGACAGCGCCAAGGCCGCCGCCCGCTCCTGGACCGCGCTCACCGACGCCGCGGCCGTCCTGTCCTGACCCTCCCCCACTCCCCTGTTCTGAGAGGAACCCGCACCATGAGCAGCAAGACCTACCGCCTCGGCGTCCTCGACGGCGACGGCATCGGCCCCGAGATCGTCCCCTCCTCCGTGGAGATCGCCACCGCCGCCGCCGAGGCCGCCGGCGTCTCCGTGGAGTGGGTGACCCTGCCGCTGGGCGCCGCCGCGATCGAGACGCACGGCACCCCGGTCCCCGAGGAGACCAAGGACGCCCTGGCCGGCCTCGACGGCTGGTACCTCGGCCCGCACGACTCGGTCTCCTACCCCGAGCCGCACAAGTCCGCGCTCAACCCCTCGGGCACCCTGCGCAAGCACTTCCAGCTGTTCGCCAACATCCGCCCCGCCAAGTCCTTCCCGGGCGCCAAGGCCGTCTGCGACAACGCCGACCTGGTCATCGTCCGCGAGAACACCGAGGGCTTCTACGCCGACCGCAACACCTTCGCCGGCACCGGTGAGTTCATGCCCACCGCGGACACCGCGATCATGCTGGGCATCATCACCCGCGAGGCCACCGAGCGCGTCGCCCGGGTCGCCTTCGACCTGGCCCGCTCCCGCCGCAAGAAGCTCACCATCGTCCACAAGGCCAACGTCCTCAAGCTCACCACCGGCCTGTTCCGCACGGTGTGCCAGGAAGTCGCCGAGGACTACCCGGACGTGGCGGTGGACGACTTCCACATCGACGCGATGACCGTCCACCTGGTGCGCCGCGCCCAGGACTTCGACGTTATCGTCACCGAGAACATGTTCGGCGACATCCTCTCCGACCTGGCCGGCGAGATCTCCGGCTCCCTCGGTACCGCACCGTCCATCAACTCCTCCGCCACCACCGCCATGGCCCAGGCTTCCCACGGCTCCGCCCCCGACATCGCCGGGCAGAACGTCGCCAACCCCGTGGCCATGATCCTCTCCGGCGCCATGCTCTTCGAGTGGCTCGCCGCCAAGCACGGCGACGACAAGCTCGCCACCGTCGCGAAGGTCATCGAGAAGGGCGTGGCCGACGCGATCGCCGCCGGCACCTCCACCCGCGACCTCGGCGGCTCCGCGTCCACCACCGAGTTCACCGCCGCCGTCATCAAGGCCATCGGCGCCGGCCAGCACTGACCGCCCACTCCGGGGCGGGTGACTCCGCCGCCCGCCCCGGGCCCGTATGTGATGCCCGCACGCCCGAGGAGAGACCCCCGACCATGACCCTGCGCATCGGCTGCACAGCCGACGACTTCACCGGCGGCACCGACGTCGCCGCGGCCTTCCGGCGTGCCGGCCTGCGCACCGCCCTGGTCTTCGGCACCCCGGACGACACGACCGCACTCCCGGCGGACTGCGACGCCGCCGTAGTCGCCCTCAAGTCCCGCTCCACGCCCGCTGACGAGGCCGTCGCCGACTCCCTCGCCGCGCAGCGCTGGCTGTGGTCCAAGGGCGCGGCCCAGGTGTACTTCAAGTACTGCTCCACCTTCGACTCCACCGCGCAGGGCAACATCGGCCCGGTCACCGACGCCCTGATGGACGCCGCCGGCGCCGGCGTCACCCTGCACTGCCCGGCCTCCCCGCCCAACGGCCGCACGGTCTACCAGGGCCACCTCTTCGTCCACGACCAGCTGCTGTCCGACTCACCGCTGCGCCACCACCCCCTCAACCCCATGACGGACTCCGCGCTGGTGCGCCTGCTGTCCGCGCAGACCCGCCACCGGGTGGCCCTGATCGACTGGACAACCGTCCGCCGAGGGGTCGAGGCCGTCCGTGACGCCGTCGTGGCCCACCAGCAGTCCGGCGTCCGGCACATCATCGCCGACGCCCTCACCGACGAGGACCTCGCCGTCCTGGGTGCCGCCACGCTCGAACTGCCGGTCGTCGCCGGGGCCGCCGGCCTCGCCGAAGGTCTCGGACACGCCTATCCGGCGGTCGGTACGGCCACCGCCGAACCCTGGCCGCGCGAGGGGCGGGCGGCCGTCCTCGCCGGCAGCTGCTCGGCCCGCACCCTGGAGCAGATCGCCCAGTTCTACGCCGCCGGTCTGCCCTCCCTCCACCTCGACGTCCTCGCCGCCGCCTCCGGCCGCGATGTCACCGGCGAGGCCCTGGCCTGGTACGACGGGCAGGACCCCGATCTGCCGGTCCTGGTCTACGCCTCCGCGTCACCGGAGGAACTGGCTGCTGTGCAGGCTCAACTGGGTGTCGCCGAGGCAGCCGCGCAGGTCGAGGAACTGCTCGGCACCCTCGCCACCCACCTGGTCGAACGCGGTGTACGCCGTCTTCTGGTGGCCGGAGGGGAGACGTCGGGCGCCGTCACCACCGCCCTCGGCGTCCGCGCCGTCCTCGTCGGCGAGGAGGCCGACCCGGGTGTGCCGTGGACCTACGCCACCACCAAGAGCGGCGGCCTCGCCCTCATGCTGAAGTCCGGCAACTTCGGCGCCCCCGACCTGTTCACCCGTGCCCTCACGGAGGCCAAGTGACCGCCTACGCCGACGAGTCGGCCGCCCGGACGCTCATCGTCCGTACCGCCCGCTCGCTCTTCACCCGCGGTCTGACACACGGCTCGACCGGCAACCTGTCCGTCCGCCTGGCCGACGGCACCCTGCTCCTCACCCCCACCGGGTCCAGCCTCGGCACCGTCGAGGAAGCCGAGCTGTCCCGCACCGATCTGCACGGCAAGCACCTGGACGGCCCCCGTCCCACGAAGGAGGCGTTCCTGCACGCCGCCTTCTACCGGGCCCGCCCCGGCGCCCAGGCGGTCGTCCACCTGCACTCCACCCACGCCGCCGCCGTCTCCTGCCTCGACGACGTCGACCCGGCCGACGTCCTGCCCCCGCTCACCGCGTACTACGCCATGCGCGTCGGCACCCTCCCCCTCCTCCCCTACCACGCCCCCGGTGACAACAGCCTGGAACCGCTCGCCGAACGGACGGCCCGCACCCATCACGCCCTCCTCCTGGCCAACCACGGTCCGGTCATCGCCGGCGCGTCGATGGAGCAGGCCGCCGACGCGATCGAGGAGCTGGAGGAGACCGCCAAGCTGCACCTCCTCCTGCGAGGACACGCCACCCGTCCCCTCACCCCCGAGCAGGCTGCCGCGCTCGCGCCCCCATCCTCCTGACGGCCGGATGAGGAACGGGCGCGGCAGCCCCGAACGAAGAGGAGCATCACCATGCCGGAAACAGTCACCCCCGTCCCCACCGCCGATCTGGTCGACCAGTACGGCACGGACCTGCGCGTGTGTGACGTGCAGTTCAGCCAGTTCGGCGCCCACCGGAGTTTCGCCGGCCGGGTCCGCACCGTCTCCTGCCACGAGGACAACGGCCTCCTGCGCGACCTGCTGCGCACCCCCGGCGACGGCGCCGTCCTCGTCGTCGACGGCGGCGGCTCCCTGCGCACCGCCCTGGTCGGCGACCTCATCGCCGGTGCCGCCCAGGACAACGGCTGGGCCGGCCTGGTCCTGCACGGCGCCGTCCGCGACAGCGCCGCCCTGGCCGGTCTCCGGATCGGCATCAAGGCGCTGGGCACCATCCCCCGCAAGAGCGCCAAGGACGCCGCCGGAGCCGTCGACGTGCCCGTCACCATCGGCGGAGTCACCTTCCGCCCCGGCGACATCCTGCACGCCGACGACGACGGCGTCGCCCTCCTCCCCGAAGGCACGGTGAGCTGACCGTGGTTCTGAAGACCTTCGGGTGGTCGTTCGCGGTCACCGCGCTCGGCCTGGTGGCCGCGGTCTTCTACGGTGGGTGGGCCGCCTTCGGAGTGGTGGCGATCCTGTCCGTCCTGGAGATCTCGCTGTCCTTCGACAACGCGGTGGTCAACGCCGGGATCCTGAAGAAGATGAATGCCTTCTGGCAGAAGATCTTCCTCACCGTCGGCATCCTGATCGCCGTCTTCGGCATGCGGCTGGTCTTCCCGGTCGTCATCGTCGCGGTCAGTGCGTCGCTCGGGCCCATCGAGGCCGTCGACCTCGCCCTCACTGACAAGGACCGCTACCAGCAGCTGGTCACCGACGCCCACCCGTCGATCGCCGCCTTCGGCGGCATGTTCCTCCTGATGATCTTCCTGGACTTCGTCTTCGAGGACCGGGAGATCAAGTGGCTCGCTCCGCTGGAGCGCGCGCTGGCCAAACTCGGCAAGGTCGACATGCTGTCGGTCTGCATCGCCCTGATCGTGCTGCTGGTCTCCGCGATCACCTTCGGCGCCCACGCCCACCAGCACGGCGGCGCCCACGTCGACAAGGCGGAGACGGTCCTGCTCTCCGGTATCGCCGGTCTGATCACCTATCTGGTCGTCGGCGGTCTCTCCGGCTTCTTCGAGGACAAGCTCGAAGAGGAGGAGGAACGGGAGCACGAGGAGGGAGCCGCGCACACCGGCAAGCCCAAGTCGGCTCTCAAGCTCGCGGGCAAGGCCGCGTTCTTCATGTTCCTCTATCTCGAGGTCCTGGACGCGTCCTTCTCCTTCGACGGTGTCATCGGCGCCTTCGCCATCACCAACGACATCGTCCTGATGGCCCTGGGGCTCGGCGTCGGCGCCATGTACGTGCGCTCCCTGACCGTCTACCTGGTCCGCGAGGGCACCCTCGACGACTACGTCTACCTGGAGCACGGCGCCCACTACGCCATCGGCGCCCTCGCCGCCGTCCTGCTGGTGACCATCCAGTACGAGATCAACGAGTTCATCACCGGTCTGATCGGTGTGGTCCTCATCGGCGCCTCCTTCTGGTCCTCCGTCCGACGCAACAAGCGCCGCCCCGTGGCCGAGGGCGAGAGCGAAAAGGACGAGACCGAAGCGGTCTTCACGGCATGAGCGCCATTGAGTGATCCGTCCCGACAGCCCCCTCACCCCCCGTCCCCTCGCCCGGCTGCGGCATCACGGTCCGGGCTTGTCCGCGAACACCCACCGGTTGCCCGCCAGGGCGTCGTTCCGTTCGGGCAGCGGGCCGCGGCCGTGGTGGCGGGTGAAGTCGAAGGGGGTGCGGACCGAGGTGGTCCAGCCCTTGCCCGCCAGGTCACCTGCGGAATCGGGACGCGGCCCGTGTTCGAACAGGGTGAGGAGGTCGATGCCGATCTGTTGTGCCGTCGCCGTGTAGAGCGGGCTGTCGCGGTATTCCAGCAGGTCCTTCTCGAGCTTGGCCTCGTACGCCAGCGCGCTCCCCGCCGTGCTCAGCCGTCCCACCGTGTCCACGAGGTGCGTCTCGACGGCGGCCGGCAGGTAGAACAGCAACCCCTCGGCCAGCCAGGCGCTCGGCGCGGTGGTGTCGAAGCCCGCGTCGGCGAGTGCTCCGGCCCAGTCGGTGCGGAGGTCGGCCGGGACGGGTACGCGCGCCGCCTTCGGGGTGGCCGGCAGTCCGTCGAGCACCCGCTGCTTGAACGCCAGCACCCCCGCCCTGTCGATCTCGAAGATCACGCTTCCCGGAGGCCAGTCGAGGCGGAGGGCCCGCGTGTCCAGCCCTGCTCCGAGCAGCACCACTTGGCGGGCGCCGCCCGTGTGCGCCGTCCGGAGGAGGAAGTCGTCGAAGACCCTGGTCCGCAGACCGAAGTAGCGGGCGAACCGTCCCCACAGGGGGTTCGCCTCCCCGTCCGGGACCTGTCGCGGGCGGACCGGCCAGTCGGCGGACGCGGGTGCGGCGCGCACGAAGTGCTCCGCGTAGACGTCCCGGGCCAGGGCGTCGGGGCGGTGGGTCTCGATCGCCCGTGCCGCGGCGACCATGAGCGCGGTCACCCCCACGCCTCCTCCCACGCCGTCCGCACCGGTGCCGTGACGCGTTGTGCCGGCCATGTCTCCTCCGTTGGCGAGTCGGGACCACGAACAGCGCGGGGCGCGACCGGGGCGTCGCGCGCCACTCTCACCGGCTCCGTGCCGCCGGTGGCACGACGGGTGTGACCACGCGGCCCGCTTCACCGTCACGTTCGGGCAGGGGCGCGGAGTCGCTCGGATGTCCTGCGGGCTCCTCATCTTTGGGGGCGGCCCGTGCCACCGGTAGGGCGCGCGGAGACCGATCGGGGCGCTGCCGTCTGCCCAGCGCGCCGTGCACGCCGGTTCGAACCGGTTCCCGTCGGCCCCGCGAAGGAGGCCCGATGCGCGGAGCACGCCACCGCAGGACCCGGAGGGGCCGGTTCATGCCGGATCGGCGCCATGTTCGCTCTATTTGCTGACAAGCGCACTCTCCCCGGGACACCGGATTCCACGGCCCGCATAGTGGCTGCGCGACGGCTCACCGGTAAGGGGCTGTGCCGTCGCGCGCGCCGTACGGCGTGGCCGGCACGCACGGCCGTCGGCCGTCGGCTCTCCCGTCTCCTGGTCCGACGAAAGGTACGAGCCCATGCGCAAGGAAGCGGTCAACCGTGTCAAACTCGTCTTCACCCTGTTCGACGCCGACGGCAACGGTGTCCTGGAAGCCGAGGACTTCGCCCTGATGAGCAGCCGGGTCGCCGCGGCCGTGCCCGGAGCCGACGAGGCGCGGAAGCGGGCCATGCACGCCGGCTTCACGCGTTACTGGAACACGCTGGCCGGCGAGCTCGACGCCGATCGCGACGGCCGGATCACGTACGACGAGTACCAGGCCTGCGTCCTGTCGCCGGAGCGCTTCGGCGGGGCGGTCGACGAGTTCGCGTCCTCTTTCGCACGCCTCGGTGACCTGGACGGCAGCGGTACCGTCACCCGACCGGTGTTCACCGGCATGCTGAGGGGGGTCGGCTTCGACCTGCCGAACATCCAGGCCCTCTTCGAGGCCCTCGGGCCCGATGACGCCGACCGGATCCAGGTGGCTGCCTGGGAAGCCGAGATCAAGAACTTCTACGCCCCCGACAAGGGCGGCGTCCCCGCGGACCTGCTGGCGCCGGCTCCGGCGGCCTGATCCGGTCCGGCGGCCCACTCCGCAGGGGGCGGGCCGCCGGGTTCCCACTCCGCAGAGGCCGGGCCGCCGGGCTCCCGGTCCGGTTCGCGGACGTGCTCGGGTCCCGGCACGCCTTCCACCGCGTTGCCCGCCCTCCCCGCGGCGTTCCAGGCGTCCCCGCCCCGCCCCACCCGCCCCACGTCAGTCCCTGCCGATGACGACCACTTCGTCCCCGGCCGTCCAGCGGCGCCGCTCGTCCTTGGGCGGGTTGATCCGCATGCCGTAGCCGGGGCTCGTCGGCGCGCCGGCGTGGCTCCGGTAACCGATGGCGCACTCGCCGCGATGCCGTGCCGCGGCCACGACCGTGGCGAAGGACGTCTCGCTCCCCGGCCGTACGTAGTCGGCGGCGGGCCGCAGGCGGACCCCGGCGCCGTCGGCGGAGAACAGTTCCTCGAAGACCGCCGCCAGGTGCCGGTTCTGGGAGATCTGGGCCATGAGCAGGCCGATCAGCTTGCCGCTGATGATCACGTCGGCTCCGGGGCCGATGGGGGCCAGAGCCCGGTTGCGGTCGTCGATCAGTTCGGTGACGACCGGCAGTTCGCGCCCGGTGGTCTCCTCCAGCCGGCGCAGCAGCAGGAGGGTGACGAGCGTGCGGGTGTCGGGGTCGGCCGACGGCTCATCGGGGACGGGATCCCGGCCGAGCACGATCACGCTGTCGTAGGAGTGGGGGTCCAGGCGTCGCAGCGTCTCCGGATCGGTGGCGTCCCCGTGGTGCAGGGTCAGGCTGAGACCGGTACCGCTGCGCGCGTCGGCCTCGCCCACCTGCCGGACCGTCGCCTCACCGCGGTCCGCCACCACGTCGACGGCCGATCCGGGCCGGGCGCGGCGGCGCAGTTGGTCGACTATCAGCGGTGCCCGGCGGTTCCAGCCCAGCAGGAGGACCCGCTCCGCACGCGCGGCCGTCGGGGGGCCGGACGCCATCGCCGCCCGCTCGACCGACTCCGCGCAGTCGTCCAGCCAGACCGTGTCGTCGTCACGGGAGATGACGAGGAGCAGGTCGTCCGCGGTGATGGGCGTGTCCGGCGGCGGGCTGAGCAGCGGGGTGCCCCCGCGCACCATCCCGACGACGCTCGACGTCCGGTAGGACAGCAGCGCCTCGCCGAACGGGCGGCCGGTCAGCGCGGGCTCGGCGACCAGGTAGAACTCGTCGCCGGCGAAGTCGAGGAGTTCCTGGTGGACGAGGGAGAGCCCGGGGCGGCGGGCGGCCTGGACGATGAGCCGGGCGGTGACGGTGTCGCTCTCCAGGACGACACCGCCCGGTCCGGCGGCGAGACGGGCGGCCAGCCGGTACCGCTCGTCACGGACGGCGGCGACGACGGGCGGACGGTGCTCCCCTTCGGCCAGTGCCGTCCTGAGCGCCAGCAGGGTTTTGACCACCTCGGCGTCGGCGTCGGGGCCGTCGTGGGGCAGGATCAGCACGACACCGGCCGTGGCCGGGCTGGTCAGGAGGAGCACGGACGGGTCGGTGGTGGGGCCGCTGCGGCAGATCAGCCGCGTACGGCCGACCGGGCCCACCCGCGTGCCCAGTGCCTCCTCCATGAGGGTCTTGTCCCGGTCGGCCAGCACCGCCACCGCGGCGCGCCGTTGGTTGGCGTTGGCGGCCACCAGCTCGTCCACCACCGTGAAGACCTGTTCCGACCAGCCCAGGATCACGGCGTGCCCCTGTTCGAGCACGGTGGAACGGCCCCGCCGCAACGCGGTGAGCCGCTCCGTGAGCGCCGTCGTGATCAGACCGACGAGCGCCGAGACGTACAGCAGAGTGACCAGTGCGAGCAGCACCGACATCAGCACCCGCGGCGGTGTGCCCGTCGCACCGCCCAGCCGCATCGTCTCCCCGGTGAGCTGCCACACCTTCGCCAGCCGGTCCGCCAGGGACGCCGGCGCGTGGGGGTCGGTCCACACCAGCACCGCACTGGCCGGGACGACGACGGCCAGGCACAGCAGCGCCATCCAGCCGACGAGAGCGGCGGCACCGCGGGCCAGCGTGCTGTCGAACCAGTACCGGGCCCGGTCACCGAACGGAGTACGCCGCTGCGCCACTTTCCCCCCTTTTCCCCCTCCGACGTCTGTGAGAGGTACGCATGTCGCAGTGTGGGTGGTCAGTCACCGCGGCAGCCGGGGTTCGGGCAGCGTTCATCCCTTCGGGTCGCCGAGCCGTTCCCCTCGGCGCGTCCGCCGTACCGTCAGGGCTGGTCGTCGTATTAGCTCCTTCGAGTCAACGCCGGAGCGAAAGGCGGACGCCCGGTCCCGGCCGTCGGTACAAAGTCCGCCATGACTGAAGATCACGCGGTGGTGCGCTCAGACGGCGGTTTCTCCCGCAGGGGTTTCGCGGCGGCGGTCGGCACGGCCACGGTGGCCACGGCCCTGACCCCCGGTGCCGCCGCGGCGCTGCCCACGCCGACCGCCCCGGCCGCCGGCCGCGGCACCGGCTCCGGCCGGAGCCTGGCCGTCGCCCGCGCCCTGCTCGTACTGGACTCCGACGACCGTCCCCTCGTACCGCGTTACCACAACGTCCTCCAGAAGGGCCTGCCGGCCCAGCGCCGGGCACGGCCCAAGGACGTCCTGGTCATCGGCGCCGGCCCGGCCGGTCTCGTGGCCGCCTGGCTGCTGAAGCGGGCGGGGCACCGGGTGACGGTGCTGGAGGCCAACGGCAACCGGGCGGGCGGACGCGTCAAGACCTTCCGCAACGGTGGCCACGAGCGCGCCGAACAGCCCTTCACCGATCCCCGCCAGTACGCCGAAGCCGGCGCGATGCGCATCCCGGGCAGCCATCCCCTGGTGATGGAGCTGATCGACCAGTTCGGCCTGAAGAAGCGGCGCTTCCACTACGTCGACGTCGACGGCGAGGGGCGTCCGGCCAACCGCACCTGGATCCACGTCAACGGTATCCGTGTGCGGCGTGCGGACTACGCCCGCGCGCCCCGGCGCGTGAACCGGTCGTTCGGCGTCCCCCGGGCCCACTGGGACACCCCCGCCGCCGCCATCCTGCGCTCCGTGCTGGACCCGGTGCGCGACGAGTTCAGTCGCGTCGGCAGCGACGGCAAGCGGGTCGACAAGCCGCTTCCGGAGCGGCTGAAGGGCTGGGCCCGGGTGGTGGAGCGGTTCGGTGACTGGTCGATGTTCCGCTTCCTCACCGAGCACGCCGGCCTCGACGAACGGACCGTCGACCTGATCGGCACCCTGGAGAACCTCACCTCACGCCTCCCGCTGTCCTTCATCCACAGCTTCATCGGCTCCTCCCTCATCAGCCCCGACACGCCCTTCTACGAGCTGGAGGGCGGCACCGCCGTACTGCCGGACGCCCTGCTGGAACGCGTGCGCGAGGAGGTGCGGTTCGACCGCCGGGTCACGCGCATCCAGTACCACCACCCCGACCGGCCCTCGACGGACACCGAGCACGTCCGGGACAAGGGTCCGCACGTGTGGGTGGACACCGTCTCGGAGGGCCGCGACGGCCCCGTCGTACGGGAGCAGTTCACCGCGGACGTCGCCGCGGTCACGGTGCCGTTCTCCGGGCTGCGCCACGTCCAGATCACCCCGCCCCTGTCGTACCGCAAGCGCCGGGCGGTCTGCGAGCTGCACTACGACTGCGCGACCAAGGTGCTGCTGGAGTTCAGCCGCCGCTGGTGGGAATTCGACGAGGCCGACTGGAAGCGGGAACTGCACGCCGTCGACCCGGGTCTGTACGACGCCTACCGCACCGGCCGGGCCGCCGCCGACGGCAGTCTGCTCGGCGCCCACCCTTCCGTGCCCGGCGGGCACATCACGGCGGGTCAGCGCACCCACTACGCCGCCAACCGCGCGGTCGCGCGCGACCAGCCGGAGGCGGTCGACGTCGTGGGCGGCGGCTCGGTGTCGGACAACGCCAACCGGTTCATGTTCCACCCCTCCCACCCGGTCCCGGGCAGCGCGGGGGGCGTGGTCCTGGCCTCCTACAGCTGGGCGGACGACGCGCTGCGCTGGGACTCCCTGGACGACGAGGCGCGGTACCCGCATGCCCTGTGCGGCCTCCAGCAGGTCTACGGCCAGCGCATCGAGGTCTTCTACACCGGCGCGGGCCGCACCCAGAGCTGGCTGCGCGACCCGTACGCCTACGGGGAGGCGTCCGTGCTCCTGCCCGGGCAGCACACGGAACTGCTGCCCGCCATCCCCGTGGCCGAGGGTCCGTTGCACTTCGCCGGGGACCACACGTCCGTCAAGCCGGCGTGGATCGAGGGGGCCGTGGAGTCCGCCGTGCGGACCGCCCTGGAGATCCACACCGCCTGAGCCGGCCGCCCCGCCCGGCTCCGACCACGGCCGGGCGGGGCGGGCGGGCCTGGCCCTTCACCGCGGGGCGGCGGCTCACGTCCGCGGGACGGCCGCCGTCGGCCCCGTCGGCCACCCGCTCAGGCGCCGGTGCGGTCGCGCAGGCGGACGCCGAGGAGCACCACGGCCAGTGAGACGGTGCCGACCGCCGCCGCGCTCCAGACGCCCGCCCGTACCCCGAGCGGCAGGAGCACGGCGGCGGCGAGCGCGGCGCCCAGCTCCCGGCCGCCCGCGGTGACGCCGGAGGCGACGCCCTCCTTGCCCCGCTGGGCGCGGGCCAGTCCGGCCGCGGAGGTGGTGGGGACCAGAAGGCCCCAGCCGGCGCCCATCAGGACGAGCGGGGCGACCAGCGCGCCGTAGTGGTCGAAGACCAGCGGGATGACGGCCAGGGCGGCGATCAGCAGGCCCGATCCGAGGATCATCGCGCCCCGGACGCCGAGGCGGCCGATGATCCGGCCGGCCGCGAGCGCGGTGACGATGTTGCCGCCGGCCAGTGGCAGGAGCGCCACGCCGGCGACGAAGGGCGCCATGCCCAGCTCGTCCTGGAGGCCCATGCTGGTGATGTAGAGGGTGCCGAAGAAGGCGGCGGTGCCCACCACCGTGACGACGGCGTTGGCGCTGAAGGGCACGTCCCGCAACTGGCTCAGCGGCAGCATCGGCGCGGGCGCGCGCCGCTCCACCCGGCCGAAGACCCAGACCGCCGCGCAGGCGAGGACGACGCCGGCGGCCAGTACGGCGGGCGGCAGCGCCCGCCAGTCGTGCGCGAGGAAGGCCACGAGGCCGAGCAGCACCACCATGACCAGCAGGCCGGGCAGGTCCAGCCGGGCCCCGCCGCCGCGCAGCGGCGGCAGTACGGGCCGTCCCACCAGGGCGAAGACGACGGCCAGGACGGCGACGGCCAGGAACATGGCACGCCAGGACGAGACCGACACCAGGGCCCCGCACAGCACCGGCCCCAGAGCGGCCCCCAGGGCGTTGGCGCCGGCCCAGATGCCGATGGCCCAGGACAGGCGTCCGGGGACGTCCTGGTACACGGACTGGATCAGCGCCAGCGCGGACGGCAGGACGAGCGCCGCCCCCACCCCTTCGCCGAAGGTGCCGACGACCACGAGGCCCACGGTGGGGGCGGCGGCGGCCACGAGGCTGAAGACGGTGAAGACCCCCAGTCCCACCAGGAAGATCCGCCGCGCGCCGAACCGGTCGGTCAGCGCGCCGCCGGTCAGCGACAGCATGGCGAAGGCCAGGGTGTAGCCGGAGAGCACCCAGCCGATGGCCGTGTCCCCCGCGTCGAAGGCGGAGCGGATCTCGGGGGAGGCGATGTTGAGGCCGGAGGTCAGCAGGATCACCAGCAGGGTGCCCAGGCTGGTGCTGGCCAGCACGGTGCCCGGCGAGCGGCGCCGGGGGGCCAGGACGTCGCGGGCGGCCGTGTCGGGCGCGGCCGGCGCCGGGCCGGAAGAGCTCTCACTACGCATGTCACCGAGCGTATAGGTAGTTCGCGAGCGAACCAAATATCGAGCCGAGGGCCAGTTGTGGCGGCGAGTAGGCTGACGGGAGAGCCGTCGGAAAGGAAGCGAACAAAACATGACGACAGCCGACGCCGTCGACACCGCGACCCAGGAGTGGGCGGCGGCCTGCCCGCGCCTGGACGTCTCGCCGGGCGAGGTGCTCGCCCGCGTCCAGCGCCTCGCTCAGCTGATCGAGGAGGCGCAGAGCCGGCGGCTGCGCCGGCGTCCGGGCATGGTCGTCAACAACCTCGGTGACTTCGACGTCCTGCGGGCCCTGCGGCGGGCCGGTCCGCCGTACGCCCTGACCCCGACGCGGCTGCGGGAGGCCATGCTGGTCTCCGGCGCCGGGCTGAGCGGCCGGCTGAAGCGGCTGGAGAAGGAGGGGTGGATCGCCCGTACGGCCTCCCCGGACGACGGGCGCTCCTCCCTGGTGAGCCTCACCCCGGAGGGCGTGGCGGACCTGGACCGGGACCTGGAGGGCCACTACGCCTTCGAGTCCGACCTGCTGCGCGCCCTGGACGTCGGGGGGCGCCACCGGCTCGCCGGTGACCTGCGCACCCTCCTCCTCGACCTGGAGTCCCGCCAGTCCCGTCCCTGACGCGCCCCTGACCCGCCCCTGCGGCTCCCTCAGACGCCCGCGCAGCGGCGGGCGAAGGCGAGGGTGCGGGCGTAGCACTCCTCGGCGTCCGCGTCGGACAGCCCCATCCAGAGGTGGTCGCCCCCGGTGACCAGGCGCAGGTCGGGGTGGTGTCCGGCGGCGCGCAGGGCCTCGGCGAGGCGGACGGACTGCCGGGCCGGGACCAGGGAGTCGTCGGTGCCGTGCAGGAGGAGGAAGGGCGGCGCGTCGGGCCCCACGTGGGTGACCGGACTGGCGTCGCGGGCCGCCCCGGACCGGTCGGCTGGGGGCCCGCCGAGCAGCAGCGCCTCGAAGGAGGACGGGTCGTGGGCGTCGTACGCGCCCTCGGGGCGGTCCTCGGCGAGGCCGGGCAGGTCGGTGGGGGCGTACCAGGTGACGCACCCGGCGACGGTGCCCGGCGGCTGGGTCAGGGCGGTCAGCGCGGCGAGGTGTCCGCCGGCCGACTCGCCCCACAGGACGGTGCGCGCGGGGTCGAGGCCGAGGTCGCCCGCGCGGGCGCGCAGCCAGGCCAGTACGGCGGCCAGGTCGCCCTGCTGGGCGGGGTGCGGGGCCTCGCCGCTGAGCCGGTAGTCGGGGCAGACGACGGCGAACCCGGCCCGGGCGAGCCGGGCGAAGGGGCCCGGCGTCCAGTCGCGAAAGCGCGGGCCGAGGTCGTCGCGCAGCCCCGCCCGCCAGCCGCCGCCGTGGACGAAGACGACGACCGGCACCGGGCCGGTGGCGTCCTCGGGCAGCCACAGGTCGGCGGTGAGCGGGCGGCTGCCTTCGGGGAGGGCGTACACCGCGCCGCGCAGCAGTGTCACGCCGTCGGCGGGGCGGGCCGGGTGCGGCAGCGGCAGGGCGGCCGGATCGGGCGGGGCCAGCAGGTGGAGGGAGAACGGCACGGTGTGGCTCCGTCCTTCAGTGGGCCGTGCGGGACGGCAGGACGCGGCGGGCGTTGGCGGTGGTGAGCGTGCGCCAGTCGGCGTGGCCCTCGGGGGCGGGGGCCGCGTCCAGGCCCGCGACGTGCGCCTCCACGCCGGCGGCCGGGGTCCAGCAGTGGTCGCTGCCGTACAGGAGGCGGTCGGGGCCGACCAGGTTCAGCAGCGCGGGGAGCTGGCGGGGCAGGGCGGGGCCGGCCAGGTCGTAGTAGAGGCGGCGGAGCTGTCCGACGGCGTCCGGGGCGTCGGTGCCGGCCGGCATGAACATCTTCATGAACCCGTTGATCCGGTCGGCGAGGACCGGCAGGGCGCCGCCGCAGTGCGGCACGATCACCGTGAGGTTCCGGTACCGGTCGAGGGTGCCGGCCATCAGCAGGTCGGTGACGGTGCGGGCGGTGTCGAAGATGAACTCGACCATCGGGCGGGGGCGGCCGAGGGCGGACTGCTCCCAGCACACGGGCGAGGTGGGGTGCAGGAAGACGACCGCGCCGCGCCGGTCCAGCTCGGCCCAGACCGGCTCCAGGTCCGGGTTGCCGAGGTAGGTGCCGTGGGTGTTGGTCTCCAGGACCACGCCGTCGGCGCCGAGGGTGTCGCAGGCGTACGTGATCTCCTCCAGCGAGCCGTCGACGTCCGGCAGCGGCAGGGAGGCGAACAGACCGAAGCGGCCGGGGTGGGCGCGTACGGTCTCCGCGCCGTCCTCGTTGACCTCTCGGGCCAGCCGACGGGCGGCGGTGTCGTCGCCGAAGTGGACGCCCGGGGAGGAGACCGACAGCATCGAGGTCTCGATGGAGCAGCGGTCCATCAGCTCCAGGTGGGCCTTCGCCGACCAGGTGGGCCAGGCGGGCACGCCGTCGGGCAGTTCGTGGCCGGCCGCGCGGGCCTGGCGGACGTAGGAGTCGGTGACGAAGTGGGCGTGGACATCGAGGTATCCGGGGGTGCTCATGTACCGCTCCTCACTTTTCCGTGCGCCACTTGTGGTCGGGCAGGAAGTTCACGTCGTACTTCTGCGGCACGGTGCCGAACTTGTGCGGCTCGGGCACGTACGGGCGCTGCGGCAGGCCGAGTTCCTCCGCGGGCGTGCCGAGGTTCTCGAAGAACCGCTCGAAGGTGCCGTTCGGTCCGGCGGCGACGCCGACGATGCGGGTGTGGTGGCGTTCGATGCGGTAGGCGTGCACGCAGTTCTTCGGGACGAAGCCGAAGTCGCCCTCGGTCAGGAGCTTTTCGTGCTGCTCGCCCTCCAGGTCCTCCACGAACAGGCGGGCCGCGCCGTCGGTGATGTAGAAGACCTCGTAGGTGTCCGCGTGCGAGTGCGCGGGGATCGTCTCGTTCCTGGGTCCCTCGACCGTGAAGAAGTTGAAGGTGTTCTCGGTCTGCTCGCCGCCCGCGTAGACGGTGATCAGGTCGGTGAAGAGGTGGGCGCGGTCGCCCATGCCCTTCTCGATGAAGTACGGCTTGCCCGGCTCCGGGGGGATGTGGGAGCGCTGGCGGTAGCGGGTGGCGAACTCGATGGTCATGGGGGGTCGGTCCTTCCTGCGGCTCGGACGGCTCCCGCCAACCTAGAACCGGCCCCGGCGGGTGGTCGGCATACACTCGGCCACGCGATGAAGAAAAACGGACAGTTCGCGGGCGGCCGTCCGACGGGCGGCGTTCCGACGGTGTCCTACCGCCCGACACCGGGCCGTCCACCGGGGCTGGAGGTGCTCGACCTGCCGGGCCTCGCCGCCCGTGCCGACCAGCGGGAGCGTCCGCTCACCACGCCCGTGCGCCCGGCCTTCCACCTGGTCGTCGCGGTACGGGGCGGGCGGCTGGCGTGCGCGGTGGACTTCACCTCGTACACGCTGGGCGCGGGCGACTGGCTGTGGGTGTGGCCGGGGCAGGTGCTCCAGTTCCCGGACGGTCCCGGGACGGCCGACGCCACCGCGCTGGTGTTCCCCTCCGGCTTCCCGAGCGCCGCGACGGACGCCCTGATCAGGGACGGCGAGCACGCCCCGTACCGGCTGATCACCCCGGACCCGGCGCGGCAGGCGGCGCTGCTGCGGCTGCTCGACGCCCTGGTCGAGGAGCACGCCGGGCTCGGCGACCTGGCGCTGGAGGCGTACGTCGAGACGCTGCGCGGCCTGCTCTCGGTGATCCTCGTGCGGCTGGTCCACCTCGCCGACCCGCGCCGCCGGCCCCGCACCGGCGGCGGCGAGCCCTTCCACCGGTTCCGGCGGGCGGTCGAGGAGGACTTCGGACGGACCCACCGGGTGGAGGACTACGCCGCCCGGCTGGGCTACAGCCCGCGCACGCTCACCCGGGCCACCCGGGCGGCGCTCGGTGTCGGCGCCAAGCGCTTCATCGACGACCGGGTGCTGCTGGAGGCGAAACGCCTGCTCATCCACACCACGCTGGCGCCGGCCACCATCGGGGAGCGGATCGGGTTCGGCTATCCGACCGCCTTCAGCGCGTTCTTCCGGCAGCGCACCGGGATGACGCCCACCGAGTTCCGGACCCTCACGAGGCCCTGAGGACAGCCTCGCCCCGCCGGTTCCCGGACCGGCCGCGGCACAGCTCGGCGTACCGGCCGCCGGTGGTGGGCAGAGCGTCGTGGGTGCCGTGCTCCACGACACGGCCGGCTCCGGTCACCGGCATCGGGCCGGCGGCGCGGAGACCGTCACGAGTACCGCGTTCCACGACACGGCCTGCCCCGGTCACCAGGATCCGGCCGGCGGCGCGGGCCGTGGACGGGCGGTGGGCGATGGGCGACGGCGGCGGCGGTCCGGTCCGCCAGGGTCTCGGTGAGCGTCTCGTGGACGGCCGCCTCCGAGGTGTCGTCGAGGCGGGCGGCGGCCCCGCCCGGCGCCGGGGACGCCGCGCGACCGGGTCGGGGCGGTGGTCTCCCCGGTCATGCCGCGGACGCCGGACCCTCGGGCGGTCCCGAGGCCGACAGCGGGCGGCTGCCCGCCCGTAAGCCGCCGTCCCCGCTGCTGCCACCGGGAGTTGACGCGGCGCGGGAACGCTTCGCCGGTGTGACAGCCGTACACCTCCCCGAAGCTCCTCCGGGACGGATCCCCCGGCGTCTGCGCCGCGTCCCGGCCCACCGGATCCGCCAGGTCCTGTGCCTGCTCCCGCTCGTCCTCGTCGCCGTGGTCGCCGTGCGGCAGCGGTCGGTGCTCGCCGAGGGCGTCGGGCACCTCGCCACGGCCAGTCGGCCCTGGCTGCTGGCCGCCGTCGCCACCACCTGTCTGACCTGGGTCGCCGCCGCCTGCACCCGGCAGGGCGCGGTGGTGCAGCGGCTGCCCGGTGGACGGCTGCTGGCCACCCAGTTCGCGGCCGGCGCCGCCAACCACCTGCTGCCCAGCGGCCTGGGCGCCGGCGCGGTCAACCTGCGGTTCATGACGGTGTGCGGGCTGCCGCCGGCCCGTTCCTCGGCCGCGCTCGCCCTGTACCTGCTGGCCGAGAGCGTCGGCCGGGTGGCCCTGCTCGGGGCGCTGCTGCTCGCCTTCCCCGGCGCGCTGCGGCTCGGGACACTGCTGCCCGAGGGGTTCGCCGGCCCGCTGCTGCTCGGCACGGTGGCGGTGCTGGTGGTGGCGGCGGGCGTGCTGGCGCTGGTGCGGCGGGTGCGCACGGCCGTGACCGGCTTTCTGCGCACCGCGCTCGGCGAGGCCCGTTCGGTGCACGCGCGCCCGGCGCGGGCGCTGGCGCTGTGGGGCGGTTCGCTGGCCTTCCCCGCGCTGCAGGCGACCGCGCTGGCGCTGACGGGACGGGCCCTCGGGCTGCCGGTGCCGGCCGCGCACATGGCGCTGGCGTACCTGGCGGCGACGGTCGCGGTCGCGCTGGTGCCCACGCCGGGCGGTCTGGGGTCGGTCGAGGCCGCGCTGGTGGTGGCGCTGGTGGCGGCGGGCGGACCGGCGGCCGTGGCGACGGCGGTGGTGCTGGCCTACCGGATCATCACCGTCTGGCTGCCGTTGCTGCCGGGGGCGCTGACGCTGGGGGCGCTGGTGCGGCTGAAGGTGATCTGAGGGGCGGCCCCCGGGCCGGACCGCGGCGTCAGATGACCCGGAAGAGGTCGGCGGCGGCGTGCGTGTCCGTGAGGTCGTCGACGGTGCGGAGGTTGTCGCACAGGGCCTCCAGGACCGACCCGGTCCCGGTCGCGTCCGGGACGCCGATGGCCACGCCGAAGAGGCGGAAGCCCAGTCGGCGTCTGGCCTCGTTCCAGCCGCGGGTCCACGCCTCGGTGACCTCGCACGCGTCGTCGGTGATCAGCACGATGTCACCGCGCCCGCGCGCCGCGTCGTCGAACTCCGCCGCCAGGATGTCGACGGCGGCCGACAGCGGCCGCTGGAAGTCGGTTCCGCCGCCGAGGAAGGTCTCCGCGAACTCGACGACCTCGGCGGCCTCGGCGGGCCGGTCGGCCGGGAAGCGGAAGACGCGGAGCTGGTCGGCGGCGGAGAACAGGATGCCGACGAAGTCGCGCCGCGCGGCGCGGGCCTGGTCCAGCAGCGCCAGGGCACAGGCCTTGGACCACGCTTCCCGGGTGATGCCGCCGGGCCCTTGCGCGTACATGGAGTGCGAGGTGTCGACGCACGCGATGACGGCGCCCCGGCCGGTGTCCTGCTCGCCCTGGCTGTCGTAGAGCATCAGTTCGCCGGCGGCGTAGCGGGCGGCGAAGACCGCGCGCGGGCCGGGCAGGCCGAGGTGGGCCAGTTCGGAGGGGATGACGCGGGAGAGGTCGTCGCCGAGGGTGACGCCGACCAGTTCGCCGGTGGTGTGCTCCACCTTGCGGGCGCGTTCGGCGCCGGCCATCTGCCGGAAGCGGCCGATCAGTTCGGCCCACCGGGCGAGCCGGCCGGTGCGCAGCCGTTCGGCGAGCCGGGCCCGCTGGTCGAACGGCAGCCGCTCCAGTTCGCCGGGGCCGATGCCCCACGCGCGCGTCAGCGCGGCCTCCTCCCGGACGGTCCGGGCCGCCCGGGCCACCGCGGTGCGCGCGGCGGCGCGGACCTGGCCGGCCGCCGCCGCGAGGGCCGCTTCGGCG
>NZ_JBUDHV010000008.1:159035-233164 GCF_054956795.1 Streptomyces sp. SYSU D01066-1 | reverse complement strand
GTGTCCGTCCTCGGAACGGCGCGGAATCGGTCTGCTACGGGGGTGGAGCGGGTTGACGCGCCAACCGCTGCGGGCGGACACCCCCCACCCCGTCCCCTTCCCGCCGTACGCGACTGCGGGTACGACCCCGTCCCGCCCGCGCGGGACACCGGCCCCCGCCCGCCATACGCGGCTGCGGGCACGAGTACGGTCCGCCCGCGCGGGACACCGGCCCCCGCCCGCCATACGCGGCTGCGGGCACGAGTACGGTCCGCCCGCGCGGGACACCGGCCCCCGTCCGCCGTACGCGGCTGCGGGCACGAGTACGGTCCGCCCGCGCGGGACACCGGTCCTCGCCGGTCGTACGCGGGTGCGGGCGCGTACCCGCGTCACCGCGGGCAGGCGTGCCGGACGGGGGCGGGTGGCGTTCCCGGGGTCAGAGGCGGGACACGTTCCGTTCGTGGACCAGGCGCAGGCCGATCAGGGTCAGCCACGGCTCGTGCTCGTCGATGACCGAGGACTCGCCCAGGACCATCGGCGCCAGTCCGCCCGTCGCGATGACCGTGACGTCGTCCGGGTCGTCGGCGAGTTCGCGGGCCATGCGGCCGACCACACCGTCGACCTGGCCGGCGAAGCCGTACACGATGCCCGCCTGCATGGCCTCGACCGTGTTCTTGCCGATGACGCTGCGGGGGCGGGCCACCTCGATCTTGCGGAGCTGGGCGCCCTTGACGCCCAGGGCGTCGACGGAGATCTCGATGCCGGGGGCGATGACCCCGCCGACGTACTCCCCGCGGGCGGAGACCGCGTCGAACGTCGTCGCCGTGCCGAAGTCGACGACGACGGCCGGGCCGCCGTAGAGGTCGACCGCGGCGACCGCGTTGATGATGCGGTCGGCGCCGACTTCCTTGGGGTTGTCGGTGAGGATCGGGACGCCCGTCTTGACGCCCGGTTCGACGAGGACGGCCGGGACGTCGCCGTAGTAGCGGCGGGTCACCTCGCGCAGTTCGTGGAGGACGGAGGGGACGGTCGCGCAGATGGCGATGCCGTCGATGCCGTCGCCCAGTTCGTCGCCGAGCAGCGGGTGCGTGCCCATGAGGCCCTGGAGGAGGACCGCCAGTTCGTCGGCGGTGCGGCGGGCGTCGGTGGAGATGCGCCAGTGTTCGACGATCTCCTCGCCGTCGAAGAGGCCGAGGACGGTGTGGGTGTTGCCCACGTCGATGGTCAGCAGCATGGTTCGCCTACTCCGCCGGACGCAGGTCGAGGCCGATGTCGAGGATCGGGCTGCTGTGGGTGAGGGCTCCCACCGCCAGGTAGTCGACGCCTGTCGCGGCGTAGGTCCTGGCGTTGTCCAGGGTGAGGCGGCCCGAGGCTTCGAGGGCGGCGCGGCCGTCGGTCAGGGCGACGGCTTCCTCGCATTCGCCGGGGGTGAAGTTGTCGAGGAGGACCAGGTCGGCGCCGGCGTCCAGGACCTCGCGGAGCTGGTGGAGGGTGTCGACCTCGACCTCGATGGGGACATCGGGGAAGCGGTCGCGGACGGCCCGGAAAGCCTGGGCGACGCCGCCCGCGGCCACCACGTGGTTGTCCTTGACCAGGGCCGCGTCCGAGAGGGACATGCGGTGGTTGACGCCGCCGCCGCAGCGGACCGCGTACTTCTCCAGGCTGCGCAGGCCCGGGGTGGTCTTGCGGGTGTCGCGGACCTTCGTCTCCGTGCCCTCCAGGGCGTCCGCCCACGCGCGCGTGGCCGTCGCGATGCCGGAGAGGCGGCAGAGGAGGTTCAGCGCGCTGCGCTCGGCGGTGAGCAGGTCGCGGGTGCGGGAGGTGACCGAGAGGAGGCGCTGGCCGGGCTCGACGCGGTCGCCGTCGTCGACGTGGCGTTCCACCTCGAACTCGTCCGCGCAGACGACCGACAGGACCGCCTCGGCGACCCTGAGGCCGGCCGCGACGCCCGCCTCGCGGGCGGTGAAGTCGGCGGTGGCCACCGCGTCCTCGGGGATCGTGGCGACCGTCGTCACGTCGACGCCGTGCGCCAGGTCCTCCTGGACGGCGACGTTCGCGATGTCCTCGACCTCCACGGGGTCGAGGCCGGCTTCGGTCAGGAGCTGGGCGAGCGCGGGGTCGAGGCCGCACTCCAGGTAGTCCTCGTCACCGGCTCCGCAGGCGCAGCCGTCGCCGCAGCCTCCGTCGGGGGCGAGGGGGAGGTCGTGGGTGCTCACGTCGTCACTGCTCCTGGGAGATCTCGGGGTTCCGCGCCGGTTGTCCGGTCGGGGGGAAGTCTGCTGTCTGTGTGGTGCGCACGGCGAGGGTACGGTCCGGGTCCAGGGTCACGACGATGTGCCGGCGCCATGCCGTGTCGTCGCGGTCGGGGTGGTCCTCGCGCCAGTGGCAGCCCCGGGTCTCCTCGCGCAGGACGGCTGCGGCGAGGAGCGCGCGGGCCACGCACAGGAGGTTGGTGGTCTCCCAGGTGTCCACGCCGGGCTCGGCGGTCTTGCCGTGCTCGTGGAGGGCCTCGCGGGCCTGGTCGTGGAGATCCTGGAGGCGGTCGGCCGCCCGGGCGAGGGACTCGGCGGAACGGAGCACGCCGGCGCCCTCGGTCATGGTCCGCTGGAGGGTGAAGCGGGCCTCCGGGGGGAGGAGGGGATGCGCGGGGCGTTCGGGAGGGGTGTACGGGGCGGGGGTGCGGGCGGGCCGGGGGGTGGCCGTGATGTCGGCGGCGATGCGTTCGGCGTAGACCAGGCCTTCGAGGAGGCTGTTGGAGGCCAGGCGGTTCGCGCCGTGCACGCCGGTGCAGGCGACCTCGCCGCACGCGTAGAGGCCGGGGACGGTGGTGCGGCCCGCGGCGTCGGTGCGGACGCCGCCGGAGGCGTAGTGGGCGGCCGGGGCGACGGGGATGGGCTCGGTGACCGGGTCGATGCCGTGGGCGCGGCAGGCGGCGAGGATGGTGGGGAAGCGGGTCTCCCACATCGCCGGGCCGAAGTGGCGGGCGTCCAGGTACATGTGCTCGGCCCGCTGTTCGATCATGCGGCGCGTGATCGCCTTGGCGACGATGTCCCGGGGGGCCAGTTCGGCCAGTTCGTGCCGGCCGAGCATGAAGCGGGTGCCGGCCGCGTCGACCAGGTGGGCGCCCTCGCCGCGTACCGCCTCCGAGACCAGGGGCTGCTGGCCCTCCGCGTCCGGGCCGAGGAACAGGACGGTGGGGTGGAACTGGACGAATTCGAGGTCGCTGACCTCGGCGCCGGCGCGCAGGGCGAGCGCGACGCCGTCCCCGGTGGAGACGGCGGGGTTGGTCGTCGCCGAGAAGACCTGGCCCATGCCGCCGGTGGCGAGGACGACGGCGGGGGCGTGGACGGCCCCCACGCCGTCGTGCCGGCCCTCGCCCATGACGTGCAGGGTGACGCCGGCGGTGTGGCCGTCCGGGTCGGTGAGGAGGTCGAGGACGAGGGCGTTCTCGATGGTGCGGACGGCGCGGGTCCGGACGGCCTCGACCAGGGCGCGGGAGATCTCCGCGCCGGTCGCGTCGCCGCCCGCGTGGGCTATGCGGCGGCGGTGGTGGCCGCCCTCGCGGGTCAGCTGGAGGGTGCCGTCGGCCGCCTCGTCGAAGTGCGCGCCGGTGGCGATGAGGCGGTGTACGGCGGCGGGGCCCTCAGTGACCAGGAGGCGGACCGCCTCCTGGTCGCACAGGCCGGCGCCCGCGACCAGGGTGTCGTCCAGGTGCTGGTCGGGGGTGTCGCCCTCGCCGAGGGCCGCGGCGATGCCGCCCTGCGCCCAGCGGGTGGAGCCGGCGTCCAGGCGGGCCTTGGTGACGACGACGGTGCGCAGTCCGGCGGCCTCGCAGCGCAGGGCGGCGGTGAGGCCGGCGACGCCGGAGCCCACGACGACCACGTCCGCGTCGATGGCCCAGCCGGGGGCGGGAGCGTGCAGTCGTATGCCGGTGCCTGCGCCTGTGCCGGTCATGTGGTGGCTCCGGGGGTTCCGAAGGTGAGGGGGATGTTGTCGATCAGACGGGTGGTGCCGACGCGGGCGGCGACGGCGAGGACCGCCTCGCCGGTGAAGTCCTCGTCGATCTCGGTGAAGTCGGAGGGGTCCACCAGGGCCAGGTAGTCCAGGAGCAGGGGCGGGGTGGCCCGGGCGGCGTCGTCCAGGACCAGGCGGGCGGCGGCGCGGACGGCCGCCGGGCCGCCGTGGACGTCCGGGGCGGCCCGGGCGACGGCGTGCGCGTCGGCCGCCGCGCGGGACTCGCCGAGCTTGCCGAGCGCCTTCGCACGCGCGTGCGTGGCGGGCACTTCGCGGGCCCGGGCGCGCAGCGCCTCCTGGGCGGCGTGCCGGTCGCGGCCGGCGAACAGGGCCCGGGAGAGGGCGAGGGCGGTACGGCGTTCCGCCGGGGTGAGGTAGCGGTTGCGGCTGGAGAGGGCGAGGCCGTCCGCCTCGCGGGCGGTGGGGACGGCGACGATCTCGATGCCGAAGTCGAGGTCGCGGACCATCCGGCGGATCAGCGCGAGCTGCTGGGCGTCCTTCTGGCCGTAGAGGGCGGTGTCTGGGCGGGTGAGGTGGAGGAGCTTGGCGACGACCGTGAGGACGCCGTCGAAGTGGCCGGGGCGGGAGGCGCCCTCCAGGCGGTCGCCCATGGGGCCGGCCGTGACGCGGACCTGGGGTTCGCCGCCGGGGTAGACCTCGTCGACGGACGGGGCGAAGACGGCGTCGGCACCGGCCTGCCCGGCGAGGGCGAGGTCGGCGTCCAGGGTGCGGGGGTAGCGGTCGAGGTCCTCGCCGGCGCCGAACTGGAGCGGGTTGACGAAGACGGTGACGACCACCTCGCCGTCCGGGCCCGCGATCCGGCGGGCAGTGCGGATCAAGGTGGCGTGGCCCTCGTGCAGGGCGCCCATGGTCATCACGACGGCGCGGCGGGCGCGGCGCTCACGCGCGTGCAGCTCCGCGGCGGTGCTCAGGAGGGCGGGGGCGGGGGCGGAGGCGGGGGCGGTCATCGGGGGGTTCCTTCGGGGCCGGTGGGGCCGGGGGGAGTTTCGGGGCCGGGGGGAGTGCCGGGGTCGGCGGGCATGCCGGGGCCGGAGGGTGTGCTGGGGCTGGCGGGCGCACCGGGGCCGGGGGGAGCGCCAGGGCCGGGGGGAGCGTCGGGGTCGGGGGGAGCGTCGGGGCCGGCGGGCATGCCGGGGCCGGAGGGCATGCCGGGGCCGGAGGGTGTGCTGGGGCCGGAGGGTGTGCTGGGGCTGGCGGGCGCACCGGGGCCGGGGGGAGCGCCAGGGCCGGGGGGAGTGCCGGGGTCGGGGGGAGTACCGGGACCGGCGGACGTGTCTGGGCCAATGGGACCAGTGGGGCCTTCGTGGCTTTCGGGGTCAGCGGGGCTTGCGGGGCTTGCAGGGCTCTCGGGGTCATCGGAGTCGGTGGTGCCTTCGGCGTCGTCGGCTCCCCGCGTCCCCTCGGCCTCCGCAGTCCCCTCGAACTCTCCAGCCCCCGCAGTCCCTGTGATCTCTCCAGCCCCTCCAGCCCCTCCAGCCCCGTCGCCCCCTCCAGCCCCGCCGCCGGCAAGCACCCCTAGCAGGTCCTCGGCGAGGCGCGGTTCCAGCAGGCCGTGGGCGAGCGCCCGGTCGGCGGTCGCGCGGGCCATCGCCAGGTAGCCGGCGACGGTGCCCGGGGCGTGCGCGCGCAGTTCCTCGATGTGCGCGGCGACCGTGCCCGCGTCCCCGCGCGCGACGGGGCCGGTCAGGGCCGCGTCGCCGGAGCGCAGGGCGTTGTCCAGGGCCGCGCCGAGCAGCGGGCCGAGCATCCGGTCGGGGGCGCCGACACCGGCGGCGCGCAGCAGTTCCAGGGACTGGGCGACCAGGGTGACCAGGTGGTTGGCGCCGAGGGCGAGGGCCGCGTGGTACAGCGGGCGCTTCTCCTCGTCGATCCACTCCGGCTCACCGCCCATCTCGATGACCAGGGCCTCGGCGGCCAGCCGCAGTTCCTCGGGCGCGGTGACGCCGAAGGAGCAGCCGGCCAGCCGCTGTACGTCGACGGGGGTGCCGGTGAAGGTCATCGCCGGGTGCAGCGCGAGCGGCAGGGCGCCGGCCCGCAGGGCGGGGTCGAGGACGCGGGCGCCGAACCGTCCGGAGGTGTGGACGAGCAGCTGGCCCGGGCGGATCGCGCCGGTCCCGGCCAGGCCGGACACCAAGGCGGGCAGGGCGTCGTCGGGGACGGTGAGGAGGACCAGTTCGGCGCGCTGGAGGACCTCGGCGGGCTCCAGCAGCGGTACGCCGGGCAGGAGGGCCTCGGCGCGTCGCCGGGAGGCGTCGGAGACGCCCGAGGCGGCGACCGGGCGGTGCCCGGCGAGCTGGAGGGAGGCGGCCAGCGCGGGACCCACCCGGCCGGCGCCGACGACGCCGACGGTGAGCCGCGCGGGGCGGTCCCTGGGATCGGGGTGTGGTGTTGTGTTCACGCGACGACGGCCTTCCCGTTCCAGTCCGCACTGGGTACCGGACGATTTCTCGTCATGCTAACGCGATCGGTTCCCGCGGGACGGTCCGTCCACAGGCTGTGGGCGGCGAACGGAGCGTCCGTCCCGGCGCCCCGCGCGGACCCCGGCCGTGGACGTCCCGTACCGCCCGCGCGGCTCACCCTGCATGATCGGCCCCATGACTACGACGGACGACGCGGAACGGCGGGACGACGAGGGCGGCGGGCGGCCGGCGGAGGCGGAGCGCGGGCAGCGGCTCCGCGAGCGGCGGCAGGCGGCGCACCGGGGCGCGCGGCGAGTGCTCGCGCGCCCCGGCTTCCTCGCCTCGCTCCGGGAACGGCTGGCCCTGCTGGACGGCGCCGGGGAGCTGTACGACCTGGACGAGCCGGCCGACCAGTACGGCAACGGCGTCGTCACCGCCCTGGAGGAGCGGGTCGCGACGCTGCTCGGCACGGAGGCGGCGGCGTTCTTCCCGACGGGCACGATGGCCCAGCAGGTCGCCCTGCGCTGCTGGGCGGGCCGCACCGGCAGCCCGGTGGTCGCCCTGCACGGGCTCAGCCACCCCGAGGTGCACGAAGGGGACGCCCTCAGCCAGGTCAGCGGGTTGCGTCCGGTCCGGCTGACGAGCGCGCCCCGGCAGCCCACCGCCGAGGAGGTACGTGACTTCGAGGAGCCGTTCGGGACGCTGATGCTGGAGCTTCCGCTGCGCGACGCCGGGTTTCTGCTGCCCACCTGGGAGGAGCTGACCGAGGTGGTGGCAGCCGCCCGGGAGCGGGACGCCGTGGTCCACTTCGACGGGGCCCGGCTGTGGGAGAGCACCACGCACTTCGGCCGGCCGCTCGACGAGATCGCGGGCCTCGCGGACAGCGTCTACGTGTCGTTCTACAAGTCGCTCGACGGCTTCGGCGGCGCCGCGCTCGCCGGTCCGCGGACGCTGGTGGAGGAGGCGCGCGCCTGGCGGCACCGTTACGGCGGCATGGTCCACCAGCAGTTCCCCACCGTCCTGTCGGCCCTGGCCGGCCTGGAGCGGGAGCTGCCCCGGCTGCCGGATTACGTGGCGCACGCGCGCGTGGTGGCCGACGCGCTGCGGGAGGGGTTCGCGGCGGCGGGCGTGGCGTGGTCACGGGTCCATCCGGGAGTGCCGCACACCCATGAGTTCCAGGTCTGGCTGCCGTACGACGCCGATGTCGTCGCCGAGGCGGCGGTGCGGCAGGGCGAGGAGACGGGCGTCCTGCTCTTCGCCCGCTCCTGGAGCGCGCCCGGACCGGGGCTCGCGATGACGGAGGTGAGCGTGGGGGCCGAGGGGCTGGAGTGGTCGGCGGAGGATGTACGGGTGGCTGTCGCCGACTTCGCGGGGCGGCTGGCCGCAACGGACACCGGAACCCGGTGATCGCTCGCTCCGCGCCGCGGGGCCCCTCCTCGACGCGGGAACGGCGCGGTGGCCGTCCCTTCAGCCTCGCCCACCGCCCGCCCGCACCAGCCCCGTCTCATAGGCCAGCACCACCACCTGCACCCGGTCACGGAGGCCGAGCTTGGTGAGGATGCGGCCGACGTGGGTCTTCACCGTCGCCTCGGACAGGACCAGCCGGGCGGCGATCTCGCCGTTGGACAGTCCCTGGGACACCAGCACCATCACCTCGCGCTCGCGTTCGGTGAGCCGCCGCAGCCCGGCGTGCGGCGGCTCCTGGACGCCGCTGGGCAGCATCGGCGCGAAGCGGTCCAGCAGGCGCCGGGTGGTCGACGGGGCGACCACCGCGTCGCCGCTGTGCACGGAGCGGATGGCGGCGAGGAGCTCGGCGGGCGGCACGTCCTTGAGGAGGAAACCGGAGGCGCCGGCCTTCAGCGCCGAGAAGGCGTACTCGTCCAGGTCGAAGGTGGTCAGGATCAGCACCTTGGGGGCGCCGGGCTCCCCGCAGATGCGCCGCGTCGCCTCCACGCCGTCCAGCTTGGGCATGCGGACGTCCATCAGGACGACGTCCACGGCGGTGGCGCGCAGCACCTGGAGGGCCTCGACGCCGTCGCCCGCCTCCGCCACGACCTCCATGTCCGGCTGGGCGGCGAGCACCATCCGGAAACCGGTGCGCAGCAGCGCCTGGTCGTCGACGAGCATGACGCGGATCGTCGTCATCGGGAACTCTCTCCTCGGTGGGGGCGGGTGTTCAATGGGCGGCCTTGAGGGGCAGCAGGGCGCTGATGCGGAATCCGCCGCCGGGACGCGGACCGGCGTCCAGTGTGCCGCCCACCATGCCGACCCGTTCCCGCATGCCGATCAGGCCGTGGCCCTGCCCGTCGAGCCCGCCCTCCCCGTACGCCTCGCGCGGGGCGCCCTTGCCGTCGTCCTCGACGAGCAGGCCGAGCCCGTCGTCGAAGTAGACCAGGCGCACGCTCGCCCCGGCGTTCGGGCCGCCGTGCTTGCGGGTGTTGGTGAGCGCCTCCTGCACGATGCGGTACGCGGTCAGCTCCACGCCGCTGGGCAGCGGGCGCGGGGTGCCCTCGACCTCGAAGTCGACGGGCAGCCCGGAGTTCCGGCACTGTTCGACCAGGTCCTCGATCTGCTGGACGTCGGGCTGCGGCACGTACTCCCCCGCCTCCCGGTGCTCGCCGGTGCGCAGCACGCCGAGCAGGCGGCGCATCTCGGCGAGGGCCTGGCGGCCGGTGCAGGAGATGGTCTCCAGGGCCTTCTTGGCCTGGTCGGGGGCGGCGTCCAGGACGTAGGCGGCGCCGTCGGCCTGCACCACCATCACCGAGACGTTGTGCGCGACCACGTCGTGCAGTTCGCGGGCGATCCGGGCGCGCTCGGCGGCCACCGCCACCTTGGCCTGCGCCTCGCGCTCCCGCTCCAGCCGGGCGGCGCGCTCCTCCAGCTGCGCGAAGTAGGCGCGTCGGGTGCGGACGGAGTCGCCGAGCACCCAGGCGAGCGCGAACGGCACCGTCATGAACACCGTCAGCGCGATGTTGCCCGACACCCCCGTGTACTCGCTGGGCCAGCGCAGCTGGGCCAGGGGCGCCGCGCACAGGCCGGCCGCCAGCGCCAGCCGGGAGGCCCAGCGGACGCCGGTGGCGGCCACCGTGTAGACGATCACCAGCATGGCGAAGTCGGCGGCCATCGTGGCGAGGTCCAGCACCAGCTGCCCCGCGCCCAGCACGAGGGTCAGCAGCAGCATCCTCTCCGGTATCCGCCGGCGCAGCGCCACCACCAGGCACAGCAGCACGGCGAACGGGACGATCAGCGCCGCGGCGTCCACCCCCCTGCTCACCTGGCCCTCGACCGCGGACAGCAGGGTGAGCGCGAACAGGACGAGGGCCCAGAAGAGGTCGACCCCGGTCGGGTGCCTGCGGAGGAATTCGTAGAGGCGCTGCACGTGACCCAGCGTAGGCAAGGCCGACAGGTGCGGGGGTCAACCGGAGGGCCGATCCCCGGTGGGCGCGTGTACTCCGCAAGGTGGAGGCCGTACGCGCCCGCACGCCCCCCGGTCCGTAGCCTGGGACGGTGACAGAAGGGGCGACGGGCGGGGCGACGGACGGGGCGGCAGGGGGCGCGTGGCGGGGCTGGCGGGACGCGGCGCACGAGGCCCTGTACGGACCGGAGGGTTTCTACCGCCGGCCCGAGGGACCGGCCGGGCACTTCCGTACGTCCGTGCACGCGTCGCCGCTGTTCGCCGCCGCCGTGGCGCGGCTGCTGTGCCGGGTCGACGAGGCGCTGGGCCGGCCCGCGGCGCTGGACTTCGTGGACATGGCGGCCGGGCGGGGCGAGCTCGCCGCCGGGGTGCTCGCCGCGCTGCCCGCCGGCGTGGCCGGCCGGGTCCGGGTCTGCGCCGTCGAGATCGCCGGCCGACCGGCCGGGCTCGACCGCCGGATCGCGTGGCGGAGCCGGCCGCCGCGCCGGATCACGGGACTGCTGTTCGCCAACGAGTGGCTGGACAACGTACCGGTGGAGGTCGCGCAGACCGACGCGGCGGGCGTGGCGCGGCGGGTGCTGGTGCGCGGCGACGGGGCCGAGCGGCTCGGGGAGCCGGTCGGCGGGGCCGAGGCCGGCTGGCTGGCGCGCTGGTGGCCGCTGCCGCCGGAGCCGGGGCGGCGGGCCGAGATCGGGCTGCCCCGGGACACCGCCTGGGCGTCCGCCGTGTCGGCGCTCGACCGGGGGCTCGCCGTGGCCGTCGACTACGCGCACACGGCGGACGCCCGCCCGCCCTTCGGGACGCTGACGGGCTTCCGCGGCGGCCGGGAGACACGGCCGGTGCCGGACGGCTCGTGCGACATCACCGCCCATGTGGCGCTCGACGCCTGCGCGGCGGCGTGCGCGACGGCCGGCGCGGCGCGCGGGCTTCCCGGCGCCCGCCTGCTGACCCAGCGCGCCGCCCTGCGCGCCCTGGGCCTCTCCGGCGCACGCCCCCCGCTCGCGCTGGCGTCCAGCGACCCCGGCGCCTACGTACGCGCCCTCGCGTCCGCCGGTGAGGCCGCCGAGCTGACCGCGCCGGGCGGCCTCGGCGACTTCGGGTGGCTGCTCCAGCCGGCCGGGATCCCCGGCCTACTTGTCGATGTCCCCGACCACGAAGAACAGTGACCCCAGGATCGCCACCATGTCCGCGACCAGCGTCCCCGGCAGCAGCTCGGTCAGCGCCTGGATGTTGTTGTACGAGGCGGAGCGCAGCTTCAGCCGGTACGGGGTCTTCTCGCCCTTGCTCACCAGGTAGTAGCCGTTGATGCCGAGCGGGTTCTCGGTCCACGCGTACGTGTGCCCCTCGGGCGCCTTCAGCACCTTCGGGAGCCGCTGGTTGACCGGGCCGGGCGGCAGCTCGGCGAGGCGGTCCAGGCAGGCGTCGGCGAGGTCGAGGGCGTTGTGCGTCTGCTCCAGCAGGCACTCGAAGCGGGCCAGGCAGTCGCCCTCGGCGCGGGTGACGACCCGCAGGGTGTCCTGGAGGTCGCCGTAGGCCAGGTAGGGCTCGTCGCGGCGCAGGTCGAAGTCGACGCCGCTGGCGCGCGCGATCGGGCCGCTGACGCCGTACGCGTGCACGGCCCCGGGCGTCAGCACGCCCACGCCCCGCGTCCGTCCCCGGAAGATCTCGTTGCCGAGCACCAGGCCGTCGAAGACGTCCATGCGCGAGCGCACCGCGGACACGGCGCCGCGCGCGCGTGCCGCCCAGCCGGCCGGCAGGTCCTCCTTGAGGCCGCCGACGCGGTTGAACATGTAGTGCACGCGCCCGCCGGAGACCTCCTCCATGACGTTCTGCAGCTCCTCGCGCTCCCGGAACGCGTAGAACACCGGCGTGATCCCGCCCAGTTCCAGCGGGTAGGAGCCGAGGAACATCAGGTGGTTCAGCACCCGGTTCAGCTCGGCGAGCAGCGTGCGCAGCCACACCGCCCGCTCGGGCACCTCCATGCCGAGCATCCGCTCCACGGCGAGGACCACGCCCAGCTCGTTGGAGAACGCCGACAGCCAGTCGTGGCGGTTGGCGAGCACGATGATCTGCCGGTAGTCACGCGCCTCGAACAGCTTCTCCGCGCCCCGGTGCATGTAGCCGACCACGGGCTCCGCGCGGGTGATGCGCTCGCCGTCCAGGACGAGCCTCAGGCGCAGCACCCCGTGCGTGGACGGGTGCTGCGGGCCGATGTTCAGCACCATGTCGGTGCTCTCCGCGGCGCCGCCGATGCCGACCATGGTCTCCGTCGTAGGAGTCATGGACCCAGTCTCCCCTACGTACGCTGGGTCCATGGAGACGGGGAGCCCACACGGCACGGCGGCGGCGAGCGGGGGCGAGCCCCGGTGGACCGGGCTGCCGCCCGGGCTGCTGCGGATGCGACGGCTGCTGCTGGTGGTGTGGCTGGGGCTGCTGTCCGTCGCCGCCGGGGTGCTGCCCGGCCTGTTCCTCGGTCCCGCCTGGGCCGCCCTGGCCCTCCTCCCCCTGGCCCCGCTGCCCTGGGGCTGGGTGATGCTGGAGCGCAACTGGCGCTCCTGGCGGTACGCCGAACGCGCCGACGACCTGCTGATCAACCGGGGTGTGCTGTGGCGTGAGGAGACGGTCGTGCCGTACGGGCGGATGCAGCTGGTCGAGGTGACCTCGGGGCCGGTCGAGCGGTACTTCGGGCTGGCCGGCGTGCAGCTGCACACGGCCGCCGCCGCGACCGACGCCACCATCCCCGGCCTGGACCCGGCCGAGGCGGAGCGGCTGCGCGACCGCCTCACCGAGCTGGGCGAAGCCAGGTCGGCGGGGCTGTGACCACGACCGGCGCCGAAGGGGACGGACCGGTCGGCGGAGACGGACCGGTTGGCGAGGACGGACCGGCCGGGGAGGAGGTCGTCGAGCGGCGGCTGCACCCCGTGACCCCGCTGCGGCGGGCCTGGGCGCCGGTCGCCGTACTGGCCGGCTGGGCGCTGCACGACCCCGACCAGGCCCAGCGCCAGCTCACCCGGCTGACCACGGCCACGCTGGTGACCGGCCTCGCCGTGCTCGTCCCGGCCGCCGCCCTCTACGGCTTCCTGAGCTGGTGGTTCACCCACTACGCGATGACCGGCACGGAACTGCGCATCCGCACCGGGCTGATCTTCCGGCGCACCGCGCACATCCGCCTCGACCGCGTCCAGGCCGTCGACGTCACCCAGCCCCTGCTGGCCCGGATCGCGGGCGTGGCCAAGCTCAGGCTCGACGTGGTCGGCACCGACAAGAAGGACGAACTCGCCTTCCTCGGCGCCGGTCACGCGCGGGCGCTGCGCGCCGAGCTGCTCGCCCGGGCCGCCGGTTTCGCGCCGGGGGCCGCCGCCGGGGCCGGCGAGGCCCCCTCCCGGCGGCTGCTGCGCGTGCCGCCCCGGGTCATCGCCGTCTCCCTGCTGCTCACCGGCCGGACCTGGGGCGCGCTGCTGGCCGCCGTGGCCGTACCGGCGCTGCTGTGGTCGGCCACCCACAGCCTGTGGACGGCGCTGGCCGCCGCCGTACCGCTGGCGGGCGCGGCGGGCGCGAGCAGCGTGGGGCGGTTCGTCGGCGAGTACGACTGGACCCTGGCCGAGTCCCCGGACGGGCTCCGCATCGACCACGGGCTCCTGGACCGCGCCCACGAGACCGTGCCGCCGGGACGGGTGCAGACGGTACGGGTGGTGGAACCGGTGCTGTGGCGGCGCCGGGGGTGGGTCCGGGTGGAGCTCGACGTGGCCGGGTCCTCGAATTCCGTCCTGCTGCCCGTCGCCCCGCGCGAGATCGCCGAGTCCGTGGTCGCGCGGGTGCTGCCCGGGGTGACGGTGCCGCCCCTGGCGTCCCTGGCACCCGCGCCGCGCCGGGCCGGGCGCCGGGTGCCGCTGTGGTGGCGCGGCTACGGGCTCGCCGTCACCGACGAGGTGTTCGCCGCCCGGCACGGGCTGCTGCGGCGCGTCCTCGCCCTGGTCCCGCACGCCAAGGTGCAGAGCGTGCGGCTGACCCAGGGGCCGTGGCAGCGGGCGCTGCGACTGGCCCACGTACGCGTGGACACGGGGGCCGGCAAGACGGTGACGGCGGCGCAGCGGGACGCCGTGGAGGCGGCGGAACTGCTGCGCGCCCAGGCGGAACGCTCCCGCACGGGGCGGCGTGACGCCGGGCCGGACCGGTGGATGACGCGGGGGCCGGAACGGGCCGGTAGGTGACGCGGGGCCGGGCCGGTCTCGGAGCCATCGGCCGGAGACGGGGCCGGAACGGGGCGGCGCCCCGGCAACTGGGCCGGGGCAGAACCGGAACGGGACCAGGACCAGAGATAGGAACAGGCCCAGGAACGGGACCGGAGCGGCACCGGGGCAAAACCGGAGGAACCGCAGAGCGGAACCGCAGGGCGGAACCGCGGCGGGGATCCGTCAGGACGCCGCGCTGCGCAGCCCCTCCATGTCGATCTGCTCGGTCTCGTCGTGGGCCGTCAGGTCGACGACCTGGCCGACCCCCCGCGACTCCGCGCCGGCCGGCTTGAACCCGGCCTCGGCCTCGGCCTTGTGGAGGGCGAGCGCCTCCTGGCCCACCACGTCGGCGAGGTCCTCGTTCTGCACGGAGGCCACGGCGCCGGCGGAGCCGCCCTCCTCCCCCGGACCGGAGGGCTGCGGCCTCTTGTTGCCGAAGAAGTCGAAACCGCCCTCGACGGCCGGGCGCCGCGCGGGTGCCGCGGCCGGGACGACGGCCACCGCGGTCGGCACGGTGAAGTGGCCCAGGGCCCGCCGCGTGGGCTGGGCGGGCTGGTCCGGCGCGGCGGCGCCCGCCGCGCGCTCGTGCCCGCCGGCCGCCTCGGCGCCGTCCGCCGCCCCGTCCGCCGGGGCGGGCCCGGCCGCCGCGTCGGCCGGGCGGCCGACGCCACCGCCGCCACCGTCCCCGTCGTCACCGCCGTTCCCGTCGGCGCCCGGCCGGATGCCGCCGTCGCCGTCGGCGTCCGCCCCCGCCGCCTCCGCGTCCAGCCGCGCCAGCGCCGTCCTGGCCCGCAGGAACAGCCGTGCGCCCTCCGGCGAGAAGACGGAGACAACGGAGGGAGCCGCCGCACGCCGCTCGGCCTCCCCGCCCTCCGACGCCCCCGGCGCCCCCGGCGCCTCCGGTGCCGTACCCGCCGCGGCCTGCGCCGCCGTACGAGCCGTGGGCAGCGCGGGCGACGGGGCCACCGTCTCCAGTTCCAGCCGCCGGCGGCCCTCCAGGGCGCTGGCGCGCTCGGTCTCCGCCGTGGCGTACCGGCGCAGCAGCTCGGCGTGCTCGTTGCGCAGCCTCGCCAGTTCCGCGCGCTTGGCGCGCAGCCGCTGTTCCAGCTTGCCGCGCAGTTCGCGCGACTCCTCCAGGTCGGATTCCAGTTCGGCCACGCGTTCCTCGAAACGCCACTCGTCGCTCGCCCGCGCGCGCGTGAGGTCGGCGACCCGCCGGCCCGCCTGGGTGTCCCAGTGCCGCATCACGACCGCGCCGAGCACCGCGGTCACCGCGGCGGCCCCGGACAGCGCGCGGAGCACCAGCGTTTCGCTGAACACCCAGGGGCCCACGGCGCAGACGACGGAGACGCCTGCGATCGCCGACGGGGGAAGCAGCCTGTGCAAGGGCGGGGAATGGCGGTGACGTCCACGTGGCATGGCCAGAAACTTACCGCGCGTAGGCGATTCTTGACGCCTCGACCCCGCAAAAAGACAGCTGCCTCAGAAGTGTTCACAGGACATCAGGAAACAAACGGCGGACGCGTCGCGGACGCGACATCATTTGATCAAGATCATTTATTACCGGCCGCTTCTCATTAACCGCGCGGAAAGGCGGCCCGCCCGATTCCGCGCCCGCCCCGGACGCCCGCCCGCACGCCCGCGCCGACCCGTCCGTACCCCGGCCCGTCCGCACCCCGGCCCGCGGCGGAGCGCGGCCGCCCGCTGGGCCTACGCTGAACACATGAGCAAGCAGACCGGCCCCCGCCACGTGGCGGGACTCACCACATGGGACCGCTGCGCGGTCATGGGGGTCGTCAACGTGACCCCCGACTCCTTCTCCGACGGCGGTCGCTGGTTCGACACGACGGCCGCCGTCAAACACGGGCTCGACCTGGTCGCCCGGGGCGCGGACCTGATCGACGTCGGCGGCGAGTCCACCCGCCCCGGCGCCACCCGGGTCGACGAGGCCGAGGAACTGCGGCGGGTCGTGCCGGTGGTGCGCGGCCTGGCCTCCGAGGGCGTCACGGTCTCCGTCGACACCATGCGCGCCGCCGTCGCCGAGAAGGCCCTCGCGGCCGGTGCCGCCCTGGTCAACGACGTCAGCGGCGGCCTCGCCGACGACCGGATGATCCCGGTGGTCGCGGACGCCGGCGCCCCCTTCGTGGTCATGCACTGGCGCGGCCTGCTGACGGGCGGCAACGTCCGGGGCTCCTACGACGACGTCGTCACCGAGGTCACCGACGAGCTGCACGCGCGCGTGACGGCCGTCGTGGAGGGCGGCATCGACCCGGACCGCGTCATCGTCGACCCCGGCCTCGGCTTCTCCAAGGACGCCGAGCACGACCTGGTCCTGCTCGCCCACCTCGACCGGCTCCTGGGACTGGGCCGTCCGCTGCTCGTCGCCGCCTCCCGCAAGCGGTTCCTCGGCCGGGTGCTGGCCGGACCCGACGGCGCCGTGCCGCCCGCGCGGGAGCGCGACGCCGCCACCGCCGCCGTGTCGGCGCTCGCGGCCCGGGCCGGCGCCTGGGCGGTGCGGGTGCACGAGGTGCGCGCCACCGCCGACGCCGTACGGGTCGCCCGCGCCGTGGAAGAGGCCGCGGCCCACGACACGGAAGGAACCAGGTGAACGCCCCCCACCTCGATGTGGAGCAGGTCGAGGCGGCCAACACCGCCTTCTACGAGGCGGTGGAGCAGGGCGCCTTCGAAGAGCTGAGCGACCTCTGGCTCGCCCCGTCCGACCTCGGCGTCGACGAGACCTACCACGACCCGGCCGACACCGGCGTGGTCTCCTGCGTGCACCCCGGCTGGCCGGTCCTCACCGGCCGCGGCGAGGTGCTCAGGTCCTACGCGCTGATCATGGCGAACACCGATTACATCCAGTTCTTCCTCACCGACACCCACGTCTCCGTCACCGGCGACACCGCCGTGGTCACCTGCACCGAGAACATCCTCAGCGGCGGCCCCGCCCCCGAGGCGGGCGCGGAACTGGGACCGCTGGTCGGACAGCTCGTGGTCGCCACCAACGTGTTCCGCCGCACCCCCGCCGGCTGGAAGATCTGGTCCCACCACGGCTCGCCCGTCCTGGCGGAGAGCGACGAGGAGGACGCGGAGGAGACACCCTCCTGAGTGCCGGGGCCGGAAAAGTGGTTGGCATCACCGACCGGTGGGTATGGACGGCTACCAGCCGGTGAGCGACCGCCCCCGCCCGGGGGAACACACGGTGAAACCTCCCGGCGCGCGCCCGGCCGACGGCCCCCGCGGCCCGGCGCTGTCGGTGCCCGCGGGTAGATTCGAGTCCGGTCCGGGTGCCGTCCGCATCCGGCGGGGGACCGGCCGAGACCGACGACTGCAGGAGTGATCGCGTGGATCGTGTCGCGCTGCGCGGCCTGAAGGCCCGCGGGCACCACGGTGTCTTCCCCAAGGAGCGCGAGGAGGGCCAGACCTTCCTCGTGGACATCGTGCTGGGCCTGGACACCCGGCCGGCCGCGGCCGACGACGACCTGACGAAGACCGTGCACTACGGCATCGTGGCCGAGGAGGTCGTGGCCGTCGTCGGGGGCGAGCCCGTCAACCTCATCGAGACGCTCGCCGAGCGGATCGCCGAGGTCTGCCTCAAGCACGAGGGGGTCCAGGAGGTCGAGGTCTGCGTCCACAAACCGGACGCCCCGATCACCGTCCCGTTCGACGACGTGACCGTCACCATCACCCGGAGCCGTGTATGAGCGCCCCCTTCCTCAAGGGCCCCAGCGACCCGACCGTCCAGCCGGTGCCCGCCTCGGTCGTCGACCGGGTCGACGCCGCCGACACCACGCTGTCCAACCCCAAGCGCGCCGTGCTCGCCCTCGGCGCCAACCTGGGCAACCGGCTGGAGACCCTCCAGGGCGCCGTCGACGCGCTGGAGGACACCCCCGGCGTACGCGTCAAGGGCGTCTCCCCCGTCTACGAGACCGAGCCGTGGGGCGTCGACCCCGGCACCCAGCCCTCGTACTTCAACGCGGTCGTGATCCTGAGGACCACCCTCCCCCCGGCCTCCCTCCTGGAGCGCGCCCACGCCGTGGAGGAGGCCTTCCACCGCGTACGGGAGGAGCGCTGGGGCCCGCGCACCCTGGACGTCGACATCATCGCCTACGCCGACGTCGTCTCCGACGACCCGCGGCTCACCCTGCCCCATCCCCGCGCCCACGAGCGCGCCTTCGTCCTCGCCCCCTGGCACGACGTGGACCCCGACGCCACGCTCCCCGGCCGCGGCCCGGTCGCCGACCTCCTGGACGCCGTCGGGCGCGAGGGCGTGTCCCCCCGCGCCGACCTGGAACTCCGGCTGCCCGAGTAGTCGTTAAGGTCAGCACGACGACACGTGCGAGGACGGCCGGGACGACCCCGCGCGGGAACCGAAGGGACACCGTGAAAGAGCTGCGCATCAGGGTGCTGGCCGGCGTCTTCGTCGTGGCCGGGATCCTCTCCTGGGCGGGCGCCCGCCTGTGGAACTCGGTCGGGACGCTGCCCAGCGTCCCCCTGGCCGCCCCGATCGTGCTGGCCCTGATCGCCGTGGTCCTGCTGGCCACGGCCCTCTCCCTGCGCGCCCGCCTCAGGGCCCAGCGCGACCGGGTGCCCGGCGCCAAGGGCGTCGACCCCCTGATGGCGGCCCGCGCGGTCGTCTTCGGCCAGGCCAGCGCCCTGGTCGCCGCCCTGGTCGCCGGGATGTACGGCGGCACCTGCGTCTTCCTGCTGGAACAGCTCGACGTCCCCGCCCGCCGCGACCAGGCCGTCTACGCCGGCTTCGCCGTCCTGGCGGCCATCGGCGTGATAGCGGCGGCCCTCTTCCTGGAACGCGTCTGCAAGCTCCCGGAGGACGAGGACGACAACCCCCGGGGCGCGGCCTCGGCGGCGTGACGCCAGACCTCCCGCGGCCGCCTCGTCACACACCCGTCGACCGGGGACCCCGGGCCCGGGCCGAGCGGCGGCCGTGGCGGGCGAGGGGCCCGGCACCGGCCGCGGGACGGCGAGGCCGGCGTGGACGGCCCGGTCGCGACGGGCGGGCCGTCCACGCCCGCCGCCACCGCGGACACCCACCCGGCCGAGGTCCACGGCTCCCGCCCCACCGCCGCCACCGCGGACACCATCCGGTCGGTCACCACGCCGACGACCTCACGGGTCTTCGACGCCGCCGCCACCCCGACGACTCCCGTCGGCGCTGTGCGCGCCCCGTCCGGACTCCCGGGCTCGTCCCCCGCCTCGGCGCCCCCGGCCTGCCGCGCGCCCGCGACGACGCTCACCGGCTGTCCGCCCGGCCGCCCGTACACCACCGGCCCTCACCGGCTGTCCGCCCGGCAGCCCGTACACCACCGGCCCTCACCGGCTGTCCGTACACCGCCGGTCTCCCCTCGGCCGGTGAACAGCTCACCGGCCGAGGAAGGCGTCGGCTCCCCTGGCGATGGGGTCAGCGCGCCAGTATCAAACTCATCGCCTCGGCCCGGGTCGTGGAGTCCCTGAGCTGGCCCCGCACCGCGGACGTCGTGGTCTTGGCGCCGGGCTTGCGCACCCCCCGCACCGACATGCACATGTGCTCGGCCTCGATGACGACGATCGCGCCACGGGCTTCGAGGATCTTCATCAGGGAGTCGGCCACCTGCGTGGTGAGCCGCTCCTGCACCTGCGGCCGCCGGGCGAACACCTCGACCAGCCGCGCCAGCTTGGACAGGCCCGTGATCTTGCCGGTCTCGGCCGGGATGTACCCGATGTGGGCCACGCCGTGGAACGGCAGCAGGTGATGTTCGCAAAGGCTCACGATCTCGATGTCCTTCACCAGGACCATTTCGTCGTGCCCCAGATCGAACGTGGTCGTCAGCACGTCCTCGGGTTCCTGCCGCAGACCGGCCAGAAGCTCCCGGTACGCCCGTGCCACCCGCGCCGGAGTCTCCTTCAGCCCCTCGCGGTCCGGGTCCTCGCCGACCGCGATCAGCAGTTCGCGTACGGCGTTCTCGGCGCGCTTCTCGTCGAACTCGCCGATGAAACCCTCGCCGTCCAGCGTCACGGGGTCGGTCATGTGGTGCCTCGTTCCTGTCACTGTCCTGCTCGGCGGCATATGGGACTGCCGCGCCCCCCAGGCTAGAACCTGGGGGGCGCGGCAGTCATTCCGGTCCTGGTGGGACCTCGGACGGAGCGGTCAGCTCTCCGGGCGGTCCTCCGGGGCGCGCTCCGGAGCCGGGGACGGCTCCGTCGTCGTGCTCTTGACCGTGGTGCTCTTGGCGGTGATCGCCGCCGTGGAACCGTTGGCTCCGTTCGTCAGGGCCAGCTCCTTGGGGGAGAGCACCGGCGGACGGGTGGACGGCGTACGGCGCGAGGAGCCGGTCCAGGCGGGCCTGGCCGGGCGCTTCACGATCTGCGCGAAGATCTCGGCGATCTCCTCCTTGCCCAGCGTCTCCTTCTCCAGGAGGGCCAGCACCAGGTTGTCGAGGACGTCGCGGTTCTCGACCAGGATCTCCCACGCCTCGTTGTGCGCGGTCTCGATGAGCTTCTTGACCTCTTCGTCGACCAGCGCCGCGACCTCTTCCGAGTAGTCGCGCTGGTGAGACATCTCACGCCCGAGGAACGGCTCGGTGTTGTCGCCACCGAACTTGATCGCGCCGAGCCGCTCGGTCATGCCGTACTGGGTGACCATCGCGCGGGCCAGACCGGTGGCCTTCTCGATGTCGTTGGCCGCGCCGGTGGTCGGGTCGTGGAAGACCAGTTCCTCGGCCGCCCGGCCGCCCAGCATGTAGGCGAGCTGGTCGAGCATCTCGTTGCGGGTGGTGGAGTACTTGTCCTCGTCCGGCAGGACCATCGTGTAGCCCAGGGCGCGGCCCCGGGACAGGATGGTGATCTTGTGGACCGGGTCGGAGTTGGGTGAGGCCGCCGCGACCAGGGCGTGTCCGCCCTCGTGGTACGCGGTGATCTTCTTCTCCTTGTCGGACATGATCCGGGTCCGCTTCTGCGGGCCCGCCACGACGCGGTCGATCGCCTCGTCGAGCATCTTGTTGTCGATCAGCTTCTGGTCGCTGCGGGCCGTCAGCAGCGCGGCCTCGTTCAGCACGTTGGCGAGATCGGCACCGGTCATGCCGGGGGTGCGCCGGGCGACGGCCGACAGGTCGACGTCCGGGGCGACCGGCTTGCCCTTCTGGTGGACCTTGAGGATCTCCAGGCGGCCCTGCATGTCCGGGCGGTCGACGGCGATCTGCCGGTCGAAGCGGCCGGGGCGCAGCAGCGCCGGGTCGAGGATGTCGGGCCGGTTCGTCGCGGCGATGAGGATCACGCCGCCCTTGACGTCGAAGCCGTCCATCTCGACGAGGAGCTGGTTCAGGGTCTGCTCGCGCTCGTCGTGCCCGCCGCCGAGGCCGGCGCCGCGGTGGCGGCCGACCGCGTCGATCTCGTCGACGAAGACGATCGCCGGGGCGTTCGCCTTGGCCTGCTCGAAGAGGTCACGCACACGGGAGGCGCCGACGCCGACGAACATCTCGACGAAGTCGGAACCGGAGATCGAGTAGAACGGGACGCCCGCCTCGCCCGCGACGGCCCGCGCCAGCAGCGTCTTGCCGGTGCCGGGAGGACCGTAGAGCAGGACGCCCTTGGGGATCTTGGCGCCGACGGCCTGGAACTTGGCCGGTTCCTGGAGGAACTCCTTGATCTCGTGGAGCTCCTCGACGGCCTCGTCCGACCCGGCGACGTCGGCGAACGTCGTCTTGGGGGTGTCCTTGGTGATGAGCTTCGCCTTCGACTTCCCGAAGTTCATCACCCGGGAGCCGCCGCCCTGCATCTGGTTCATCAGGAACAGGAAGACGACCACGATGAGGACGAAGGGCAGCAGGGAGAGCAGGATCCCGACGAAGGGGTTCTGCTTGGACGGCGAGACGGTGTAGCCGTCCGGGATCTGCTTGTCCTGGTACTTGTTCTGCAGCGTGTTGGCGATGTCCACGCCCTGATCGCCGATGTAGCTCGCCTGGATCTTCGAGCTGCCCTCGACCTTCTCACCCTCCTTGAGCTGGACCTTGACGGTCTGCTCGTCGCCGGTGGTGAGTTTGGCCGATTCGACCTTGTTCTGGTTGATCGCCTGGACGACCTGGCCTGTGTCCACCGTCTTGTAGCCGCCGGACGAGCCGACGACCTGCATCAACACGACCACGGCAAGGACGGCCAGCACGATCCACATGACCGGCCCACGGAAGTATCGCTTCACGTCCATCCACACGGAGCGGTGCCGCCCCGTCCCTCCTGCCATAGTGAGTTTGATAAGACAGTTCTTCTGACGGTACCCCAGCATGGCGGCCCGCAGCCGCACGGGATGACTGGCATCCCCGTCTGCATGCTCCAACGGCGCGAGGGGCTCCGGGGTTCCCGGCCGCCCCGCGTGGGCCGGTCAGCCGCCGTAGACGTGGGGCGCGAGCGTACCGACGAACGGCAGGTTCCGGTACTTCTCGGCGTAGTCGAGGCCGTAGCCGACGACGAACTCGTTGGGGATGTCGAAGCCGACCCATTCCACGTCGATGGCGACCTTGGCGGCGTCGGGCTTGCGCAGCAGCGTGCACACCTTCAGGGAGGCGGGCTCGCGCGAGCCGAGGTTGGACAGCAGCCAGGACAGGGTCAGCCCGGAGTCGATGATGTCCTCGACGATCAGGACGTGCTTGCCCTTGATGTCGGTGTCGAGGTCCTTGAGGATGCGTACGACCCCGGAGGACTGGGTGCCCGCGCCGTAGGAGGACACGGCCATCCAGTCCATGGTGACCGGGGTGGACAGGGCCCGGGCGAGGTCGGCCATGACCATCACCGCGCCCTTGAGGACCCCGACGATGAGCAGGTCCTTGCCCGCGTACTCAGCGTCGATCTTCGCCGCCAGCTCGGCCAGCTTCGCGTCGATCTCTTCCTTGGTGATGAGTACCTGCTGGAGATCGGCACCCATGTCGTTCGCGTCCACCCGCATCACTTTCGGTCGTCCCGCACTTACGGCCTCCGGCTGTCCGGTCCGGCCGCCGGGGTCTGTTCCGGGCGGTCGGCCTCAGCCTTGCCGGATCACCAGTCTGCCACCCTGGCGCCGGGCGACGACCTTGCCGGGCAGGTTGATGGCCCCCTGGCCGCGCCAGCCGGTGATCAGCTTGTCGACTTCCTCGATGTGGCGGGCGAAGAGGGAGCCGGCCGGGGCGCCCGCCTCGATGGCGGCCCGGCGCAGGACGCGGCGGCGCACGGCGGGCGGCAGGGCGTGGAGCTTGCCGCACTCCAGGAACCCCGCGGCGTCGCGGACGCCGGCCTCGGCCTGCCGGGCCCAGCCGTCGAGCGCGTCGGCGTCGTCGCGGGAGAGCCGGGCGGTGCGGGCCAGGGCCTCGACGACGCCCTTGCCGAGGGCTTTCTCCAGGGCGGGCAGGCCCTCGTGGCGCAGCCGGGAGCGGGTGTAGGCGGGGTCGGTGTTGTGCGGGTCGTCCCAGACCGGGAGGGACTGGGCCATGCAGGCCTTGCGGGCGGTCTGCCGGTCGAGCTGGAGGAAGGGGCGCCGGTAGCGGCCGCCGGCCCCCGAGACCGCGGCCATGCCCGACAGGGAGCGGATGCCGGAGCCGCGGGCGAGGCCCAGCAGGACCGTCTCGGCCTGGTCGTCCCGGGTGTGGCCGAGCAGGACGGCGGCGGCGCCGTGCCGTTCGGCGGCGGCGTCCAGGGCGTCGTAGCGGGCGTCGCGGGCCGCCGCTTCGGGGCCGCCGTCGCGGCCGACGGTCACGGCGACGGACTCCACCGGGTCGAGGCCGAGCGCGCGCAGCCGCTGGACGACCTCCTCGGCGCGCAGGTCGGAGCCGGGCTGGAGGCCGTGGTCGACGGTGACGCCGCCGGCGCGGACGCCGAGCCGGGGCGCCTCGAAGGCGAGGGCGGAGGCGAGCGCCGTGGAGTCGGCGCCGCCGGAGCACGCCACCAGCACGAGCGGGGGCGGTGCCGGGCGCCCGGGTGCCGGGGAGCAGGCGTGGGCGGGATGCCGGCCGTGGTGTTCGGTGAGGATGTCGTGGAGGACGCGGCGGACCGCCAGGCGTATCGCCGCGACCGCAGGATGGGGACCCATGTCCGGTGCCCTTCATGAAGTTTTCTTGGGGGGATGCCCGCTGACCGGTCACGCAGAGTGTGTAGATGGTGACAGAAACGGGCCGTTCCCCGAGCATCGCACGCCCGCCGGGGCCTCACGGTCCCTCGGACGGGTGATTGATAGGGGTGTTGCTCTGCCGCGCACTCCCCGTTTCACGACGCGGGCCCGGTTTCACGACTCCGGCTTGCGGTGCACCCGTGCGATCCAGTCCGCCGGTTTGGCGATCTCCGTCCTGGTGGGGAGGGTGTTGGGCGAGGTCCACACGTGGTTGAAGCCGTCCATGCCGACCTCGTCGACGACGGCCCGCACGAAGCGTTCGCCGTCCCGGTACTGGCGCAGCTTGGCGTCCAGGCCGAGCAGTTTGCGCAGGGCCTGGTCGAGGCGGGAGGCGCCCTTGGCGCGGCGCTGCTGGAACTTCTCGCGGATCTCGCCGACGGTCGGCACGACCTGCGGCCCGACGCCGTCCATGACGTAGTCGGCGTGGCCCTCCAGCAGGGACATCACGGCGGTGAGGCGGCCGAGGATCTCGCGCTGGGCCGGGGTCTGCACCAGTTCGACGAGCGAGCGTCCGCCGTCGTCCTCCTCGCCCTCGGGGCGCCCCCCGGCCAGGGTCTGGGCGGCCTCGCGGACGCGTTCGAGGACGGTCATGGGGTCGACGTCGGTCTCCCCGAGGAACGACTGGATCTCGCCCTGGAGGTGGTCCCGCAGCCAGGGCACGGCCGTGAACTGGGTGCGGTGGGTCTCCTCGTGCAGGCACACCCACAGGCGGAAGTCGTGGGGGTCGACGTCGAGTTCGCGCTCGACGTGGACGACGTTGGGGGCGACGAGCAGGAGCCGCCCGCCGCCGTCGCCGGCGGGCAGGTCGCGGGTGGCGGGGGCGAAGGTCTCGTACTGGCCGAGGACCCGGGAGGACAGGAACGACAGCAGCATGCCCAGTTCGACGCCGGTGACCTTGCCTCCGACGGCGCCGAGGACCGCGCCGCCGGCCGAAGTGCTCCGGCGCTCCTCCATCTTGTCCAGCAGGGGTTTGAGCAGTTCCCTGAAGCCCGCGACGTTGGCCCGCACCCAGCCGGGGCGGTCGACGACGAGGACGGGGGTGCCGGCGTCCTCCTCGGAGACCATGCGGGTGAACCCGCGGACGTGTTCCTCGGATGCCTTGGCGTGCCGGCGAAGTTCCGCGACGACGGCCCGGGCCTCGTCGCGGCTGACTTCGGGGCCCGGCCGCACCAGGCGGGTCGCGGTCGCCACCGCGAGGTTCCAGTCGACCATCCCGGAAGAAGCAGCACCACCGATGCTCGTCATGCGTCAACCGTACGTGAGCCCCGGCGCCGGGGGCAGGCCGTGCGCGGCGGACGGGAGCCCGCCCCGCTCAGCGGCAGCCGCACTCCGCGAGGGCGGTCGCCATGCGGTCCAGGGCCGCCTGGGCGGCCTGGGCGTCGGTGGTGCCGGAGGCCAGGAAGGCGAAGCCGAGCGCCCGGCCGTCCTGGGTGACGACGGTGCCGGCCAGGGTGTTGACGCCGGTCAGCGTGCCCGTCTTGGCGCGTACGAGGCCGGCGGCGCCGTCGGTGTAGCGGCTGCTGAGCGTGCCGGTGAAGCCGGCGACGGGCAGCCCGGTGAGGACGGGGCGCAGCTCGGGGCGGCCGGGGTCGGCGGCGGCGGCCAGCAGGCCGGTGAGCAGGCCGGCGGTGAGCCGGTCGGCGCGGTCGAGCCCGCTGCCGTCGTGGAACGAGGCGCCCGCGACGGACACCCCGGCCTGTTTCAGCCGGGCGGCGACCGCGGCGGCGGCGCCCTGGAAGTCGGCCTTCTTCCCGCTCGCCACGGCGGTGTGCCGGGCCAGGGCCTCGGCGAGGTCGTTGTCGCTGTCGGTCAGCATCCGCTCGACCAGGGCCGACAGCGGCGGGGAGGAGACGGTGGCGAGGGTGTCGGCGCGGCCGGTCGCCTTGGAGGGGCCGGGCGGCGACGCCTCGATGCCGCGCTCGGCCAGGAGGTCCGCGAAGGCGCGGGCGGCGGCTTGCGCCGGGTCGCTCTCGCGCGGGGCGGGGCCGCTGGTGGAGCCGTCGGTGCGGGCCTCGTCGGCCATCAGGGCGGTGACGGTGGCGAGGTTGTCGTTGACCCCTATCGGGTGCGCCCCGGAGCCGGCGTAGAGCGTGGTGTCGTAGGACAGCGTCACCTCGCGCACGCCGCGCTTCTTGAGGGCCTCGGCCGTCTCGGCGGCGAGGGTGCGCAGGCTGGCCGGGCCCTCGGCGTCCTCGCGGGCGGTGAGGGTGGGGTCGCCGCCGCCGACCAGGACGAGTTCGCCGGTGTCGGCCTCCAGGGCGGTGCGGGTGGTGAGGCGGTGGTCGGGGCCGAGGGCGGTGAGGGCGGCGACCGCGGTGGCGATCTTGGTGGTGGAGGCGGGGGTGAGGGAGGCGCCGGCGCCGGTGCCGTACAGGCGCGCGCCGGTGGCGAGGTCGACCACCGAGGCGGCGCGGCCGTCGCCGAGCGCGGAGTCCTCCAGCAGGGGGTCCAGGACGTCGGCGAGGGGGGTGCCCCCGGCCGCCCGGCCGGCGCCGGTGGCGCGGTCGCCGTCGAGGCCGGCCAGGACGGCGCCGGCGCTCGGGGCGGGCCGGGGCGGGCCGTGGGCGGCGGTGCCGCCGTGATCCGCGTCACCCGTGTGCCGCTGGGCGACGGCCCGGTCACGCTCGGCCGTACGCTGGCCGGTGGAATCCCAGGGGCCCGCGACGGTCACCGCGCCGGCGGCCAGCGCCAGCCCCGCGGTGGCGGCACCCGCGGTGTACCGCCAGGTCCGCGGCCCCGTGATCCGGGCCGCCGCGGCCCGGGCCGGCCGCGCGATCCGCGGTCCGGCGGCCCGCGCGGCGCGTGCGAGACGCGGACGCACCGCGTCCACGGCGCGTGCCACACCCGGGCGTACCGCGTCCACGGCGCGCGCCACACCCGGGCGTACGGCGTCCACGGCGCGCGCGACACGCGGTCCGGCGGACCGCCACGGTCTCGGTTCCGGCACGGTCGACCAGCCCCTTTCGCGATCATGTACCTGCGTGAGGGACACTTAACCACCAGAACTGTGTGCTGATCATGGAGGAGCGTCCGGTGGAGTTCGACGTCACGATCGAGATCCCGAAGGGTTCGCGGAACAAGTACGAGGTGGACCACGAGACCGGTCGTATCCGCCTGGACCGCCGCTTGTTCACCTCGACCGCCTACCCGACCGACTACGGCTTCGTCGAGAACACCCTCGGCGAGGACGGCGACCCGCTGGACGCGCTGGTCATCCTGGACGAGCCGACCTTCCCGGGCTGCCTCATCACCTGCCGCGCGATCGGCATGTTCCGGATGACGGACGAGGCCGGCGGCGACGACAAGCTGCTGTGCGTGCCGTCGACCGACCCGCGGGTGGAGCACCTGCGCGACATCCACCACGTCTCGGAGTTCGACCGGCTGGAGATCCAGCACTTCTTCGAGGTCTACAAGGACCTGGAGCCCGGCAAGTCGGTCGAGGGCGCCAACTGGGTGGGCCGCACGGACGCCGAGGCCGAGATCGAGCGCTCCTACAAGCGGTTCAAGGAGCAGGGCGGTCACTGACCCCCGCCGCCTCTGACGCCTCGCGGGGCGTGAGACGGGTAACGGGCCGTACGCGGACGCGTGCGGCCCGTTGGTGTTTATGTGCGCATACTGAGGGCTATCGGAGGTTGTGGTCGCAGGGAGCTTGGGACAGGTGACGGACGCGGAGGACCGAAAGCCGCAGTCGGACGAGGCGAGGAGCGCCTTCCGGCCGCCCAGCGGGGTCGCGGCACCGGCCGACGGGGAGTCGTCGACGACGTCCGAGTTCGCGGTGCCCGAGGGGCTCGCCGTGCCCCGGACGGGCCCGAGCGAGTCCGAGGTGACGTCGGAGTTCGCGATCCCAAAGGGGCTGGACGCGCCGCAGCCGGCGTCCGCGGAGCCGTACGGCGCGAGCGCCTTCACGCCGCCGAGCGGCATGCCCGCGGTGAACCTCGCCCAGGACGTGCCCTGGCAGGACCGGATGCGCACGATGCTGCGGATGCCGGTGGCCGAGCGGCCCGCGCCGGAGGCGCCCCAGCGGCACGACGACGAGACCGGCCCGGCCGTGCCGCGCGTGCTGGACCTGACGCTGCGCATCGGCGAGCTGCTGCTGGCGGGCGGCGAGGGCGCCGAGGACGTGGAGGCCGCGATGTTCGCGGTCTGCCGCTCCTACGGCCTGGACCGCTGTGAGCCGAACGTCACCTTCACCCTGCTGTCGATCTCGCACCAGCCCTCCCTGGTGGACGACCCGGTGACGGCGTCGCGGACGGTGCGCCGCCGGGGCACCGACTACACGCGGCTCGCGGCGGTGTTCCAGCTGGTGGACGACCTCAGCGACCCGGAGACGCACGTCTCGCTGGAGGAGGCGTACCGGCGGCTGGCGGAGATGCGCCGCAACCGGCACCCGTACCCCACCTGGGTGCTGACCTCCGCGAGCGGTCTGCTGGCCGGTGCGGCCTCGCTGCTGGTCGGCGGTGACCTGGTGGTCTTCGTGGCGGCGATGCTCGGCGCGATGCTCGGCGACCGGCTGGCGTGGTACTGCGCGGGGCGCGGGCTGCCGGAGTTCTACCAGTTCGCGGTGGCCGCGATGCCGCCGGCGGCGCTCGGGATCGCGCTGACCCTCGCCCACGTGGAGGTGAAGGCGTCGGCGGTCATCACCGGTGGGCTGTTCGCGCTGCTGCCGGGGCGGGCGCTGGTCGCGGGGGTGCAGGACGGTCTGACCGGCTTCTACATCACCGCGGCGGCGCGGCTCCTGGAGGTGCTGTACTTCTTCGTCAGCATCGTCGCCGGGGTGCTGGTGGTGCTGTACTTCGGGGTCCAGCTCGGCGCCGAGCTCAACCCCGACGCGGCGCTGGGGACCGGGGACGACCCGGTGGTGCAGATCATCGCGTCGATGCTGCTGTCGCTGGCGTTCGCCATCCTGCTCCAGCAGGAACGGTCCACCGTGCTGGTGGTGACCCTCAACGGGGGTGTGGCCTGGTGCGTGTACGGGGCGATGCACTACGCCGGGGACATCTCGCCGGTGGCGTCCACGGCCGCGGCGGCGGGTCTGGTGGGGCTGTTCGGGCAGTTGATGTCCCGGTACCGGTTCGCGTCCGCGCTGCCGTACACGACGGCGGCGATCGGGCCGCTGCTGCCGGGCTCGGCGACGTACTTCGGGCTGCTGGCGATCGCGCAGAGCGAGGTGGACCGGGGACTGGTGTCCCTGTCGAAGGCGGTCGCCCTCGCCATGGCGATCGCCATCGGGGTGAACCTGGGGTCGGAGATCTCGCGGCTGTTCCTGAAGGTGCCGGGGGCCGCGAGCGCGGCGGGGCGCCGGGCGGCGAAGCGGACGCGGGGTTTTTAGGGGCCTTCAGGCGGGCGGGCGGTGGGCGGCGAGCCCCGCGCCCGCTCCGGGGCGGTTCAGTACCCCTGGTTGTACGGGTTCTGTCCGTTCTGGGGGTGCTGCTGCTGGCCGTGGCCCTGCGGGTGCTGCGGGTGCTGCGGGTGCTGCTGCTGACCGTGGCCCTGCGGGTGCTGCTGCGGATACTGCTGCTGACCGTGGCCCTGCGGGTGCTGCTGCTGCGGATACTGCTGCTGACCGTGGCCCTGCGGGTGCTGCTGCGGGTACTGCTGCTGACCCTGGCCCTGCGGATACTGCTGCTGACCCTGGCCCTGCGGATACTGCTGCTGGCCGTGACCCTGCGGGTACTGCTGCTGCGGGTACTGCTGGGCGTACGGCTGCTGGGCGTACGGCTGCCGGTCGGGGGTGGCGTTCCCGTGGTGCTGCTGCCGCGGGGGCTGGTCGGCCTGGGGGACGCGGCGCAGCTGGGTGGTGGCGTCGTCCATGACCGGCGGTTCGTGGCGGGCCGGGGGCTCGTGGCGCTGCCGCGGGTCCTGCGGCGGGTTCTTCTTGTTCTTGGAGCGGGCGCGCAGGAACTCGATCGCGATCGGGACGACGGAGACCAGGACGATCAGGATGAGGATCGCCTCGATGTTCTCCTTGACGAAGTCGATGCCGCCCAGCCAGGAGCCCAGCAGGGTCACGCCCGCGCCCCACAGGACGCCGCCGATCACGTTGAAGGTCAGGAACGAGCGGTACCGCATGCCGCTGACACCGGCGATGATCGGCGTGAACGTGCGCACGACGGGCACGAAGCGGGCCAGGACCAGGGACTTGGGACCGTACTTCTCGAAGAACTCGTGCGCCTTGGTGACGTTCTCCTGTTTGAACAGCCGGGAGTCCGGGCGCTTGAACAGGGACGGCCCGACCTTCTTGCCGAACATGTAGCCGGCCTGGTCACCGAGGATCGCGGCGACGCAGATCAGCGCGATCGCCCCCCACAGCGGGAAGTCGAGCTGCTCGGAGGTGATCAGCAGTCCCGCGGTGAACAGCAGTGAGTCGCCCGGCAGGAAGAACCCGATGAGCAGGCCCGACTCGGCGAAGACGATGAGGAGCAGGCCCCAGATGCCGAACGTGTCGAGGAGATAGTTCGGATCCAGCCAGCTCGGGCCGAGGGCAAGCGTCGTCACGGTTCCGGGCTCCTGAGGGATGAGGGCGGTGAGGCGTTCGGATACGGCCGCACAAAGCTATCAACGCCTTGTGCCCACCCCGGGTTCCACCGGTGGGGCCAGGATGCGCTGTGGCCCCCTCGGACCGGGCTGTGAGTGGCCGGGATCACCCGGCGCGGCGGTCCGCGTCCGCCGTGACCGCGTCCTCGAGGTGCTCGGCGAGGCCGGGGCGCGTCGCGTCGTGGATCCGGTCGGGGACTCGCGGAAGTGCGTCGACGCCGGCGGGACCGGCCCTGGGACGGCCCGCGGCGGTGTTCAGCGCCACCGGTTCCCGGGCGGTCTCCGCCAGGTCGCCCGCCCCTCCCCGCCACGATGGGGGTACGCGGCAAAGGCGCGTCCACTGTGCGGCACGGCGCGTGTCCGCTCCGTGGCTCCCCCGGCAGCCGCGGCGGCCCTCAGAACGGGAAGCCGCTCCGGCCGTGCTGCACCGAGATCCACTTGTGGGTGGTGAAGGCGTCCAGCATGGTGTCGCCGTTGAGCCGGCCCAGGCCCGAGTGCTTCTCGCCGCCGAACGGCACGATCGGCTCGTCGTGCACGGTCCCGTCGTTCACGTGGAACATCCCGGAGTCGATCCGCTTGGCGAAGCGCACCCCGCGCTCGACGTCCCCGGTGTGCACGGCGCCGCTGAGGCCGTAGGGGGTGTCGTTGACCAGGCGCACCGCCTCCTCCTCGTCGTCGAAGGGGACGACGAAGGCGACCGGTCCGAAGACCTCCTGGCGCAGCAGGGCCGAGTCGGCGGGGACGCCGGTGAGCACGGACGGCTCGACCAGGTTGTCGGTGCGCCCGCCGCGCACCAGGGCCGTCGCGCCCTGGGCGAGCGCCTGCTCGACGACGCCCGCGACGGCGTCCGCCTGGCGGGAGTTGATCAGCGGGCCGATGACGGTCTCGGGGTCGCTCGGGTCGCCGGCCTTGAGGGTCTTCACCTTGGCGACGAACTTCGCCGTGAACTCCTCGGCCACCGAGCGGTCGACCAGGACCCGGTTGGCGGCCATGCAGACCTGGCCCTGGTGGACGTAGCGGCTGAAGACGGCCGCGTCGACGGCGTAGTCGAGGTCGGCGTCGTCGAGGACCACCAGGGCGCTGTTCCCGCCCAGTTCGAGGACGGAGCGCTTGAAGCGCGCGGCGCAGACGGTGGCGACGTGGCGGCCGACCTCGTCGGAGCCGGTGAAGGAGATGACCTTGGGAACCGGGTGTTCGAGGAAGGCGTCGCCTATCTCCGCTATGTCGGTGACGACGACGTTGAGCAGGCCGCCGGGCAGTCCGGCGTCCTCGAAGATCTTCGCGAGCAGGGTGCCGCCGACGACCGGGGTGTTCTGGTGCGGCTTGAGGACGACGCCGTTGCCCAGGGCGAGGGCGGGGGCGACCGACTTCAGGGAGAGCAGGAAGGGGAAGTTGAAGGGGCTGATGACGCCCACGACGCCGACCGGGACGCGGTAGACGCGGTTCTCCTTGCCCTCCGTCGGGGAGGGCAGGATGCGGCCCTCGGGGCGCAGCGCCAGGTGGACCGCCTCGCGCAGGAACTCCTTGGCGAGGTGCAGTTCGAAGCCGGCCTTGGTGCGGGTGCCGCCCAGCTCGGCGGTGATCGCCTCGGCTATCTCGCCCTCGCGCTCCTCCACGATCCGCAGCGCCTTCTCGAACACCGCGCGGCGGGCGTACGGGTTGGTCCGCGCCCACTCCCGCTGGGCGCGCTCGGCGGCCCGGTAGGCGGCGTCGACCTCGTCGACGGTGGCTATCGTGATCGCGGCGAGCTTGGTGTCGTCGTACGGGTTGAAGTCGATGATGTCCCAGGACCCCGAGCCGGAGCGCCACTCGCCACCGATGTACTGCTGGGCCAGGTCGGTGAAGTACGACGACGACATGCGATCCCTCAATCCCTTGCTGCCGGGGCAGGCGGAGCCGGCGACCGGTCACCTTCACGGTCCGTCCACGCGGCATCCTACTTAGGAGCAAAGGGAGTTGGCGCTTCCTTCCGCCATCAGGCGCCGTCGCGCACCGGCACGCGCCGCCAGGCACCGGCGGGAGCCGTCGCACGCCGCCGGGAGCCGTCGCATGTCGCCGGGAGCCGCCGGGAGCCGTCCGGCGCCCTCAGGAGAGCTGGAGCAGCCCGCGCAGGATGTCGCGGCTCTCGTCCGGCCCCGGACTGTCCCGCTGGAGCTCCTCGAGGGCCTTCTCGTACTGGGCGACGTCCTCGGGCTTGTCCAGGTACAGCGCGCTGGTGAGCTGCTCCAGGTAGACCACGTCGGAGAGGTCCGACTCGGGGAAGCTCAGCAACGTGAACGCGCCGGACTCGCCGGAGTGGCCGCCGAAGCCGAACGGCATCACCTGGAGGCGGATGTTGGGCCGCTCGGACATGTCGATCAGGTGCTGGAACTGGCCGCGCATCACCTCGCGGTCGCCGTAGGGGCGGCGCAGCGCGGCCTCGTCCAGGACGATGTGGAACTCCGGCGCGTTCTCGGCCACCAGGTACTTCTGGCGCTCCAGGCGCAGCCTCACCCGGCGCTCGACGTCGGCATCGCTCGCGCCGCGCGCCCCGCGGCGCACCACCGCGCGCGCGTACTCCGGCGTCTGCAGCAGCCCGTGCACGAACTGCACCTCGTAGACGCGGATGGCGGAGGCCGCGCCCTCCAGGCCCACGTAGGTGGGGAACCAGCTGGGCAGCACGTCCGAGTAACTGTGCCACCAGCCCGCAACGTTGGCCTCCTTGGCCAGTGACAGAAGGGACGCGCGCTCCTGCTCGTCGGTGATGCCGTACAGCGTCAACAGATCTTCCACATCGCGTGTCTTGAAGCTCACCCGGCCCAACTCCATGCGGCTGATCTTCGATTCCGAGGCGCGGATCGAGTAGCCCGCCGCCTCCCGTGTGATCCCCCGCGCCTCACGCAGTCGCCTGAGTTGTGATCCGAGCAGCATGCGCCGCACCACCGATCCGGGCTCTCCCGCGCTCACGTTCGCCAGCCTCCCCAACCGTCTTCAGAGGCCGAAGTCTGCCACTAAAACACTTCGAGCAGTACTCGTCCGGTTACGGAAACGGAGACCTCGCCAAGAAAACGCACAGGCAGTGGCAAGGAGTCTCGGAGGCGGCACTCAGGATGAGAGGTGAAGATGGTGGAAAATTTGACCAACAAGCGGTACGCGCAGGCCCATTTCGGTCACGTGCACGTGCATCTGCCCTTGCATCTGCCCTACGCATCCGAAACCATGGTGCCGCACCACCGCGCCGCATCGCTACGACCGCGAACTCCCGGGAGTGCCTCGCATGGGGACGAATGGATCGACCATGCTCGAGCCGTTGAGGCAGGGCCTTCCGCCGCTGGACCCCGCCCACGTCTCCAGCGCCGCCTCCTGCGCCCTGCCGTCCCGTTACGAAGCGGTGCGCGAGGCCCGCCGGTTCACCCGCCGCACCCTCGACGGCTGGCACACGGGCGACCGGTTCGACGACATCTGCCTGGTCGTCTCCGAACTGGTCACCAACGCCCTGCGGCACGCGCTGCCGCCCTGCGGCACACAGCCGGCGGACGGGCCGGGCCAGGTGCGGCTGCATCTGATGCGCTGGACCGAGCGACTGGTGTGCGCGGTGCGCGATCCGAGCCACGACAGCCCGGTGACCCACGGGACGGAGGACTTCGTGGCGGAGTCCGGCCGCGGCCTGTTCCTCGTCGAGTCCTTCAGCGACGGCTGGGGCTGGTACCCGCTGGCGGGCACGTTGCACGGCAAGGTGGTCTGGGCGCTGTTCCGGCTGCCGGACCCGCCCGTCGAGTGACCCGCCGCACCCCTTCGCCGCGCCGGGTTTCTACGCGCGTCGCGGCGGACGCATCCGGGCCGCGTGTTCCTGCGGGCGGCATGGCGGACGCGCCCGGGCCGTCTCGGGAGCGGTGACGGCGGTGACGGCGGTGACGGCGGGAGCGTCGCGGGGCTGACGGGCGGGCGCGGCAGGCGCGGCGGGCGCCTCACAGCGGGCGCGTCGCGGCGAGTACGCCCCGGCGGGCCCGGGTCACGGCGGGCGCGGGCCGGGGCAGGCTGGGGCCGGGGCAGACACGCGTCGCGGGGCCGACGGGCGTACGCGGCGCGCGCCGCCGGGGCGGTGCGGTGCGGTCAGCCCGCGACCAGGTGGTCGAACTCCCCGTCCTTGACACCCAGCAGCATCGCCTCGATCTCGCCGCGCGTGTAGACCAGCGCCGGACCGTCGGGGAAGCGGGAGTTGCGCACGGCGACGTCCCCGCCGGGCAGCAGCGCGAACTCCACGCAGGACCCCTGCGAGTTGCTGTGCCGACTCTTCTGCCAGGCCACTCCGTGCAGTCGCGTCGCGGCGATGCCGTTGTACACCTCGTGGTTCACAGGCCGCTCCCCGGAGTCGCACTAGTGGCTGGTGTGGCCATTGATGCATTGGTCAACTGATGCGGATCATAGCTCTGTTCACGTGCATCTGCATGCGCAAATGCACGTGCACGGGGGGTGGTCCCTCGGTTACAGCCCCGTCCTGTGGAGGACGCCGGGCCGTCGCCGGTCGTTCCCGCGTCTGCCCCGGCTTTTGTTGATCATGCAACAACATCAGGGACCCGCCTGGTCAGGCGGGTCCCTGATGCGAACGGGGCCGCGGTGACGACGCCGCGGCGGTCAGCGACCGGCGTAGGGCAGCAGCGCCATCTCCCGCGCGTTCTTGATCGCCGCGGCGAGCCGCCGCTGCTGCCGGGAGGTGACGCGGGTGACCCGGCGGCTGCGGATCCTGCCGCGGTCGGAAATGAACTTCCGGAGCAGATCGACGTCCTTGTAGTCGATGTACGTGACCCCCGCCTGGTCCAGAGGGTTCGGGCGGGGCCCGGCGGGCTTGCGGTCGCTCTTGCGGGGCACGGCGGTTCAGACCTCCAGGAGGGTGTCGAAGCCGGACGGCAGCCGCTTCCAGGCGCCCGGTCCGGCGGCGTACTCGGCGTCGGTGAGCAGGCAGGACTCCAGCAGCCGTACGAGCCCCTCCCGGTCGAGGCCGGGTGAGGTGAAGACCAGGTGCTGGCAGCGGTCGCCGTGCTCGGGGTGCCAGTCGAGGGCGGCGGCGGCCCGGCGTACGGGAGGCACCATCTCCCAGGCCGCGTCCGGCAGCGAGGCGAGCCACGGGCCCGCCCCCTCCACGCACAGGGCCCCGCCCGCGGCGTCCCAGTGCAGCAGCGTGTCCGGCTTGTCGGCCAGCCAGAACCGTCCCCGGCTGCGGGCCGCGGCGCAGGTGAGGTCCTCCAGCGCGGCGTACAGCCGTTCCGGGTGGAAGGGCCGGCGCCGGCGCCACACCAGGGTCGCGACGCCGTGCGCGTCGGCCTCGGCGGGCAGCAGGGCGCAGGCCGGGTGCTGGGCCGCCGCCGCGGCCTCCACGTCGAACCCGGCGAGCGCGGCCCGCACCAGGTCCGGGGAGGAGCCCGCCGGGTCACCGTGGCCGATGGGGACCCGGCGGGCGGTCGGGTGGAGCTGCGCCAGCAGCTCACGGTCCTCGTCGTCGGCCTCCGGGGAGTCGGCGACGGCCAGGACGGGGGCGTACTCCAGTTGCCGCGCGAAGGTGTCGGCGACCGTGCGCCGGTCGGTGGCGGCCGCGGCGAGGCCGCCCTCGGCGAGGTCGTCGCCGTTGCCGAGGTACGGCAGCACCAGCGCCGGGTCGACGGCGGTGATCACGCCGGTGACGGTGAAGCCGCCGGCCGTGACCGCCTCGGCCATCGCCTTGGGCTCGACGGAGTCCCACAGTTCGACGACGGCCAGCGGGGCGGTCCCGGCGTCCGCGAGCCGTTCCAGCTCGGGGACCAGGTCCTCGCGCAGGGCGCAGCAGGCGCAGTCGTCGACCAGCGGCGCCTCCCCGGCGGAGAGCAGGCCGGTGGCGTCGCGGACCGTGCGCACGACCGTGCCCGCGGTGGCGGTCGCCAGGTCGTGATGGAGGACGACGCTGCCGGGGACGTCGGCCAGCAGCCGGGCGACGGCGGCCTGACGGGCGTCGGAGTGCAGTCCGCCGACGATGACCACGGGGAGCATCAGCCCTGCTTTCCGGTCCGGCCGTACCGGCGCTCGAAGCGCTCCACGCGGCCGGCGGTGTCCAGGACGCGGGCGGTGCCGGTGTAGAAGGGGTGACTGACGTTCGAGATCTCGACGTCGACGACGGGGTAGGTGTGCCCGTCCTCCCACTCGATCGTCTTCTCGCCGGCCATGGTGGACCGGGTGAGGAAGGCGTAGTCGGCGGCGCGGTCGCGGAAGACGACCGGGCGGTACTCGGGGTGGATTCCCTCGCGCATGGCGGTGCTCAGCGCTCCTCTCGGAAGTCGACGTGGCGGCCGGCGACCGGGTCGTACTTGCGCAGGGTGAGCCGGTCGGGGTCGTTGCGGCGGTTCTTGCGGGTGACGTAGGTGAAGCCGGTCCCCGCGGTGGACCGCAGCTTGATGACCGGGCGGAGTTCGTTGCGTGCCATGCTGCTATCTTACTGAAAATGAATTCCATTAACAGCCGTGTCCGTCAGGACTGACCGAGAGGTACGTCACCGTGTCCGCGCACTGCATGCTGACCGGCGCCCAGCCCGGCTTCGGCAACCGCATCTCCCACTCCCACCGGCGCACCTCGCGCCGCTTCGACCCCAACATCCAGACCAAGCGCTACTGGCTGCCGAGCGAGAACCGGCACGTACGGCTGCGGCTGAGCACCAAGGCGATCAAGACCGTCGACACGATCGGCGTCGAGGCGGCCGTGGCCCGGATCCGCGCCCGGGGAGTGAAGGTCTGATGGCGAAGAAGAGCAAGATCGCGAAGAACGAGCAGCGCCAGGAGACCGTCGCCCGGTACGCCGCGCGCCGCGCCGAGCTGAAGGAGATCATCCGCCGCCCGTCCTCCACGGACGCCGAACGCCTCGCCGCCCAGCGGGAACTGCGCCGCCAGCCCCGGGACGCCAGCGCCACCCGCGTCCGCAACCGCGACCAGACCGACGGCCGCCCGCGCGGCTACTTCCGTACGTTCGGGCTCTCCCGCGTCTCCCTGCGCGAACAGGCGCACGCCGGGCATCTCCCTGGGGTACGCAAGTCCTCCTGGTAGCTTGCGACTTGTCGTGGGGCGCCCTCGGCCGTCCGCTACAGCAGCTTGGAGCTTCCGGTGACATGGATGACGTGGGTGACTGTGGACGGTATGGCGTGTACGGGGAGTACGGGGAGTACAGAAATTCCCAGGGGTGCGACGCGTACAGGGGCTCCCGGGGGCGCGGCGCGTACGGCGACTTCCGGGAGCAGGGCGCGTACGGGGACCAGGGCTGGGGGCGGGCGTCCCGCGCCTCGGCGGGGGCGGGGGCGTCCGCGGGGCGTGGCGGTGGCCGCCGGGGTGGCGGGTGCGCTGGTGCTCACCGGGTGCGGTGACAGCGGCGGTCCGGACGAGGGGGCGGCGGGGGGCGCGTCCGCCTCCGCCTCCGTGTCCCGCTTCGCGTCCGCGGCTCCTTCCGCGTCCGTGTCCGCGTCGGCGTCCGCGCCCACGTCCGCCTCCGCTCCGGCGTCCGCTCCGGCGTCCGCTTCGGCACGGGCGTCGGCACGGGCATCGGCGTCTGCGTCGGCGTCCTCCGGTGGCGGGGCGGGCGGCGGAGCGGGCGGCGGGGGCGGCGCCGGGGGACCGTCGTCCGCCGCCGTCGGCGCCGACGAGGTGGAGGGCAGCTGGCTGACCACCGGCGGGGGCAAGGCGGTCGCCCTGGTGGTCACCGGGAAGCGGGCCGGGCTCTTCGCCACGGGCGGGACCGTGTGCAGCGGCAGTGTGGACGAGGCCGGCGGCACCCTCGCGATCCGTCTCTCCTGCACCGACGGGACGGCCGACCGGGCGTCCGGAACGGTCGCGTCGGTCGACGGCTCCACCCTGGAGGTCGACTGGGCGGGCCGCCTGGGGACGGAGACGTACCTCAAGGCCGAGGGCGCCGGGCTGCCGAGCGGGCTGCCGACGGAGGGGCTGGATTCCTGAGCCGGGCCGGGCCGGTAACCTCTGCTGATCCCTGTCCCTCTCCCGGCGACCGCCGGGACTCCGTTCACACCCGTCTCCAGAGGAACCCGTTCATGCGCGCCACCCGGCCGACCGTCGCCCTCGCCGCAGCCTCCGTCGCCGCGGCGCTCCTCCTGACCTCCTGCGCCGACGAGAGCGGCGGCGCCGACGAGAGCGGTGACGGCTCCGCCTGCCGGATCGGCGGGTCGGGCACGGAGGTCGCGGCGAGCCCGGCGCCGGCCGCCGGGGACACCGGCACCGTCACCGTCACCCTGACCAACCGCGGCACGGAGTGCGTCCTCGAGGGTTTCCCGACCGTGACGCTCCTCGTGGACGGCGCCTCGAAGGAGACCGGCCGGGAGGAGGGCGCCTCGGCGCGGCGGCTGACCCTGGCCGAGGGCGCCGCCGCCTCCTTCACCATCACCTACGTGCGCGGGGAGGAGGACGGCACGAGCCTGGACGTCCGTACGGCGCGCTTCGCCCTGCCCGGCGCCTCCGCCACGCAGGACATCCCCTGGTCGTACGGCGCCGTCGCGACGAAGGACGGCGAGGACGGCGAGGACGGGCCGGACGCGACGGTGAGCGCGTTCCAGCAGATGGGCGACTGACGGCCGCTCCCACGTCTCCTAAGGCAGCGGGCGCCGGCGGCCGACCCGGGCCCGGTCGGCCGCGCGGACGCCCTCCGCCCAGCCCGCCTCGTCCGAGACGCCCCGCAACCGGGTGGTGGTCGTCTCCGGGAACATCCGCTCCAGGCGGCCGGTCACCGCGGCCTCGCGGGAGGCGAGCACGGGCAGCAGACCGGCGTCCTCGCTGACCGGGGCTTCGGCGGCGGCCCGCAGCCGGGCGCCCACGCGGTGCGCGTAGGCCGCCAGGAACGACTGGCGGAACGTCTTGGTCCGCTTCCGCCCGCCCGCGCGCTGGGCGGCCTCCGCCCGGGTCATGGCCGTCTCGGCCTGCACCAGCAGCGACGTGTGCAGCAGCTCGACCGCCGCGAGGTCGGTCTCGAAGCCGACCACGGTGGAGAAGCCGAGTTCCTCGTTCCACACCGCGCGGCAGTGGTTGGCGGCGGCCACCGCGTCCAGCAGTACCGCCTTGGCCTGCTCGTACGGCGGCTCCACCCCGATCCGGCAGGCCCCGGGGGTGCCGGGCGCGGGCGCGCGGGCCGCCAGCAGCGCCTCGTCGACGCTGTGCCGGGCCATCAGCTCCTGCGCCTTGGCGCTCAGGGCCTCGGCCTCCTCCGGGTACCCGGTCGCCTCCGCCTTGGCCAGCAGGGCCCGGATGCGGGCGAGGGCGCGTGACTCGGGGCGGTCGTCGGCGTGGCCCCCGGGGGACGGCGTACCGGGCTCGGGCTCGTCCAGCGGCTCCAGGCGGGGCAGGCGCAGCAGCAGGCGGTACAGCTCCAGGACGGTGGTGGCGCGCGAGAAGCGGTCGCCGCGGGCCGCCGGGCGCGCGGGCGGTCCGGCGGGGAGGTCGTCGAGCTGGGCGCTCCAGCGCGGGCCGCGCGGACGGTCGTGTGCCGCCTGCGCCCGGATCAGGTCGGCGGCCAGCCGCAGGTGCGCGTCCCCGAGTTCGCGCCGCACGACGCGTACGACGTCGGCGGGCTGCCAGCCGCGCCGCCAGGCGCCGGCCACGAACTCCTGTCCGCGCCGGGCCAGTTCGGCGTCGGCCGCCGGATCGGCCGCGAGCAGGGAGGCCGCCGTGTCGAGGGCGGTGCCGGCGGTGTCCGCGGCGGCGTACAGGGCGGTCCGGAAGGCGCTGTCGACGGTGCCGGGGGCGCCGGCGGCTCCGGGGGCGCTGGACGTACCGGGGTTGCTCACCCGGCGATGGTGCCACGGCCGCCGTCCCCCTTTCCTCTCCGCACGGAACTGTCAACCGGCGGTTGACGCCCCTGGGGGCGCAACCTACGGTTGACACATGACGACGAACCCGAACATCACGGCATCCGTACGTCTCGACGACCTGATCGCCGCCATCAAGAAGGTCCACGCCGAACCCCTGGAGCAGCTCCAGGACGCCGTTCTCGCCGGTGAGCACCTCGGGGAGGTCGCCGACCACCTGATCGGCCACTTCGTCGACCAGGCCCGGCGTTCGGGCGCCTCCTGGACGGACATCGGCCGGCGGATGGGCGTCACCCGGCAGGCGGCCCAGAAGCGCTTCGTGCCGAAGGAGGCCGCGGGCCCGGACGCGAGCGAGGGCTTCAGCCGCTACACGCCCCGGGCGCGGAACACGGTGATGGCCGCGCACAACGAGGCCAGGAACGCCCGCAACGCCGAGGGCGTGCCCGCGCACCTCGTCCTCGGCCTGCTCGCCGAGCCGGAGGGCTTCGCCGCGAAGGCGATCGCCGCGCAGGGCGTGCCGCCGGACGCGCTGCGCGGGGCGGCCCTCGCCGCGCTCCCGCCGGCCGCCGACGAGGTCCCGGAACTCGTGCCGTACGGCCCGGCCGCCAAGAAGGTCCTGGAACTCACCTTCCGCGAGGCCCTCCGCCTCGGCCACCACTACATCGGCACCGAGCACATCCTGCTGGCCCTGCTGGAGCACGAGAACGGCGACGGGGTCCTCAGCCGCCTCGGCGTCACCAAGGAGGCGACGGAGCGGTTCGTCACCGGGGCGCTGGCCCAGTTCGTCACGGCGGAGGAGGCGGGGGACGCGGAGGCGGAGGGTGCGGAGGCCGCAGAAGCGGTGGGCGCGGAGGCGGGAGACGCGAAGGACGCGGAGGCGGGGAACGGCGCTTCCACGGGGGAGGCGGCCAAGGCCACGGGGTCCTGACCGGGCGCCCCGGGTCCCGCCGTCCCGCCCTGCGGGGGCGGGCCCGCCGGGCGGGGGCGGGCCCGCCGTCGGATCCGCCGTCGTCAGGCCTGCTGGTGTCGCGTCCACCGCCGTCGCGCCCACCGCTGCCGGATCCGCCGCCGTCGCGCCCACCGCTGCCGGATCCGCCGCCGTCGCGCCCAACCGCTGTCGCGCCCACCGCCGTCGGATCCGCCGCTGTCAGACCCTGCTGCGAGACTCGTCGGGTGGCCGGCCGGTGGATGCTCGCGGTGGCCGAGGACGGTGGTGCGGACGTCGCCCCCCTCGGTCCCGACGGGCTGCCCGCCGGCCCGGTACGACGGGAGGCGGACGCCGCCCAGGCGGTGCGGGCCCGCCCGGACGTGGCCCGGTGGGTGTGGCGCTCCACCGCCGAGCTCTACCCGCGGCTGCTCGCCGCCGGGGTCCGGGTGGAGCGGTGCTACGACATCGAGGACGCCGAGGGCCTGCTCCTCGGCCACGAGGGCCGCTTCGGTGAGCCGAGGTCGGCCGCCGCCGCCCTGGCCAGACTGCGCGGCGCTCCCGTACCCCCCGACCCGCCCCAGCGCCCCGCCGCGCCGGGCGCCCAGTCCCCCCTCTTCGAACCCCAAGGCCGCCACCTCCCCCTCCCCGACCTGGCCGCCGTCCACGCCGACCAGCAGCGGCGGCACGACCGCGCCGAGCACCCGGACCGGATGCGGCTGCTGACGGCGAGCGAGTCGGCGGGGACGCTGGTGGCCGCCGAGATGGACCGGGCCGGGCTGCCCTGGCGGGCCGACGTGCACCGCGAGGTGCTGCACGGCCTGCTGGGCGAGCGGTACGCGGGCGGCGGCGAGCCGCGCCGGCTGGCCGAGCTGGCCGGCGAGGTCTCCGCCGCCTTCGGGCGCCGGGTCCGGCCCGACCTGCCCGCCGACGTCGTCAAGGCGTTCGCGGAGGCCGGCGTCACCGTCCGCTCCACCCGCCGCTGGGAGCTGGAGTCCCTCGACCACCCGGCCGTGCAGCCGCTGATCGAGTACAAGAGGCTGTACCGGATCTGGGTCGCCCACGGCTGGTCCTGGCTCCAGGACTGGGTGCGCGACGGCCGCTTCCGCCCCGGGTTCCAGGCCGGCGGCACGGTCACCGGCCGCTGGGTCACCAACGGCGGCGGCGGTCTGCAGATCCCCAAGGTCATCCGGCGGGCCGTGGTCGCCGACCCGGGCTGGCGGCTGGTGGTCGCCGACGCCGACCAGATGGAACCGCGGGTGCTGGCCGCGATCTCCCGCGACCCGGGTCTGATGGAGGTCGCCTCCCACCCGACCGACCTCTACCAGTCCGTCTCCGACCGCGCCTTCTCCGGCGACCGCGCCCAGGCCAAGCTGGCGGTGCTCGGCGCGGTGTACGGCCAGACCTCCGGTGACGGCCTGAAGAACCTGGCCGCGCTCAGACGCCGCTTCCCGCGCGCCGTGGCCTACGTCGACGACGCCGCCCGCGCGGGCGAGGAGGGCCGCCTGGTGCGCACCTGGCTGGGCCGCACCTGCCCGCCGGCGGCCCGGCCGGGCGACGCCGGCACCGGCGAGGCCGGCCTGCCCCAGGACGAGCCGCCGGGGAGCCGGCCCGGCGAGGCGTCCGGCGCCCGTGCCCGGGGCCGTTTCACCCGCAACTTCGTCGTCCAGGGCAGTGCCGCCGACTGGGCCCTGCTGATGCTGGCCGCCTTGCGGCAGAGCTGTGCGGGGCTCGCCGCCGAGCTGGTCTTCTTCCAGCACGACGAGGTGATCGTGCACTGCCCGCGGGACGAGGCCGACACGGTCGTCACGGCGATCCGGGAGGCGGCGGACCTGGCGGGACGGCTGACGTTCGGGCGGACGCCGGTGCGGTTCCCGTTCAGCACGGCGGTGGTGGGGTGTTACGCGGACGCGAAATGAGCCCCGCCGGTCCGGGGCGGGCCTCTGACGTCCGGAGCCGCCCCCGGACCGCGTCCGCACCACCCCGCGCCGGATCACCCACGGGCCGCCCCGCGCCGGTCGCCCTCGGGCCGGACCGCCCACGGGCCGCCCCGCACCGCCAGGCGCCGGGCCGGGACGCCTGGTCGTTCGTTGACGAGTGGGCGCCCGCCCGCTACGGTGACCACATGCCCACTCAACCGCAGGAACCAGGTTCTTCCTCCGGGAGCGCACTGCACCGGAACCGCACGACCGCCGAGTCGTTCGGCTCGGACACGGAACGCTACGACCGGACGAGGCCGGGCTACCCCGACGCCCTGGTCCGGCGGATCGTCGACAACAGCCCAGGCCGCTCCTTCCTCGACGTAGGCTGCGGCACCGGCATCGAGGCCCGCCAGTTCCAGGCGGCGGGCTGCTCCGTGCTCGGGGTGGAGCCCGACGCGCGGATGGCCGACTTCGCGCGGGGCACCGGCGTCGAGGTGGAGGTGGCCAAGTTCGAGGACTGGGACCCGGCCGGCCGCGCCTTCGACGCGGTCGTCGCCGGCACCGCGTGGCACTGGATCGACCCGGTCGCCGGAGCGGCCAAGGCGGCCGGGGTACTGCGCCCCGGCGGCCGGCTGGCCGGGTTCTGGCACACCTTCGAGCTCCCGGACACCGTGGCGCGCGCCTTCGCCGAGGTCTACCGGCGGGTGGTGCCGGACTCCCCGTTCGACTTCCAGGCGTCGCCCCAGGGACTCGCCGCCTACCAGGGGATCTTCACCAAGACCGCGGACGGTGTCGTCGAGGCGGGCGGCTTCGGCGAGCCGGAGCAGTGGCAGTTCGACTGGGAGCGCACCTACACCAGGGACGAGTGGCTCGCACAGCTGCCCACCCACGGCGCGCTCACCCCGCTCACGGAGGAGCAGCGCGCACAGGTGCTCGCGGGCGTCTCCGACGCCATCGACGCGATCGGCGGCAGCTTCACGATGCCGTACATCACGGTGGCGGTCACCGCGGCCAGGACGGCCTGATCCGCTCCCCGCGGTCCGCGGCCAGGACGGCCCGGCGCGCTCCCCGCGGTCCGCACCCGGACGCCGCCGGCGCCGCCGCCCGGTACGGGCCGGCAGCGCCGGGGCGCCCTCAGCGGTGGGACACGACACCCAGGCCGACCGCCCAGCCGACCAGCTGGGTCTTGGTGGCCGCCCCGACCCGCAGCCGCGCCTCACGCAGGTGCTCGTCCACGGTGTTCTTCGAGATGCCCAGCCGGCGGGCGGTCTCCTTCGCGGTCAGGCCGAGCACCGCGAGTTTCACCACGTCGGTCTGCCTGGGCGTCAGTACTGGTGTTTCCTCCGTGTCGTCGCCCGGGATTCCCTGAGGTACAGGGTTCGCCGTGTGCGACCTCTCGGCACGCGGAATGTGAATCATGCTCCCTCTCCTGGCCAGACGGCTGATTCCACGAGAAGACGTTTCGCACTGGAAAGTGGTGACAGCGTTGTCACCACCCGCTTGCCGTCCCGCAATACCGGCACTTTCGGCCGGCACCCGCTGGCGGCGGACCCCCTTGCGCAAAAGGAGAATCAAGGGAATCCCGGCCGGAGGTAAAAAATTTCCTGACGCTGGATTCGATCATTTCCACACCCCGTTCACCAGCACGGAAGAGCGGAGAAGCCATGCGTCAGGAGAATCCCTCAGGAGTCGGCCCGTGAACTTCCCGCGCAGATCCCGGGAAGTCGCGGTCACAGGCCGAGATGTAGTCCCCGTGTAACCCCCGTATGCGAGGCCGCCCCCTCGTATCGCCAGTCTCTTTTCTTTTTCCAGCACCCGTCAAGACCTCAGCGGAGATCTCCAGTTGTGCGCCGGAGTGCGCTCACCGCGGTGCCGGCTCTCGGCATACGCACCCCCGGGACTCAACCCCTGATTTGTCAGGGTGACCCTCCGGACGGACCCGTGCCACCCTGAGGCGGAATAACCCTGCCGGTTGTTCGAATACATACGGATCACTCGCCCTGCCGATTTCCTTCACGAAAGGGGAGGAAGGCCCGTGTCGACCGTCCGTACGACAGGACCGCAGCCCGCCGGCACGGCCAGGGTCGAAGGGCGTTGGCGGCAGCTCTCGCTCCTCGGCGGGACGATGCTCGTCGACAACACCGAGACGAGCCTGGCCAACCACCTCTTCCCGGCGATCAGACAGAGCCTCGGCCTGTCGCTGGGCACGCTCGGCGTCCTGACCGCCGTCGGCAAGGTCGTCGGAGTCGTCACGGGCCCGCTGTGGGTGTGGGCCGCCCGGCGCTGGTCCCGCAAGGCGGTCCTGGTGCTGGCCACCGGGTTGTGGGGGGTGTGGGGCGTGGCGGCCGGGTTCTCCCAGAACGCCGCGCAGCTCCTCGTCCTCTACACGGTCCTGGCCGCCGGGTACGCCGCCGCCCACCCGCTCGTCAACGAGGTCGTCGGCGACCTGTTCGACGGCTCCGCGCGCGGCCGGGCCGTCGGTGTGCTGTACGGCACGATGGCCCTGGTCAGCGCGTTCGCCGGACCGCTCCTGGGCCGGCTCGCCGACGTGCCGGACGGCTGGCGCCGAGGTTTTTGGGGGGTGGGCGCGTTCAACGTCGCGCTGGGCCTCGCCCTGTGGGCCTGGTACCGCGACCCGGGCGCCGGCGCCGCCGAGCGGCAACTCGCCGACCTCGACGCCGCCACCCGCGCGGCCCACACGAAGCTGACCTGGGACAAGGTCGCGGACCTGGTCCAGATCCGCACCTTCACCGTGCTGCTCGCCTCCCGGCTGCTGTCCGGACACCTGCTGGTGCCGGCGTTCGGCGTGGTGTTCCTCGTCGACGTGCACGGCTTCACCACGGCGACCGCCTCCCTGGTGCTGCTGCCCTTCGGCCTCGGCTACTGCCTGGGCATCTTCGGGGGCGGCCTGGCCGGTGACCTCGCCGCGCGCCGCGGCCCGCGCCGCCGCACGGTGTGGCTGCTCCAGTCCGCGCAGTTCGGCTTCGCCGCCGTCGCCCTCCCCGGCACGCAGGTCGACTACGCCGGGCTCGGGCCGTACGCCCTGTTCTTCGGCCTGATGGGCGTCCTGCACGGGGTCAACCCCGGCATCAACCGGCCCATGGTCATGGCCGTCACCCTGCCGGAACAGCGGGGTGCCGCGTTCGCCGTCCACGTCTCCGTCTTCGAGGCCCTCTCCTGGACCGTCTTCGGCCTGGGCGCGGGCTTCCTGGGCGACGTGTTCGGGCTGAAGGCCGTCTTCCTGTGGGTGCTGGTGGTGCTGATGGCCGTCAACGGCGCCTTCCTGTCCCTGCTGCACCGGTCCTACGACGCCGACGTGGCCCGTGTGCAGCGGGAGCTGGACGCGCGTCGCGCCGCCGCCCTGTCCTAGGGGGCTTGCGCCGGACCTCCCCCGGCGTTTGCGGCCGTCTCCCCGGCCTCGGTCCCGGCGTCCGCGGCCGTCTCCTCGGCCTCGGTCCCGGCGTCCGCGGCCGTCTCCTCGGCCTCGGTCCCGGCGTCCGCGGCCGTCTCCCCGGCCTCGGTCAGCCGGAGGGCCTCCTCGATGAGCGTCTCCACGATCCGGGACTCGGGGACGGTGCGGACGACCTCGCCCCTGACGAAGATCTGGCCCTTGCCGTTGCCGCTGGAGACGCCGAGGTCGGCCTCGCGGGCCTCGCCGGGACCGTTGACGACACAGCCCATCACCGCGACCCGCAGCGGGTGCGGGAAGCCCTCGAAGGCGGCCTGGACCCGCTCGGCCAGGGTGTAGACATCGACCTGGGCCCGGCCGCAGGAAGGGCAGGAGACGATCTCCAGCCGGCGTTCGCGCAGGCCCAGCGACTGCAGGATCTCGATGCCGACCTTGACCTCCTCGGCCGGCGGGGCCGACAGCGACACCCGGACGGTGTCCCCGATGCCCTCGGCCAGCAGCACCCCGAAGGCCACCGCCGACTTGACCGTGCCCTGGAGCAGCGGTCCCGCCTCGGTGACGCCGAGGTGCAGCGGGTAGTCGCAGCGCTCGGCCAGCAGCCGGTAGGCGGCGATCATGGTGACCGGGTCGTGGTGCTTGACGGAGATCTTCAGGTCGGTGAAGCCGTGCTCCTCGAACAGCGAGCACTCCCACAGCGCCGACTCCACCAGCGCCTCGGGGGTGGCCCTGCCGTGCCTGCGCAGCAGCCGGGGGTCGAGGGAGCCGGCGTTGACGCCGATCCGGACGGGGATGCCGGCGGCCGTGGCCGCGCGGGCGATCTCGCCCACCTTGTCGTCGAACTTCCGGATGTTGCCGGGGTTGACGCGGACGGCCGCGCAGCCGGCGTCGATGGCGGCGAAGACGTACTTGGGCTGGAAGTGGATGTCGGCGACGACCGGGATCCGGGCCTTGCGGGCGATCAGCGGGAGGGCGTCGGCGTCGTCCTGGGAGGGGACGGCGACGCGGACGATCTGGCAGCCGGCCGCGGTCAGTTCGGCGATCTGGCGCAAGGTGGCCTCGACGTCGGCGGTGGGCGTGGTGGTCATCGACTGGACCGACACGGGCGTGCCGCCGCCCACGGGCACGGGGCCCACCATGAGCCGGCGGGACGCGCGGCGCCGTGGCGTGGCCGGCCGGCGTCCGGGCAGGGGGAGGTCGACCGCGGTCATGACGGGGAGCCGCCTTCCTGGGCCGAGGCCCTCGGTGCCGGACCGCGGCCGGGTGGCCGGGCGGCCGGTTCCGCTTCCGGTGCCGGTGCCGGTGCCGGTGACGGCACCGGTGACGGTGATGGTGATGGTGATGGTGATGGTGACCGCACCGGTGACGGTGACGGTGACGGCGCCGTCGTTCCCCGGCCGAGGGTCCGGCGCAGTGCCCGGCCGAAGGGTCCGGGCAGTTCCTGGAAGCCCGTGTGCCCGCCGGGGAAGTCGGCCACGGGGGTGCCGAGCCGGTCGGCGAGCGCGCGCGTGGTCCGGTGGTAGAGCTGCCCCACGGAGGTGGTCCCGCCCGCCACCACGACGGGGGTGCCCGCCGCGCGCAGCGCGTCGAGGTCCGGCCGGTAGCGGGTGGTCGGCCGCAGGATGTGCCGGAAGAAGCGGTCGAGGATGGCCCGCACGTCACCGGGCGGGGTGAACTCCGCCGCATCCGCCGCCTCCCGCCCGGCGCCGCCCGGCGGTGCGAAGCCGATGCCGGTCAGCGCGGTGTACTTCCTGAGCCCCGCGTCCCGTCCGACGCCGGTGTACGTCTCGCAGATGTCGTCGATCGCGTCGCGCACCGCACCGGCGTCGGGCAGCAGTTCGGTCAGCGGCGGTTCGTGGGCGACGAGGCCCCGCACCAGGTGTGGGTACCGGGTGACCAGCGCGAGCCCGGTGACGGCTCCGCCGCTGTTGCCGAACACGTACGCCGGTGCGCCGCCGAGCGCCAGGAGCAGCCGCTGGACGTCGTCGGCCAGCAGGTCGGGGTCCGCGTCCTGGGCCGGGTCCGCGAGGGTGCTGCGCAGGATGCCGCGCGGGTCGTAGGTGATCACGGTGTGGTCGGTGGCGAGCAGCGGCGCCAGGGCCCGGAACCCCCTGCTGCCCATCGGAGAACCGATCATGAGCAGCGGCGGCCCCGAGCCGCGGACCTCGTAGCACAGGCGGGCGCCCGGCACGTCCAGGGTGCGGGTCGTCGCGTCCAGGGTGCGGGTGGTGTCCGGGGTGTGGGTGGTGTCCGGGGTGTGGGTGGTGTCCGGGGTGTGGGTGGTGTCCGGGGTGCGGGTGGTGGTGTCCATCGTCGTCCTTCTCCTCAGGCCCACTCCAGGCGCAGCGGCAGCCGTTTGACCCCGAAGATCCCCCGGGGGTCGTGGAACTCGACGCCGGGACCGGCCGCCATCGCGCTCCAGCGGGTGAACATCGTCTCCAGGGCGATCCGGGCCTCCAGCCGGGCCAGCGGGGCGCCGACGCAGAAGTGGATGCCGTGTCCGAAGCTCAGGTGCGGGTTGGGGGTGCGGCGGACGTCGAAGCCGTCCGGCTCGGCGAACTGCCGCTCGTCCCGGTTGGCCGAGGCGAGCCAGGTGACGACCAGCTGTCCGGCCGGGACCCTCCGGTCGCCGATCCGGACCTCCCGGGTGGTCCTGCGGGTGACCGGGGCCAGCGGGGTGCGGTAGCGCAGTACCTCGTCGATCGCGGTGGGCAGCGCGCTCGGGTCGGCCCGCAGCGCCTCGGCCGCCCGCGGGTGCTCGTCGAGGGACACGATGCTGTTGCCCAGCAGCGCCGTGGTCGTGATGTGTCCGGCGAGCAGCAGCAGCCCCACGAATCCGACGATCTCCTCGTCGTCCAGGCGCTGTCCGTCCACCTCCGCCGCGACCAGGTCGCTGATCAGGTCGTCCCCGGGGCGGGCCCGGCGGGAGCGGATGTGCTCCAGGCAGTAGGGGTTCATCTCGCGCATGACCAGGGCCATGGAGTTGACGCGCTTGGCGTTCGGGATGAAGCCGGTCTGGCTCTCCGGTGACACCAGGGCCTCCGACCACCGCCGGAACAGCGGACGGTCCGCGGCCGGGATGCCGAGGAGTTCGGTGATGACGATCACCGGGAGGGGGTACGCGAAGTCCGAGATCAGCTCGATCTCCTCCGCCCCCTCCATCGCGTCCAGCAACTCGCCGGTCACGGTGGCGATCCGGGGCGCGAGCCCGGTCACCGTGCGCGGGGTGAACGCCTTGCTGACCAGGGTGCGCAGCTTGCGGTGCTGGGGCGGGTCCTTGCGCAGGACGTTGCCCTTGCGGAAGAGGTCGACGTCCTTCTGGGACGGGGACAGCGTGCTGGTGTCGGAGGAGAAGGCGGCCGTGTCGGCCAGTACCCGTACGGCGTCGGCGTGGCGGAAGACGTGCCAGACGCCGGCCTGTTCGTCGTGGCTGACCGGCGACTCGTCCCGCATCCGCCGGAACCAGGCCAGCACCGAGGCGCTGTCGGCGGACTGGTCGGCCAGCCCCGTGCCGCGTTCTGTCGTGTCCATGGGGCGCCCTCCGGCGTCAGTAGGCTTCCTTGGCGTTGATCCGGTCCGGCGCGTACCGCTCCCCCGGCTTCGGCCGGTAGGGCTCCCACCGCGGCGGGTTCCCGGTGGGGTCGTCGCCGAGCACCACGACCCGCAGCCCGGTACGGCGTTGCGTGTAGTCGTCGACGGCGTAGTGCTGGGTGACCCTGTTGTCCCAGATCGCCACGTCCCCCTCGTTCCACCGGTAGCGGCAGGTGAACTGCGGGGAGGTGGAGAACTCGGCGAGGTACTGCAGGAGCGCGTCGCTCTCGTTCCTGCTGAGCTGGACGATGTGCGAGGTGTGGGTGCGGTTGACGAACAGGGCGCGGCGGCCCGTCTCCGGGTGGACCCGCACCACGGGGTGTTCGGCCCGGCTGTCCAGCCCGGGGATGTGGACGGCGTGCACGGCGGTGAGGCCGTCGAGCAGGTCGCGCAGGGGCGCGGAGAGGGACTCGTAGGCCAGGTACTGGTTCGACCACATGGTGTCGCCGCCCTGTCCGGGGCTGCGGACGATCTGCAGGACCGATCCGATGGGCGGGTTCGGGGAGTACGTCATGTCGGTGTGCCAGATGGGGATCTTGCCGTCCTGCTCCGAGTCGATGATCTGGATCTCCGGATGTCCCTCGGGGTGCGGCAGATAGGGGTGGACCTCCAGCTCGCCGAACCGGCGCCCGAAGGCGACCCGGGACTCCGGCGTCCACCCCTGCTGGCCCGGGACGAAGATCACGAGGTACTCCAGGAGCAGGCGGCGCAGTTCGGCGAAGTCCCCGTCGGTGATGTCCTCCAGCCGTACGCCGTGCACCTCGGCGCCCAGCGCGCCGGTCAGCGGCCGGACGTCGAAAGCGGTCCTGAGTGGTCGCGTCATCGTTCGTTCGCCCTTCTTCGGTCATGTGGCGGTCACGGCGGCGGTCACGGCGGTGGTCGCGGCGGTGGTCGCGGCGGTGGTCGCGGCGGTAGTCACTGTGGCGGTGGTTTCGGCGGTGGTCGCGGTGGTGGTTTCGGCGGTAGTCACTGCGGCGGTCGTGGTGGTGGTCAGGCCGGTGGGCCGGACGTCCGCCGGCCGGGCAGCAGACCGAGCTGCACGAGCCGGTCCAGCGGGGTGAGCGGGCGCATCCCGAGGCCCGACATGTTGTAGGTGGTGAGGTAGCGCAGCCGGGTGTCGCGGGCGGTCCCGCTCAGCAGGCGCCGGCCCAGCGTCCGGCCGCCGCGCGAGGTGCTGGTCATCATGCGCGCGGCGTTGTGGCTCATGACGTGGATGTCCTTGATCCGGCCGAGGCGTTCGTCCTCGTAGGCGCGCAGGGCCCGGTCGACGGAGGCGCCGTCGGAGAAGTCGGCGTGGGCCAGGTGGGGGGCGAGCGCGTGGGCGTCGCCGATGGCCGTGTTCATCCCCTGGGCGGCCAGCGGGTGCACGCAGTGCGCCGCCTCACCGGTCAGCACGATGCCCGGCCGTACGAGACAGGGCGCCCGGTACCGGTGGACGGGGAGCAGCTGCCGGGTTCCCAGGGCGGCTTCGAGGTCCGCGGCGAGCGGGCCGAGCGCGGGTACCTGCGCGACCAGGCGCTCGCACCACTGCCGCAGCCGCGCCGTGTCGGCCCTCCTCAGCTCGTCGGCCGCCACCTGGACGTAGAGGCGTGCCCGGTCGCCGGGCAACGGGTAGATCATGACCAGCCCGCGGCCGGTGACGTGGGCGGACACCTCGTCGGGGGCGACCGGCGCGCCCGACAGTTCGAGGGACAGCAGCCGGTGGGGGTAGGCGACCGGGCCGACGCTCACCCCGGACAGTCCGCGCAGCCGCGAGGACTTGCCGTCGGCGGCCACGACGAGCCGGCCGAGGATGTCGCCGTCACGGGTCCGGACGCCCGTGACGCGCCCGTCCGGGTCCTTGACGAGGCCGTCGACGAGGACGCCGCGCCGCCAGGAGACCGTCGTGCCCAGACCGTCCCCGAGGCACCGGAGGATCGTGGGGTAGTCGTGCGACAGCATCCAGGACCGCTCGGCGCCGAGGAGTCCGAAGTCCATGGTGAGCAGTTCGCCGCCGTCCGCCGTCCGGGCCACGAGCCGGTCGAGCCGGACCGCCTTCCTGGCCTCCAGGGCGGGCAGTACGCCCCACTCGCGCAGTATGTCCAGGGACCCGGGCTGGAGCACCTCGCCCTTGGCGACCGGGGGCTGCCGCTTGTTCTTGTCCAGCAGGACGACGTCCAGCCCGAGCCGGCCCAGCGCGTGGGCGACCGCCAGGCCGGCCACCCCGGAGCCGCAGACCACGACGTCCGCGTGCTCCGGGTGCTGTCCCTGCTCCAGGTGCTCCGGGTGCTGTCCCCGCTCCGGGTGCTGTCCCTGCTCCGGGTGCTGTCCCTGCTCCGCGTGCTCCGGGTGCTGTCCCTGCTCCGCGTGCTCCGCGTGGCCGGAACCGGTCATGCCGCCCCGCCCTCCCCCGGCCGCGCGGGCCGGCCGGCCGCCGCCGTCGTCGCCGCCCGGTAGCTCCCGAGCGCCTTCAGCGCGAGTCCGTCGACGATCAGTCCGTCCACGTAGGAGGCGTGGTGCCGGATGTGCACACAGACCGGGCTCGCCGGCCACCGCCCGTCGGGCCGCTGCGCGCCGGCCAGCCACCACGCCGCCCGCCGCAGCCGCGGGTCGCCGGCCGGTACGCCCGCGGCGAGCAGGCCCCGCAGTGCCCAGGCCGTCTCCTCGACGGTGCCCCGCGCCGGGTCGTCACCCGCGACGCCGGTCGCACCGGGCCCCCACGAACCGTCGGCCAGCTGGGAGCCCAGCAGGTGGTCGCGGGCGCGTCGGGCGGCCGGGTGACCGGACACACCGGCGCGGCCGAAGGCCACCAGCGCCAGGGACGTGCCCGGGGTGAGGCCCCGGTACCACAGCGCCTCGTAGGCGCCGTCGTCCCGCTGGTGGGCCAGCAGCCAGCGCAGGGCCCGGGCGACCCGGGGGTCGTGCCGGGAGGCGCCGCCCTCGATCAGGACGTCGACGCTCTGCGCGGTCACGTAGGGACAGGGGCCGTCGTTGGCCAGCGTGGTGTCGGGGACGAAGGTCCCCCAGGAGCCGGCGCGGTCCTGCCGCGACCGGAGCCAGCGCAGCCCGCGGCGCAGCCGTTCGTCGCGGTCCCGGTCGGGGGCGGCCAGCAGGGCGCTGAGCACGTTGGCGCTGTCGAGGAAGTTGGGCCAGCCCCGCGGGCCCTCCCAGCCCCAGCCGCCGGGAGGGGCGCCGTAGACCGGGTACGGCTGGTCCTGCTGGCAGTCGCGCAGCCACTGCCGGGCGCGGGCCAGCCGGGGGTCGGCGGCGTGGCCGGCGTCCGCGAGGCCGCGGGCGACGTAGGAGCCGCCGATCAGGTCGAGGCCCTGCATGATGTGCCAGGAGCCGTCCGCCGTGACGTTGGCGCGCAGGTAGTCGACGGTGTCGGCGATCGCGCGGGGCGGGGCCTTCGTACAGCTCAGTCCCAGGCACACCACCGCCGCCAGCCAGTTGTCGCCGCCGTAGCCGCCGCGCCGCGTCTCGCCGCGCTCCACCTGCGCCAGGGCCCGCAGTCCGGCGGGCCTGGCCAGCCGGTCGAGCAGCCGGGCGAGGGGGCCCGGCCGGCCGTACCGGGCCTGGACGAACGCCATCGCCACGAAGGGCGCCACCCGGAAGGACAGCCGGCGGCGCCACAGCCGCGCGGGCAGGAGCAGCAGCTCCAGCGGGATGCGACGCGCCCCGCGCATCTCCGCCAGGCCCGCCGGCACGAGGAACGTCCGGGCCATCTGCGCCATGCCCGGGTCCGTGAACGCGGCCACCCCGCCCCGCGCCTCCAGCAGCTCCAGCGCACGGCGTACGGGCTCCTGGGGCGCCAGGGGGGCCAGCAGGCGCAGGGTCGCGGCAGCGATCACGGTGGGCACCGGCTGGGTGGCGGCACCGGCCACCCCGCCCCAGCCGCCGTCGTCGTTCTGGGCGCCGACCAGCCAGGTGACGCCCCGCTCGATCAGGTCGCGGGAGCGTTCGCGGTCGGCGGTGTGCAGCGCCGCCAGGGCGCCGGCCGTGCCCAGCACGGCGGTGGGCCGCCGGTTCGGCCAGGAGCCGTCGGCGCGTTGCGCCGCGAACAACGCGTCGGCCGCCCGCGCGAGCGCCGACTCGACACGGCTGTCCGGGGGCGGGGGCGGGGCCGGGGTCGGGGTCGGGCACATGGCGGACCGGTCCGCCTCTCCTCGGTCGTGGACGGTCATGTGAGGGGCTCCGGACGGAACGGCTCGGTCAGGGGCAGGTCGGCCGGGTTCTCCCCCGCCTGCGGCGAGAACTCGTGCCCGGCGCGCATCGATCGCTGGGTGACCAGGGTGAGGGCCAGCAGCGGGACGAGGACGGCGAGCGTCCACAGCGGCCCGAGCCCCGGCACCAGCAGGGCGCCCGCCAGCACCAGCCGCTCGGCCACCAGGACCTCGTGCGCGCGCAGCGCCGTCCGTGAGGTCAGCGCGGCCCCGGGGGCGAACAGTAGACGGAAGGCGTGGCAGCCGAGCGCGGCGGCGACCAGGAGGACGACGAGACAGGCCGCCCCGGCGGACAGCACCAGCAGCGCCCCGGCCATCGCCGTGCCCAGGGCCGCGGCGTAGAGGGCCAGCGCGGTCCGGGCCGCCGTGCGCACGCCGTGCCGGACGGTGAACGTCACGTATCCGCCCGCACGGTCCCCGCGGACGTCCCGCACCGTGCCGACGAGGTTGGAGGCGGCGTCGTGGGCCCAGAAGACCAGCACGAACACCAGCAGCCGCCACCGCGGGCACGGCTCGCTCGTCATCTGTCCGAAGACGAAGACCGCGCCGGTCAGCGCGCCGCGGACCAGGTTGCCGCCCAGGCCCCGGGCCTTGAACAGCCCGCTGTAGGCGAGCGCCCCGCCCACCCCGAAGGCCAGCACGAGGGCCGTGCGCGCATGGGTGGTCAGGGCGAGCGCGCAGGCCGCGCAGACCAGCAGCGCACCGCACCACAGCGCGGTCGCGGGCCGCATCCGCCCGGACGGCAGCGGGCGCTGCGGTTTGCTGACGGCGTCGAGTTCGCGGTCGAGGTAGTCGCCCAGGTAGTGGGCGGCGATCCACACCAGGGTGGGCACCAGCCAGGCGACGGCCATCGTGCCGGGCGAGGGCCCGTCCGCGGTCCCGCCCGCGAGGCCGTCCGGGGCCCCGTCGGCGGCTCCGTCCGGGGCCAGCACCGCGCCGGCCAGGCCTACCAGACCGACGTACCAGAGCGTGTAGGGCCGCCACGTCGACACGTGCGCGGCGACCGTCCGGGCGGCCCGGCTGCCGCCCATCTCAGGCTTTCCTCGCCGACGCGTAGTCCGCGATCCGTGCCAGGGCGTCGGCGCTCGCGGCCGACGGCAGGCCGGTCAGGCACTGTTTGGCCCGCTCGACGAAGTGCGCGGCGTACCGCCCGGCCGCGCCGCGGGCGTCGGTCGCCTCGATGATCCCCCGTATCCGCGCGGGGGTGTCCTCGTGTACGGGCGTTCGGCCGAACGCCCGCTCCAGCTCCCGCCGTCCGCTGTCGTCGGCGTGCCGGTAGGCCATCAGCAGCGGCAGCATGGGGCGGCGGTTGCGCAGGTCGCTCTCGGCGGGCTTGCCGGTGAGCTCGGGAGTGCTCTCGAAGGCCAGCAGGTCGTCCCGGATCTGGAAGGCGGTGCCCAGGTGCCGGCCGAACTCGCCGAGGCGGTCCGCCCATTCGGGCCGGCCGCCGCCGAGGACCGCGCCGATCCGGCAGGCCGACTCGAACAGCTCGCCGGTCTTCAGCCGGGCCATGGTGAGGTACTGCTCCACGGTGCAGCCCAGGTCGCCGGTCAGCTCGGCTTCGAGCAACTGCCCACGGCACATGTTCAGTCCGGCCGAGGCGACGGCGGCCACCACCGTCGCGACGGCGGCGGCGGAGACGCCCGGGGGCCTGGGGCCCGCCAGCACGGCGAAGGTCTCGAAGATCAGCCCGTCGCCGACCAGGATGGCGGTGGGGACGCCGAACGCGGCCTGCACCGAGGGGCGTCCGCGCCGCAGGTCGTCCTCGTCGATGATGTCGTCGTGCACCAGCGTGGCGACGTGCAGGTACTCGACGGCCAGCGCCAGTTCGGTCAGCTCCTCCGGACGGCCCCCGACGCAGCGCGCCGCTTCGAGCAGCAGCAGGGGGCGGAGCATCTTGCCGGGCGGCAGCAGGGCGTACTCCGAGATCTTGCTCAGCTGGTCGGCCTCGCGTCCGCGCCGGCGGCTGAGGAGGTCGAGGTTGAGCCGGTCCCGGTCGGTCAGGAGCGAGTCGGGGTCCGTCGCCTCCGCGTCCTGTATGCCGGCTCGTTCTTCAATGGGCCGCATCGCGTGCATGACCTTTCTCGCTCGCCGCGTGACCGGCCGTCGCCGTCTCGGTGGGTGCTGTCTTGGTGGGTGCCGTCTTGGTGGGTGCCGTCTTGGTGGGTGCCGTCTTGGTGGGTGCCGTCTTGGTGGGTGCCGTCTCGGTGGGTGCCGTCTCGGTGGGTGCCGTCTCGGTGAGTGCTGTCTCGATGGGGGCCGTGGCGGTGGATGGCGTGGCGGTGGGTGCCGTGACGGTGGGTGCCGTGACGGTGGTGTGGAGGGTGCCGATGCCGGTGATCGACACCTCGACCCGGTCGCCGGCGGTCAGGGGACCGGAGCCCGCGGGGGTCCCGGTGAGGATGACGTCGCCGGGCAGCAGGGTCATGTGTTCGCTGACCAGGGCGATGACGTCGCGGACCGGCCGCAGGAGGGACCGGGTGGTGTCGCGCTGCCTGGTCTCGCCGTTCACGGTGCAGGTGATCACGGCGTCGTCGGGGTCCAGTTCGGTCGCCAGCCAGGGGCCCAGCGGGGTGAGACCGTCGAAGTGCTTGGCCCACACGGGCGGGAAGGCCGCCGGCCCCGGCGCGCGGGCGTACGCCGTGAGGTCGTTCGCGCAGGTGTAGCCGGCCACGACCCCGGCCGCCTCGTCCGGCCGGACCCGCTTGCAGCGCGTCCCGATCACGACCGCCAGCTCGGCCTCGTGTCTCAGCTCCCAGGAGGCGCCCGGATGAGGGACCGGGGCGCCTGAACCGGCCAGCGAGGACGGCGGTTTGAGCAGGACGGCGGCCGACGCGGCGCCCGCCGTCGCCCCGTTGCCCCCGGTGTGCCCCGCCGCCGGGTAGTTGAGGGCGAGGCAGACGATCTTGCTCGGTTCGACGGGCGGCAGCAGGGCGATCTCCCCGACCGGCCTGGCGGGACCGGTGCGCCCGGTCCAGGTCCCGGTGCGCGGGTCGTGGTCCACGGGGACGACGACGCCGAGGCCCTCCGGGCCCTGTTCGACGCGCCCGTGTCCGCGGTGACCGCCGTCCGCGTACCTGCAGATGAGCATGGATCCTGCCTTTCTCGCGCCTGCGGCCGGGGAGGAGGGGTCACCAGGTGACGGGCAGTTCCCGAAGGCTCAAGGTGACGTGGCCGCCTCGCCAGCGCAGGCTCCGCGGTGGCACGGCCAGGCCGATCCGCGGGAAGCGCCGCAGGACCGTCGAGAACGCCACCCGCATCTCCAGGCGCGCGAGGGCGGCGCCGAGACAGTGGTGGGCCCCGTGCCCGAAGGCGAGGTGCGGGTTCGGCTGCCGGGTGATGTCGAAGCACGCCCCGTCGGGGAAGACCCGCTCGTCGCGGTTGGCGGCGTTCACGGAGATCTGCACGAGGTCGCCCGCGGCCACCAGCTGACCGTCCAGCCGTACGTCGCGCGTGGCCACCTGGAGACGGTTGACGTCGATGACCGGCTGGTGGCGCAGCACTTCCTCGATCGTGGAGTCGAGGAGCCGCGGGTCGCCGCGGAGCCTGTCCAGCTGGTCCGGGTTCTGGAAGAGCCTGAACAGTCCGGCGGCGATGGCGGTCTGCGTCGTCTCCAGGCCGCCGGCGAGGATGACGACGGCGAGCGAGACCAGCTCCTCCCGCGTGAGCTTTCCCGCCTCCTCGGCCCGCACCAGCGTGCTCAGCAGGTCCGCGCCGGACCCGGCCGGACCACCCGCACCGGATTCGGCCGGACCGCCCGCACCGGACCCGGCCGGACCACCCGCACCGGATTCGGCCGGATCACCCGTACCGGACCCGGCCGGACCACCCGCACCAGGCCGCACCGATCCGCCCGCGCCGGACCCCACCGATCCGCCGGAGTCGGACCCCACCGATCCGCCGGGGCCGAGCCGCGCCCGCTTGGCCCGTGCCGCCTCGGCGACGTAGGCGCCGAGTTCCCGCCAGGCCGAGGGGTCGGCCTCGCGGCCCACCACCGTGATCCGGTCGCACCAGCCGTTCAGCCGTTCGTGGTCCTCGGCGGGGAAGCCGAGCAGCTCGCAGATGACGACGGCGGGCAGGGGCGCGGCGAACCGGCCCATCAGGTCCCCCGGCGGGCCGTCCCGCTCCAGGCCGTCGAGCAGGTCGTCCGCCAAGCCTTGGACGAACGGCCGCATCGCCTCGACGCGCCGGACGGTGAACGCCTTCGCCACCAGGCCGCGCAGCTCCAGGTGCGGACGGCCGTCCATGTTCACCGTGCGCGGGCCAAGGACGGCCCCGTCGGACCGGGGCGCCCGCGCCCCCGCGATGTCCCGGGTGAACCCGTCGCCGGACAGCACGGCCCGGACGTGGTCGTAGCGGGTCAGCAGCCAGGCGGTCCTGCCGTCCGGCAGACGTACCCGGGACAGCGGCTCCGTCCGGCCCGCGCCGGCCAGGGCCACGGGCAGCTCACCCGCGTGATCCGCGCAGCTGGGATATTCGACAATACGGTCCACACGGTCCACACGGTCCACACGGTCCATTGAAGAATTCCCCAGTCCACTCCGGCCCAGTTCAGTCCGGTCCAGCCCGGTCCGGTCCGGTCCAGTCCGTCCGCCCGGCTCGAACACCCGATTTCCGCTGAAAACGCTAGGGATCCGCCGGTGCGGCCAGCAACCCCTGATTTGTGGGGGGTACCGGGGCCGGGGTGCACGTGATACCTGTTTATGGATGGACCCAAGAAGTGCCGGCCGAGATCACATTCTCATTCGTCTCGAATCCCTGCTGAAAGAAGTCTGCGACCGGTGCCCCGCCGATCTGTCCACAGCCGGTGACGTGCCGCTGCCGAGTCTCGGGGTCGACTCCCTCACCTTGGTGCTCCTGCTCGACAGAGTGGCGGCCGAATTCCACGTCAGCTGGGATTCCGGCACCCCGACGGCCGCCGTCGGCTCGTTGCACGCGCTCGCTGATTTCGTCGCGGAAAAGATGTCGCACGAACACGGATAGCTCTTCGAGAACTCTGCGAGGACGTCTTCGAGGGTGGAGGAAAGTGCGAACGCGAAACACCTACCTGGCCGGAATCGGAGTGTTCCTGCCCGAGCCGCTGAGCGTCCCGGCGGCGGTCGCGCGGGGGCTGGTTCCCGCGGACCGGGCGGAGGAGCACGGGATCACCGGGGTGGCCGTGGCCGGCCGGATCCCCGCGCCGGAGATGGCGCTGCGGGCCGCCGCACGAGCGCTCGCGGACAGCGGGCTGAGGGCCGAGGACATCGGGCTGCTGCTGTACGCGTCGGTGTGGCACCAGGGCCCCGACGGCTGGGGCACGCCGTACTACCTGCAGCGGCACCTGCTCGGCGACGACGTGCTCGCGGTGGAGATCAGGCACGGCTGCAACGGCGTCTTCAGCGCGCTGGAACTGGCCGCGCCGTACCTGTCGGCCCTGCCGGAGGGCCGCGCGGCCCTCGTCGCGGCCGGCGACAACTTCGGCACCCCGCTGATCGACCGGTGGGACCAGGGCGACGGGATCGCGTACCTGGGTGACGCGGCGGGCGCCGTGGTGCTCAGCAGGTCCCCCGGCCGGGCGGAGGTGCTCTCGCTGTGCACGGACAGTTTCTCCGAGATGGAGGAGGCGCACCGGTCCGGCGAACCGCTGTTCCCGCCGGGCGCCACCACCGGAACTCCTCTGCATTACGGCGCGAGGGCCGAGCTCTTCCAGAAGGAAGCCGTCGCGAAGGACCACTGGATCCGGTTTCTCATCGGCCACCAGCGACGCAATGTCGCCTGTATGACGCGCGCGCTGGAGGAGGCCGGTGTGACGGCCGCCGAGATCAAGAACGTCCTCGTCCATGGAATGCCGCGCCAGGCCGCCGTCTCCTACCTCAAAGTCCTCGGTTTCCCCCTCTCCCGGTCGACCTGGGATTTCACGAGGACCGTCGGTCATCTCGGCGCCGGCGACCATCTGGCCGCCCTGCACCACCTCATGTCCACCGGCCGGCTGGTACCCGGGGACACCCTGTTGCTGTGCGGATTCTCTCCGGGCCTGACCTACAAGGCGGCGGTCGTCCGGATCCTCGATGCACGTCCGGTCCAGGAATCCCCGTCCCCATTCCCATTCCCATTTCCGTCCCCGTCCTCATCACCGTCCCCATCCCCGTCCCCGCTCTCATCCCCATCCCCGCCCTCATCCCCACCCCCATTCCCGTCCCCGGACGCGAAGGAGTGACCCGGTGGATTTCGACCTCACTCCACGCCAGCTGAAACGGACCGAGCGGGTGCGCGGCGCCGCCGCCGCCCCGGTCTTCGCGCCGTCGGACGCCGTGGCCGGCCGCGCTGCCTGGCGGGCGGCCGGAGAGCTGGGCCTCACCGGGCTGTGCCTGCCCGAGGAGCACGGCGGCGGCGGACTCGGCGCCCTCGACACCGCGCTGTGCCTGGAGGCGTTCTGCGCCGGCGGCGCGGACGCCGGCCTCGCCTTCGCGATCGCCGCGCACCTGCTGGCCTGCGGCCGGGTGCTCGCCGAACACGCCCGGGACGCCGAGACCCGCCAGGGCGCCGAGGACTCCGTGGCGGCTGCCCTGCTGCCCGGACTGAGCGCCGGCACGCTCGTGGCCGGCAACGCGATGACCGAGGACGAGGCCGGTTCGGACGTCGGCGGGCTCGGCACCACGGCCGTGGCCGACGGCGACTGCTACGTGCTGAACGGCACCAAGTCCTTCGTGAGCAACGCCCCGTCGGCCGACGTCCTCCTCACCTACGCGGTGACCGCGCCCGGCGCCGGCTTCCTCGGCATCTCGGCCTTCGCGGTCCCCCGCGACCTGCCCGGCGTCCGGGTCGGCACGCCCCTCGCCAAGACGGGCCTGGCGGGCTGCGCCGCCGCACGGGTCGAGTTCGCGGAGTGCCGGGTCCCCCGGCGCTGTCTGCTGGGCGCCGAGAACGAGGGCAGCCGCGTCTTCCAGCGGTCGATGACCTGGGAGCGGGCCTGTCTGCCGGCGATCTACCTCGGGGTGATGGACGTCCAGCTGCGCCGCTGCCTGGCCCACGCGCGGCAACGCCGGCAGTTCGGCAGGAGCATCGGGGACTACCAGGCGGTCTCGCACCGGCTCGCCACCATGAAGCAGCGCCTGGAGAGCAGCCGCCTCCTCCTCTACCGCGCCTGCTGGTACGTCGACCGGGACCACCCGGACGCCCCCGGGGCCGCCGCCCTCGCCAAAGTCGCGGTCACGGAGGCCGCCGTCGCCAACGGCCTGGACGCGGTGCGGACGTTCGGCGCCAGGGGCTGTCTCACCGACGACGGGATCGAACGGCAGCTGCGGGACGCCGTACCCCTGCACGTCTTCTCCGGCACCACCGACGTCCAGCGGGAGATCATCGCCAAGGGGATGGGCACATGAGCGCGACGGCCGGCCACCGGGACGACGGGCACACCGGCGGACCCACCCACCGCCACCCCGGCCCGACTCACCCGACTCATCCGACTGGCCCGGATCGCCAGACCCACCCGGACCCTCCGACCCGTTCGACCGACCCGCACGCCCCGCACAACCCGCACGCCCCGCACGCCCTGCACACCCTGCTGGCCGCGTCCGCCGCCCGCACCCCGCACGCCCCCGCCGTCGCCGGCCCCTGCGGCGAGGCGAGCTACGCGGAGCTGGACGACCGGGCCGACGCCCTGGCCCACGCGCTGGCCGCCCACGGAGTGGGACGCGGCGACCGGGTGGTCGTATGGAGCCCGAAGTCCGTCGACGCGATCGCCGCGGCGCAGGCGGCCCTGCGGCTCGGCGCGGCCTACGTCCCGGTGGACCCCCTGACGCCCCCGGAGCGGGCCTCGCTGATCGCCCGGGACTGCGGGGCGCGGGCGCTGTGCGCGCCGGCCGGCCCGCTCGGCCGGCTCCCCGGCCGTCCCGGCCGCCCCGGTCACCCGGCCCTCGTCGACCTCGCCGACGCCGGCCGACCCGCCCGGTCCGGCCCGCGTCCGCACCCGCCGGTCGCCGCCCGCGTCGACCCCGACGACCTCGCCTACATCCTCTACACCTCGGGATCGACGGGTGCGCCGAAGGGCGTCTGCGTCAGCCACCGGGGCGCCCTCGCCTTCGTCGACTGGGCCGTGACGGAACTCGCGGCCGGCCCCCACGACCGGTTCGCCAACCACGCCTCGTTCACCTTCGACCTCTCGGTCCTCGACCTCTACGCGGCGTTCGCGGTCGGGGCGGCGGTCTGCCCGGTGCCCGCCGAGTTCGCCTACGCGCCGCAACGGCTCGTGGAGTTCCTGCACCGGGAGCGGATCAGCGTCTGGTACTCGGTGCCGTCCGCGCTGATCCTCATGGAGCGCGACGGCGGCCTGCTGGACCGGCCGCCGCCCGCCGCGCTGCGGGCGGTGCTGTTCGCGGGCGAGCCGTTCCCCGTCCGCTACGTCCGCCGGCTCGCCCGCTGGACCGGGGCCCGGCTGCTCAACCTCTACGGCCCCACCGAGACCAACGTGTGCACGTACCACGAGGTCCGGCCGGCCGACCTGCGCCGTGACCTGCCCGTCCCCATCGGGACGGCGTGCTGCGGCGACCGGGTCTGGGCCCGTGCGCCCGACGGCACCGTCGTGGGCCCCGGCGCGGAGGGGGAGCTGGTGGTCGACGGGCCGACCGTCTTCCTCGGCTACTGGGGCGGGCCCCCGCACACCGGCCCCTACGCCACCGGCGACCGCGTCCGGGTCCGGCCCGACGGCGCCTTCGACTACCTGGGGCGGACCGACGACATCGTCAAGGTGCGCGGCCACCGCATCGAGCCGGGCGAGGTGTCGGCGGTGCTCCAGGCCCACCCCGGGGTCGCCGAGGCCGCCGTCGTCGCCGTGGGCGAGGGCCTGCAACGGCGCCTGGCGGCGTACGTGGTCCGGTACGTGGCCGGAGACGCCGGGCCCGGCGCGGTCGCGCTCAGACGCCACCTCGCCCGGTGGCTCCCCCCGCACATGATCCCGGACGAGATCCACTTCGTCCCGGACCTGCCCCGCACCGCCCGGGGCAAGCTCGACCTCGGCGCCTTGCCGGCCGTACGACGACCAAGGGGTGACAGTGACAACGGCACACACACGGGACGAGATCACGGGACACCTGCTCCGCTTCGTCCGGGAGAACTTCCTCGCGGGTGACCCGGACGGCGAACTCGACGAGGACACGCCCCTGCTGGAGTACGGAATCCTCAACTCCCTGAACACCGCGACCCTCATCGGCCACATCCGCGACGAGTTCGGCATCGTCGTACCGCTGGCCGACGTCACCGCGGAGAGCTTCAGGACCGTCGCCAGTCTGAGCACCATGCTGCACGAGAGGCGAGTGCGCGCCGATGCCCGAACTGACAGCTGACCTCTTCCTGCTGCACGCCCCGAGCGTGTACGACTTCCGCGACCGCGACGACATGCTGTTCGCCTACCTGAGCGACAGCGACAGCGTCAACGTCACCTCGGTCTACGAGATGTACCCGGTCGGCTGGTTCTCCATCAGACAGCGGCTGGCCGAGCACGACTTCGACTGCCGGATCGTCAACGTCGCCTCGCTGATGCTGATGCACCCCGGCCTGGACGTGGAAGCGCTCATCGCCCGCCTCGACGCGCCGGTCTTCGGTTTCGACCTGCACTGGATGACCCAGTGCCACGGCGCCGTCGAACTGGCCCGGGCCGTCAAACGCGTCCACCCCCACGCCCTGACCGTCTTCGGCGGCATCTCCGCCACCTACTACGCCGAGGAACTGATCCGGTACGACGCGGTGGACGTCGTCGTCCGGGGCTACGACACCCTGGAGCCCGTCACCCGCCTCATGGAGACCGTGGTGCGGGGCGAGCGGGACCTCGGGTCCGTCCCGAACCTCCTGCACACCTCCCCGCGCGGCATCGAGTCCACCGGCTTCACCCACAAGCCCGCCACCGGCTACAACAACGTCGTCAACGACTGGTCCTACTACCGGGCCGCGCCCGTGACACCGCTGTCCAGCAAGCTCATCATGACGCTGCCCAACACCGGCTGCGCCCACGACTGCGGCTGGTGCGGCGGCTCCCGCTTCGCCTACCGGAACATCATGGACGTACGCCGGACGCTGGTGCAGAAGGACCACGACCTGATCGTCGAGGAACTCCGGACCATGGGGGAGGCGGCCCGGCACACCTCCATCTACGCCCTGCAGTGCTACTCGGAGAACAAGAACCGGATGCACCGCTACCTCGACGCGGTCAGCGAGGTCGGGTACCGCAGCGTCTACTTCGAGCAGTTCCACCTGACCCCCGAGGACACGCTGAGGAAGATGGGCGAGTCCACCGACGCCTACATCATGCTGTCGCCCGAGTCGCACGACCCCAGGATCAGCAAGGCGGCCGGGCGGGGCACCTTCTCCATGCGGGAGATGGAGGAGTGGATCCCGCGCGCGCTGGACGCGGGCGTCAAGGGCGTCATGGTGTGGTTCTTCATCGGCATGCCCTACCAGGACCGCCGCTCGGTGCTCGACACGGTCGCCTACTGCGAGGAGCTGATCCGGGGGTTCCGGGGGCAGCCGGTCCTGCCCCTCATCTGCCCGATGGTGCCCTTCCTGGACCCCGGCTGCCGCTTCTTCGAGGAACCCGACCGGCACGGCTACCGGATCCACCACCGCACCCTGGAGGAACACCGGCGGGCCATGGTCGAGCCGCTGTGGCACCGGCGCCTCAACTACGAGACGCGGTGGCTCAGCCGCCGGGAGCTGCAGGACGTCTCCTACGAGGCGATCGCCCGCCTGGTCTGCGTCAAGGGCGAGTACGGCGTCCTGTCCGCCGAGTTCTGCGAGGGCGTGCTGAGCACGATCGACCAGACGCGCCGGCTGCTGGCGGAGATGGAGCACGCCCTGGAGCTGGACGGACGGCTGCCGCCGGGCCTGCGGGACGAGGTACGCGCGTACAACCGCAAGATCCTCGCCTACTCCAGCGACCAGATCCTGCCGATGCCGAGGCCCTTCGGCGGACGCTGGTTCGACGACGCCACCGTGCCGGCCGAACTGATCCGCGAGGTCTCGGCACACCCCGGCGGCTGACGCGGCGGCTGACGTGACGGCGCCCCTCGGCCGCGAGGCCGGGGGCGCCGTCCCTGCGCCGCCGCGTCAGCCCGCCGCCGCGATCCGGTCCAGTACGTCCGCGGCCCGGCGTACGTCCTCGTCCAGCGCGCGGTCCTCGACGATCGGCTCGACCGCCGCCGCCAGCTCGTCCATCACCCGCACGCAGCCAGGGGCCGTCAGCCCGCGCTCCGAGACGTGGACCGCCTGCCGCAGCGCGACGGCGAGCGAGCCGTGCAGCAGGCGCAGCCAGCGCGCCTGGTCGAGCGCGTTCAGCGCGGCCTGGGTGCCGAACGGGACCACGTCCTGGTTGTGCCAGTTGGTGGGCAGGCTCTGGACCGATGCCGGGGCCGCGCCGCGGCGCATGTGCGCGATCAGGGCGGTCGCCGTGAGCTGCATGCCCTGCACCGCGTGCTGGCGCCCGGGGTCGGCCGACAGCATGGGCGGCAGTCCGCCGTTGCGGCCCGGGTCGATGAGCAGGTCCAGCTGCCGTTCGGCGAGGTTGCCCAGCTGGGTGGCGACCAGGGACAGCAGGTCGGAGGCGAAGGAGACGTGCTGCCCGAAGAAGTTGCCGCCGTGCGCCACCTCGTCCCTCTCCGCGAAGAAGAGCGGGTTGTCGCTGACACCGCCGAGGTCGTCCCGGACCACGGAGTCCGCGTACCGGATCGCCGACCCCACCGCGCCGACCAGCTGCGGCACGCAGCGGATCGAGTACGGCTCCTGCAACGGCCTGGCCGTGGCCGGGACCACCCCGTCCAGGTACGCGCGCAGCTCGGTGCCCACGGCGGCGCTGTCGGGGTGGCCGAACGCCGACAGCAGCGAGGCCGACAGATGGCCCGGCGCGGCCCCCACCACGTCCGCCAGCAGCGCCGACAGCACCGTACCGGCCCTGCGCGAACGCTCCAGGCTCACCAGGGCCAGGGCCGCCGCCGCCAAGGTCACGGACGTGCCGTTGACCAGTGCCAGCGCGTCGCGGCCGGTGAGGGTCAGGGGCCGCAGACCGGCCCGGCGCAGGGCCTCGCCGGCGGGCAGGCGCTCGCCGTCCAGGTAGGCGTGTCCGCGTCCGCGCAACGCCGAGACGAGGGCGGCGAGCGGAACGAGATCGCCGCTGGCGCCCAGCGACCCGAACCGGGGCACGGCGGGGGCGAACGCCGAGCCGAGGGCTGCGGCCAGGCACTCGACCACCTCGCACGACACCCCGCTGCGGCCACGGCCCAGCGACACGAGCCGCACCAGCATCGCCGCCCGCACGACGGCGGGCTCCAGGTCCGGTCCCTGCCCGGCGCCCAGGTGCGCCAGTACGTTCTCGCACTGGTCGGCGGCCTCCGCCCGGCCGGGGAAGCCGGCCAGCGCCCCCAGCCCGGTGGTCGCCCCGTACACCGCGGGCCCGCCGGACACCCGCTCCCGCACGAAGCGGTGGCAGTCGGCCAGCCGGGTCAGCGCCTCCTCGTCGAGCACGACCCGCAAGGGGGCGCCCGCCCGTTCCAGATGGGCGGGTTCGAGCACGGTGCGGCCGAGCCGGAAGGCGACACCGGCGGAATCGGCGACGACGGACACGGTGCCTCCTGGGAGAAGTGCCTTCGGGGGGAAGTGCCTCCGGGGGGAAGTGCCTTCGGGGGGAAGTGCCTCCGGGGGGAAGTGCCTCCGGGGGGAAGTGCCTCCGGGGGGAAGTGCCTCCGGGGGGAAGTGCCTCCGGGGGGAAGTGCCTCCGGGATGGTGGGGAACGCCCGTCACGGCCGTCCGGCCGGCTGCGGTTCGACCCAGCGCCGTCCGTCGGTGGAGGCGGTGAGCCCGCCCTCGAACATGGGCGGCTCGGCCTGGCCCGTGCCCAGCAGGGCGCGCAGCTGCAGTTCGGTGCCGGCCGACAGCACCTCGCGCACGGTGCTCGTGCGCAGCATCCCCGTCACGTCGCCGGACGCGTCGGGAGCGGCGATCGCCTCCCGCATCGAGGTGACCGCGGCACCCACACCGCCCGGCCCGCCGGGGGCCTGCCCGTCAAGGCCGCCCCGCGGCTCCTGCGCGCGCGCGAAGTCCGCTCCGGAGACCCCGCCCACCAGGTCGACGAACGCCTCCTTGGACACGCCCTCCTGCCCGGTGACCTTGCGGGCCTGCCAGAAGTAGGACTCCTCGTCCACGTGCGTCTGGTAGAAGGCCGTCAGGAAGTCCCGGAACAGCGCGAACTCGCGGCGGTAACGCGCCTCGAACTCGCCGAAGGCGCGCTTCTCGTCCACCTCGTCCGCCAGCACCGCGTTGACCGAACGGGCGGCCAGCAGCGCCCCGTAGGTGGCCAGGTGCACCCCCGAGGAGAACACCGGGTCGATGAAGCAGGCCGCGTCCCCGACCAGGGCCATGCCGGGCGACCACAGGGCGGTGCGGTCGTAGGAGTAGTCCTTGCGCACGCGCAGCCGGTCGTAGGGCTCGTGGGTGGCGCGACGCGCCCCGGACAGGAAGTCCCTGATCATCGGGCACTCGTCGATCAGCGCGTCGAACGCCGCCTCCGGATCGCCCTGCACCTTGGCCGCCAGCTCGCGCTTGACCACGGCGCCCACGCTGGTCAGCGTCTCGGACAGCGGGATGTACCAGAACCAGCCGGACGGGAACGCGGCGCACAGGATGTTGCCCGCGTTGGGCTCGGGCAGGCGACGGCCGCCCTCGAAGTAGCCGAACAGCGCCAGGTTCCGGAAGAAGGGCGAGTACTCCCGCCGCCCCTCCACGGCGTTGTGCAGCCGGCCGCGGTGCCCGGAGGCGTCGATCACGTAGCGCGCCCGTGCCTCGTGCTCCCGCTCCTGCCCGTCCGAGGCGTCGCGGTAGCGCACCCCGCCGACGCGGCCGTCCTCGCGCAGCACGTCGACGACGGTGTGGCGTTCGCGCACGTCCACCCCGGCCCGGCGCGCGTTGTCCAGCAGGATCTTGTCGAACTTCGTGCGCTCGACCTGGTAGGCGAAGGAGGTCGGACCGGCCATCCGGCGGGACAGCGCGAAGGAGAACGTCCAGGGCTCGGGATTGGCGCCCCAGCGGAACGTGCCGCCCCGCTTGCGGGTGAACCCGGCCCGCTCCAGCTCCTCGGCCACGCCCAGCAGCGGGCAGATGCCGTGCACGGTCGACGGCAACAGGGACTCCCCGATCTGGTACCGGGGGAAGCTCTCCTTCTCCAGCAGCAGGACGCGGTGGCCGTCCAGCGCGACCAGGGTGGCCGCGGTCGACCCGCCCGGCCCGCCGCCCACCACGATGAGGTCGTACGTGTCTGTGCTCATGGTCGTGTGACTCCGTTCTCCGGGGAGGTGTCGGCCTCTGGGCCCCCTGGGGCCGGGAGCGCGGCGCTCAGCTCCGCGATCGTCGGGTGTTCGAGCACGTGCTGGAGCCGACAGGCGAACCCGGCCCCACGCAGCCGGGCGGCCAGCTGCGCCGCCCGCAGGCTGTCCCCGCCCGCCTCCAGGAAGTCCTGGTGGACGTCGGTCACGGTGGTCCCCAGCACCTCCCGCCAGTGCGCGGCCACGCTCCGCTCGGTGGGCGTCCGCGGCGGCGTCGGCGCGGCCTGGCCGGTCCGGGTGCGGACGGGCGCGTCGTCCCGTACCGCCGGCAGCGCGGCCCGGTCGATCTTGCCGTTCGCGGTCAGCGGCAGCCGGCGGACCACGGTGATGCGGCTCGGCAGGAGGTAGCCGGGCAGCCGCTCCCGCAGGCGTTCGCGCAGCAGCTCGGCGGTGCCGGCCGGGGCGGGATCGGCGACGACGTAGGCGACGAGCCGCCGGTCGAGGCCGTCACCCGTGGCCACGACCGCCGCCTGCCGCACCTCGGGGCAGGACAGCAGCAGGTGCTCGGCTTCGCCCGGCTCGGCCCGCTGCCCGCGGATCTTGACCTGTCCGTCCAGCCGGCCGCGGAAGTCCAGCCGGCCGTCCGGCAGGAGACGGCACAGGTCACCGGTGCGGTACCAGCGTCCGGACCCGCCCGGTCCGGAACCGTCCGGACCAGAGCCATCCGGACCGGACCCGCCCGGACCGAACTCATCCGGACCGGACCCGCCCGGACCGAACTCATCCGAACCGAACTCATCCGGACCGGACCCGCCCGGACCGGTCACGAAACGCGAGGCGGTCAGTTCGGGCCGGCGCCAGTAGCCGAGGGCGACGTTCGCCCCGCCCAGCCACAACTCGCCGGTGGCGCCCGGCGCCACGGGACGTCCCTCCTCGTCGGCCAGCCGGAGCGCGGTGTTGGCGATGGGCCGGCCGATGCCGGGCACCGGATGCTCGTCCAGGCGGCAGGCGGTGGCGAAGACCGTGCACTCGGTGGGGCCGTACAGGTTGACCGAGACCATGTCGGGCACCTCGCGCAGCCGGTTCCACAGCCCGGCGCCGATCGCCTCGCCGCCCATCAGCAGGGCGCCCGGCCGGGTGTCGGCCGCCAGCAGTCCCGCGTCCACCATGGCGCCGGCCACCGTGGGCACCGCCTCGACGACGCTCAGGCGTCGGGCGCGGACCGTGTGGACGTACAGCTCCGGGTCGGCGCGCTCCTCCTCGCCGAGGACGTGGAGTTCATGGCCCCCGACCATCCACAGCAGCGGGTTCCAGGACGCGTCGAACGACCAGGGGACGCCGTGCGCGACCCGCTCGGCGCCCCGCTCGGCAGGGGACCGCCGGCCGCCCGCCAGGCCGAAGAAGTTCTCCTCCAGTTCGCCGTGGAGGTTGACGAGACCGCGGTTGCCGACGAGCACCCCCTTGGGGCGGCCGGTCGATCCGGAGGTGTAGACGAGGTAGACGGGCACGTCACCGGAGCCGGCCGGGCCGGCCGCCGGCGTCGGCGCCGTGTCCCGTGGCCGTCGTGACAGCAGGCACCGTCCGAGGTCGGCGGGCGCGTCGCGCTCGGGCGGGGCGAGCCGCGTCCAGGGACCGGTGCCCACGTCGGGCGGGTCCGCCAGGTCCGAGAGCACCGCGACCGGCTCCGCGTCGCGGACCAGGCCGGCCAGCCGGTGGCCGGGGGCGTGGGCGTCGAGCGGCAGGTAGACGGCGCCCAGCTTCGCCAGCGCCAGGACGGCCATCACGGCTCGCGCCGAACGGTCCATCACACAGGCGACGATGTCGCCCCGGCCCACCCCCCGCGCGGCGAGCAGGGCGGCCAGCCGGTCGGTCGCCCCGTCCAGCGCCCCGAACGTCCACGCCGCGCCGCCCGCCACCAGCGCCGTACGCCCCGGTGTCTCGCGCGCCCTGCGGACGAACGGCTCCCACCACGCGCGCTCGGGCCGTGCACGCCGCGGCCCGCGCAGCACGTCCCCGCCCGGTACGGCGATCCGCCCGTGCGCCGGCTGCCTCATGACGACGACCGCCTCGCCGCGACGGACACATGCCCCGGCACGACCACGCCCCCGCCCACGCCTCCACCTCCGGCCACGCCTCCAGCTCCGGCCACGCCTCCGGTCCCGTCCCCGCCCCCGCCTCCGGTCCCGTCCCCGGCCACGTCGAACCCTTCGCGGCCGAGGCCGGTCAAGGTCCGCCAGAACGTTCTGGCACCGTCCGCGGTGAGCACGTCGAGATGGGACCCGGGCAGCACCCGCGCGGCGAACCGGCCCCCGGCCCACCGCCGCCAGGATTCGGCGGAGCTGTCGTCCAGCCGCGGATCGTCGGCCCCGTACATGGCCACCAGGTCGCACGACAGCGCACCCGCACAGGCACCCGCGCCCGCGCCCGCACCGGCCTCCGCACCCGCACCCGCGCCCGCCGCCGTATCCGCACCCGCACCCGGACTCGCACCCGCCGCCGTATCCACACCCGGCCCCGCACCCGGCCCCGCGCCCGGCCCCGCGTACTCCCCGGTCATCCGCAGATCGGCGCGCAGGGTGCGCAGCGCGTAGTCCAGCATCTCGGGATGCTCCCGCAGCCGCGCGGTGTCCAGCAGCCTGCTGCCCTCGATCAGCCGGAGCAGCTCGGCGTCGGTGAGCGCGGTGGTGCGCAGCCGGCCGTGCGCCGGGGCGCCCACCCCCACCACGACCAGCGCGGCCGGTGGACGGTCCAGCAGCCGCGCCGCCTCGAAGGCCACGAAGCCCCCCATGCTGATGCCCACGAGCACGGTCCGCGGCAGCCGGTGCGCGCCGACGGCGGACGGCAGTTCCGCGCTCGCCTCGGCGGCCAGGGAGAGCAGCGAGTCCGCCGCCGGGAGGCCGGCCCGCGCGCCCCGGCCGGGGTACTCCACGCCCCACACCTCACCCGGAGCCGCGCCCCGCGCCAGGGGCCCGCAGGTGGCGCGGGAGCCCCCCGCCGGCGGGAACACCACATAGCTGAAGGGGCTGTCGCCCGGTCGAAGACAGCGCAGCACGCGAAACGCCATGATCTCACCATCTGAAGTCGGCGAAGGCTGGTCGCGCCCGCTCGGCAGCCCGCGGCCGGGCCGGGAACTAGTAGATGCCTTCGGGCGCGGTGTCGGTGATCTGGAGGGGCCGGACGTTGGCGACGCCGTCACAGGGCCAGTCCGGACCGGTGTCGTAGCGCATCGCCTGGTCGCGTTCGAGGATGTTGGGGAGGAAGAGGTCCTCGTGCAGGACCGTCAGACGGACCCGGCCCAGCGCGCCGTACGGTACGGTCCGCCGCCAGTCGTTCCGGTCGGTGACGGCCATGACGACCTGCGGATGGTGCGGTACGTACGGCAGCACCCTGCCGTCCGCCGAGGCGGGCAGGCCGGCCGCGCTGCCGAACGTGTTCCCGTAGGTGCGTCCGAGGGCCCCGCCGGCCAGGACCTCGGTGAACGACCGGTACATGCCGGGAGTGATCTGGGTGCCGCCCAGCCAGACGCCCTTCAGCGTGCCCGCGAGGTCGGGCGCGGTCCGCGCGAAGGCGTCGAACAGGACGGACGTGGTGGTCAGGTAGTCGACCGGCTGCCCCCGCACCACATGGGCCATCTGCTCGACGACGTGCCGGGTGTACGCGTCCGCCTCCGCCCGGCGCCCCTGCCTGACCAGGGTCTTGACCCACCGCGGGTCGATGTCGACCGTGTGGACGCGCGCCCCGTGGTGATCCGCGAGGTCCCCGATGCCGCTGCCGATGACGTGCGGCCCGGTCGGCGTGGCCTGCAGCCAGACGCGCCCCGGCTCGAACCCCGCGGCTTCCAGCCCCCGGCGGCGCCACAGCACGCGGTGCCGGTGCATCGCGTCGGTGTACAGGACCCGGCAGGGATCGCCGGTCGTGCCGCCGGACTCGTAGACGCGGCCGGCCAGTGGCCTGGGCACCGCCCGCGGCACGAGGTCGGCGGGGTCGCGCGTGCGCAGGTCGGCCAGCGGGAACGGACCGAACTCGATCAGTTCCTCGTGACGCTTGACGTCCCGCGGGTCGAAGGGCAGGGCCGCCGCGCGTTCCAGCCAGTAGGGGCTGCCCGTGTCCGGATCGAAGTGGCGGGCCACCACCCGGCGCGTCCACTCGTCGAGGTCCTGGCCGAGCCATCGGTTCAGGTCTTCCACCATGGGCTCCTCACAGGCCGCGCAGGGGCGTTCCGGATTCGTGGACGGAGTCGAGCGCCTCGGGGATGTGGTCCTGGTGCTGGATGTGCACGACGGCGTGGTCCAGCGCGCCGAGATAGCGGTCCACCATGGCCGGACCGATCAGGAGGGACAGCCGGGTACGGTGCTCCGCCAGGCGTCCGGCCAGCCGGGGCACGCTGATGGGGTGGGTGTGGTTGCGGCGGAACATCTCCCGCACCTGCCCCGCGGTCGCGTACCGCCCGGGTTCGGTGCCCCCGACGAGCGGGACCTCGGGGTCCCGGAACGCCGTGGCCTCGGCCCAGACCCCGACGAACCGGCTGACGTGGTCCTGCAACGGCGAGTGGAAGGCCCGGGTCGCGGTCGGCGAGACGCGCAGCGCCTCCCGGTCGGGGATCCGCTCGGCCAGCCGCCGCAGGGCGTCGCGGTATCCGGACAGCAGCACCACCCGCGCCCCGCCGTCCGGGGTGAGCCCGATGTCCGCCGCGAGGTACACCCCGTCCGGGAACCCGCCGGCGTACTCCTCCGCCGTCATCCCCGCGGGCAGGCGCAGTCGGGCGATTCCCTGGGCCGGGTCCGGCTCCCCCCGCGGCCTGGCCGGCCGCGGCACCTCACGCATGCCCGCGAGCAGCTCGCACAGCTCCCGCCTGCCCACGGCGCCGGCGACCGCCGCGGCGATCAGGCCGCCCAGGCTCATCCCGCCGACGACATCGGGCCGCACGCCCTGCCCGGCCAGCACGTCGCACGTCCCGAACACCACGGCCGCCCGCCGGACGGCGCCCACCTCCCGGTGCTCGACGGCCTGGTCGGGTTCCCACCTGAGCAGCCGTTCCACGGGCACGCCGGTCCACTCGGCGGCACGCGCGTACGCCTCGCGGACCGCCGGGTGGCCGTCGTACAGGTCGGTGCCGGTGCCGGGCGGATCACCCAGTCCGCCGTCGATGATGTACGCCAACGCCATGGTCACCTCTGCTCGTGGACGCCGGTCGCCACCCAAGGTGTCACAGATGGGCACCCGGCCGTCACCCTCAGAAATCAGGGGTTGAGGCGGACGCGGTTCACCGGCATGGACGACGCGCA